>JBGAPX010000149.1:0-7989 GCA_044221045.1 Gemmatimonadales bacterium
CCAGCCGTACCCCCGCCTCCACCAGGCGGCCCAGCTGCTCCCAGCCGGCGAGGGGCAGCGTCGGCACCCGCGGGTCCCGGACCCCACCCCAGGCGTTGCTGCCGCCCACGTGGCCCGGCACGACGTAGACCGTGGCGGGCAGCCCGTGGTCCTGGAGCCGCGGTGCCGCGACCTCGACGAAGTTCCCGAAGGCGTCGTCGAAGGTCAGGGCCACCGCGTCGGCGTCCGGCGGGAGCGCGAGCAGCTCCGCCAGGCCCACCACCCGCACCCGCCCCGAGGCCAGCCAGGCCACGTGCCGCCCGAACGCCTCCGGCGCCACCGAGATCGGGGACCCCGACCCGTCGAGCGAGTGGTACGTCAGGATCGCGCGCATCGTCCGGTCGCCGGGCGGCCGCGGCAGGCGCGCGGGCGCCTACCGGGCCGCCAGCCTCGCCTTCTGGTCCGCGAGCACGTCGGCGATGATCTGCGCCAGCGGCGTGCGCGGACGGAAGCCGATCGCCCGCTCCAGCTTGCGCACGTCCGGCACCCGGCGATGCATGTCCTCGAAGCCCTCCGGGTACGCCTCGTTGTAGGGCACCAGCCGGATCTCGGAGCTCGAGCCCGCCGCGGCCCGCACCCGTTCCGCCAGCTGGAGGATCGTCACTTCCTCGTCGTTGCCCACGTTGTAGACCTGGCCCACCGCGGCGGGGGTCGCGATCAGCCGGAGGATGGATTCCACCGCGTCGTTGACGTGCCCGAAGCAGCGCGACTGGGTGCCGGTGCCGTACACCGTGAGCGGCTCCCCCGCCAGCGCCTGCGCGGCGAAGTTGGGCAGCACCATCCCGTAGCGGCCGGTCTGGCGGGGCCCCACCGTGTTGAAGAAGCGGGCCAGGATCACCGGCACCTTCTTTTCCCGCAGGTACGCCAGCGCCAGCCACTCGTCCAGCGCCTTGGAGCAGGCGTAGGCCCACCGGCTGTGGCTGGTCGGGCCCAGCTGCAGGTCGTCTTCCTCGCTGAAGGGGATCTTGGCGCTCTTGCCGTAGACCTCCGAGGTGCTGGCCACCAGCACCAGCTTCTGCTTCTTGGCGGCGGCGTCGAGGACGGTCTCGGTGCAGCCGACGTTGGTCTCGATGGTGTGGACCGGGCGCTCCACGATGAGCTTGACCCCGACCGCGGCCGCCAGGTGCACGGTCACGTCGCAGCGGTCCACGCATTCGGTGACCAGCGGGAGGTCGAGCGCGGTGCCGATCCGGTACTCGAAGCCGGGCCGCCCGATGAGGTGCTGGATGTTGTCCATCGTGCCCGTGGAGAGGTCGTCGAGGACCAGCACCCGGTCACCCCGCTCCAGCAGCCGCTCGGCGAGGTGGGATCCGATGAAGCCCGCGCCGCCCGTGATGAATACCCGCATGCGTCCCCCTTAGGCACCGCGACGCCGGAGCGCCGGGATGGGGCAGGAATGCCCCGGGCGGGCCACGATGGCNNNGCTCCGCCTGCGCCGCCTTCCGCTCGGCCGCCCGCCGGACGATCGCCAGGTAGCGCGGGATGACCGCCTTCTCCGTCCAGTTCGTCAGGAAGCCGCGGTAGCAGGCCCGCGCCAGCGCTTCCCGCTCCGCCGGTTCCGCCTGGAGCCGGCCCAGGATCGACCGCAGCTCCTCCGGGGTGGCGAACAGCTCCGCGCCCCCCGAGGCGGCCACGATCTCCGGGAACGGCCCGATGCGCCGCGCGATCACCGGCGTCCCCTGCTTGAACGCTTCGATCAGGATGATGCCGAAGGTCTCGAAGCAGACCGACGGCACCACCAGCGCGATCGCATGCTCGTAGTAGCGCCGCAACTCCTCCGGCGCCACCCGTCCCAGGAAGCGGACGTTGGGCAGGCCCTCCGCCATGGCCCGCAGGGTCCCCGCGTACTCGCCGTCGCCGGCGATCACCAGGTCCGCGTCCGGAAAGTCGCGGAAGACCGGGATCACGTCGTCGAGTCCCTTGATCTTCTCCAGCCGCCCCACGAACAGGAAATAGGGCCGCGGATGCGGCGAGGCCCCGCCCACCCGTGCCCCGCCCGCCTCCGGATCGGGCAGGAAGTAGGGCAGCACCTCCATCTCCCGCGGGAAGCCGAACTCCTGGTGCTTCCGGCGGCTGAACTCGCTCATCGCGATGAACGCGTCCACGTGCCGCAGTTCGCGCTCGAGGTACCCGGTCCACCGCCACAGCTGCGGCGGCCGCCGGTAGCTCAGCTGGCACCGGAAGCACTGCCGCCCGGTGCACAGCTCGCGGTTGTGGCGCCACAGCACATGGCTCGGGCAGACCAGCCAGTGCTCGTGGGCCATGTACAGCTTGAGCCCGCGGCCGTACTTGAACAGGCCCGGCCCGCCGATCAGCGAGACGTTGTGGAAGTTGATGACGTCGAACTTCCCCTCGTCCAGGATCCGCGCGATCCGCGGCCCGTTCACCACCGGGCGGCCCAGCTGCTGCGTCAGCAGCGGCGAGACCGTCCCGAGCCCGCTGCGGAGCCGGATCACCTCGAGCCCCGCCGGTTCCGGCGGCGCCGCAGGCTCGGGGCCCTTGTGCAGCGAGTTGTAGGCATCCACGTCGTGGATCACCGTCACGTGGTGCCCGGCCCGCACCAGCCCCCGCGCCAGCCGCTGGATCCCGATCCCGTCGCCGCCGAAGTTGTGCGGCGGGTAGAACGTGGTCAGGAACGCGAACCGCAACCCGCTCATGCCGCCGCCTCGCGCAGCGCCGCCAGCGCCGCGGCCGCGCCACGATCCCAGGACAGCGCCTGGGCCCGGACCCGGGCCGTGGCGGCCAGCCCGCGACGGTAGGGCTCGTCGCCGAGCAGCCGCCGCTTCGCCGCCTCCAGCGCACCGGGATCGGCCGGCGGCACGAACTCCCCGCCCCCCGCCAGCAGCTCCGGCAGCGGGCTCGCCGTGGTGGCGATGACCGCCGTGCCACACGCCGCCGCCTCGACCGCCGGCAGCCCGAAGCCCTCGCAGGCCGAGGGGAGGAGCAGCGCCACGGCCCCGCTGTGCAGCTGGCGGAGCTCGTCGTCGGGCACGAATGCCGTCCAGTGGACCAGGGCCTCGGTACCCGCGGCGGCGATGGCCCGCCGGATCCCGGCCTGGTCGCCGTGAAACACGTCCTTGTCCACCGTGCCGACCAGCAGCAGGTGCGGCGGCTCGGCCAGCCCGCGGCACAGCGCCGCGTGGGCCCGGACAATCGTGTCCACGTGCTTGTGGGGGTTGAAGCCCCCGACGTACGTGAACCACGCCGCGCCCGGCGGCGCGCCGGCGCGGCCCGGCCGCCGCACGCGCGAGCGCCGGCGTCTCGCTGGGCCGGAAGCCTTCGGCCGGCGCCTCGACCGTGACCCGGATCCGGCGGCGGTCCACGCCCAGCACTGCCGCGAGGTCGCGGGCCGAATACTCCGACACCGTCAGCACCAGCCGGGACTGCGCCAGCGCCAGCCGGACCTTGAGCTTCCAGAACAGCCGCGCGCGGGGCGAGGGCAGCGTGAGCTCCGGGAACCGCTCCGCGATCGCGTCGTGCACCGTCACCACCGCCCGTTGGCCCGGCGGGAGCGGGAAGTAGGTGTACACCGTCGGCGACCAGAACACCGCCGTGGGAGCACGCCAGACCGCCCGCGTCAGCCGCAGCATGTCGAGCGGGGCCCGGTAGCCGTCCGCCGCCGCCGCCGCCGTCGGCGCGGCACCCTGCGCCACCACCACCCGCCGCACGTTCGGCGCCTCGAGCGTGAACGCCGCCGCCGAGGCGGGGTCGAGAAAGCAGAGGAACTCGTCCCCGGGCGCCTGCCGGACCATCGCCGGGAGGAGGTGCCGGGTGAACCGGCCGTAGCCCCTGCCGTTGGCCCAGCTGGTGGCGTCGACCCCGATGCGCATGCCTCAGCCGGCGGCCGCGGCGGCCGCGCCCGTCCGGCCACCGATCTGCTGTTCTTCGAGCTTCTGTTCCTCGTGGTATTCGTAGTCGGTGTTGACGGCCCAGACGTCGTGCCTGGCACCGTGCATGTTCTCCAGCGCGAACATGGCCGTCAGCATCGAGTGGTCGGCGTTGTTGTACTTGTGCATCCCGTTCCGGCCCACGGTGTGGAGGTTCGGGATGGCGTCGATGTGGGCCCGGACGGCGTCGAGGTGCGCCCGGTACTCGGAATCGTAGATCGGGTAGGCCTTGGGCATCCGGATCACCGCGCCGTCGACGACGCGGGTGTCCCGCGGGGCCAGGTCGAGCGAGAGGAACTCCTCGGTCGCCAGCTTCACCAGGTCGGCGTCGGCCGAGTCCCACAGGCCGTCGCCCTTGAAGCAGAAATATTCGAGGCCCAGGCAGGTGTGGCCCGCCACCGGGACCATCGCCTTGCTCCAGTTGTTGAAGTTCTGGATCCGGCCCACCTTCACGCCCGGCGTGTGGATGTAGATCCAGTTGTCCGGGAAGAGGTTCTCCGCCTCGAGCATCAGGGCCACGACCAGGAAGTCCCGGTACTTGAGCCCCTCCGCCGCGCGGGCGACCGCCGGCGGCGGGGCCGGGTCGAGCGCCCGCACCAGCGAGCGGACCGCCGAGGTGTTGATGACGTGCTCGCACTCGAAGCGCTGCTCGCCGGCGTCGGTCTTGGCCCGCACGGCGACCGCCTTGCCGTCGCGGGTCTCGATGGCGTGGGCGTAGTGGCGCAGCAGCACCTGGTTGCCCATCGCGCGGATCCGGTCGGTGCAGGTCTCCCACATCTGGCCGGGGCCCAGGCGCGGGTACTGGAACTCGTTGATGAGCGTCTTGATGCTGTCGGAGCGGCGGTTGAGGTTCGCCGCGCTCAGGATGGCCTTCGCCAGCGACAGTCCCTGGATCCGCTGCGCCGCCCACTCGGCGCGGATCTCCGTGCAGGGGATGCCCCACACCTTCTCGGTGTAGGTCTTGAAGAAGATCGAGTAGAGCTTCTTGCCGAAGCGGTTGGTGACCCACTGCTCGAAGTTCTCCTCGACCGGGTTGGGCCACCAGTGCCACCGGAGGTAGCTGAGCACGATGGTGACCGCGTTCCAGAGGCCGAGGCCGCGCAGGGCGTTCATCGCCTTGAGCGGGTAGTCGAAGAACTTGCCGTCGTAGTGGATGCGCGAGAGCCGCGGCACCGAGATGAAGTCCTCGCCCAGGATCTCGTACCAGAGGTCCTCGACCGGCTTGATCTTGGTGAAGAACCGGTGGCCGCCGATGTCGAAGCGGTAGCCCTTGTACTGCGCCGTGCGCGAGATGCCGCCGACGATGTCGTCGGCCTCGAGCACCGTGACCGCATACCCCTTCTTGGAGAGCAGGTATGCGGCGGTCAGGCCGGCCGGGCCGGCCCCGATGACGACGACCCGGTCGCCCGGCTGGATGCGGGTGACGGTGCGCGGTGCGGCAGTCTCAGACGACATCACGTCTCCGATCGGAAATGCGGAACGGCCCACCCGGCGGCGCTAGCGAACCCGGCGGAGCGACGTTCCCGGCCCCGCCACGGTGCCGACAACCTCGCCCCACCCCCACGCCAGGACGAACCACACGAGCAACGGCAGGGACCGGAGCAGCGGCCCCCGGTGCCGACCCTTGCCCCATACCGTGCGCACCACGCGGACGAACAGCACCGGCGGCAGCGCCAGCGTGAGCATGGCCCGGATCGCGCGGCGCCCCGGCGACCAGCCCGCCGAGTGCAGGCCCGCCCAGGCCCGGGAGTAGAGGTACCGCTGCCCGGTGTACTCCCCGAGCGTGTAGTGCTTGCGGTGCCCCACCACGATCTCAGGCCGCTGTTCCAGCCTGCCGCCGGCGGCCCGCAGCGCGGCGTGCAGGTGGTCCTCCCAGCGCCCCGCCTCCCACGCGGACCGGGCCGCCTCGAGCGCGGACCGGCGGTACACCGTGTTGTTGCCGGTCAGCCCCGCGACCTCGCCGGACGGGAGCGGCGGCAGCAGCTGGCTGTACTCGCACAGGAACGCGGCGCAGTCGAGCAGCGTCTCAGTCGCGGCGTTCTCGACCGCGCCGCCCACCGCCGCGGCCCCACTCGACTCCAGGGCACCCAGCATGGCGCCCGCCCAGCCCGGGGGCACCAGCACGTGATCCTCGATGACCGCCACCGCCGGGGCGCTCGCCGCGCGGAACGCGAGCGCGCGCAGGTCCGGGATGGTGCTCTCCGCGGGCGCCGGCAACAGGCGCGCCCACGGGAACCGCGCCGCCATCGCTGCCACGGCCGACGGGGCCTGCCGCGCCGGCACCAGCACCTCGAGCGCGACGGCCTCCCGCTCCCGGTCGAGCGCCGCCAGCGCCCCCGCCAGGTCCGACGCCTCGTTCACCCAGGGCACCACCACCGAGAGGGCGGCGCTCATCGGCACCGCGTCCCGGCGATCAGGCCCCCGGCTCGGCGGCACCGAGCCGCCGCAGCACACCGAACCAGTCGGCCGCCGAGACCTCTTCCTCGCGGCTGACCACCACCTGGCTGAGCCGCGGCAGCACCGCGGACCAGTCGGCCGCCAATGGTTCGCGATCGCTGGTGAAGACCACCACGTCCGTCGTGAGCTCCAGGAGCGCCTGCCGCCGCATGGTCTCCTCCGTGGCGTCCTGCGGCAGGGACACGACCCGCAACAGGTCGGTCTCCTCCACCGCCGGGTCCACGCCGCCCCGGGAGAGCACCACCACCTCCACGCGGTATTCGCGCGAGGAGGGCAGCAGCGCGGACAGCAGCGCGCTCATCTCGGCCGGACTCCCCAGGGCCAGCACGGCTACCCCGACGCTTGGGGCGGGAACCCCAGGCGGCGTATCGGACTCGCTGCCTCGTGCGGTGGAAGGGCTCCCGCTCGTCAATCGTCCAACTCCCGCTGGCATGGTGGGTTGTCAGGTTTCCGGGCCGGAGGGGGGCAAGTGTGGTGCCACGTCTCCCTGCGCTCCCCAGGGACGGAGCGATGCCCCGCCGATCCGCCCTAAGCTCTTGACCTGCAACATGTTGCACCACCAATGGCGGCCTCACCCGGACGGCGGACCATTGCCACATGGATGCGCCGGTCCGGCGGGCTGGGTGAAGCGCGGCGAATCCCGTCACTTCCGCTGGCGGGCGATCGGGGTGGAGTCGGCGAGGTAGGCATCGAGCGCCGCACAGGCTCGCAGGTCCCCCGCCCCCTCCGCCGCGCTCCGGATCCGGAACAGCGCCGTACGCTCCGGCTCGGTGAGAAGCAGGTCGAGCCGCTGGCACTCGCGCGCCAGTGCCGGCGCCAGCAGGCGGACCTCGGTGCTGTGGGTGTGGCCCAGGAGCACGAACCCGATGCCCTGCCGCTCCAGCCCCCCGAGGATGCGGGTGCTGTCCGGCGTGAAGGCCCGGTTGAGGTACGACCCGGTCCGGCCGCTGTAGTAGGCGAAGGTGGCCTCGCGGGCGGTGAGGACCACCCCGTCGGCAGGCACCACCTCCGGCACCCGGCGGGCCAGGCGGAAGAAGCTCCGGGCATCCGGGGGAAAGCACCCCGGCCCGGCGAGCGGGTCGGCTCGCCGGCACTGCGCGAGCGCCACCCGGTCTACCTGCCAGCGGCGCCACCCCTCGACGACCAGCAGGGTCACCAGGAGCGCGGCCAGCCCGAGCCCCACGCGCCGCAGCCGCGGCCCCGGCCAGCCCGCGAGCGACACGATGATGGCGGCCATGAGTAGCGGCAGGATGACGCTGAGGAACCGGGGCGAGGACATGCGCCACATCGCGAGGAGCGCGATGTAGCCGACCACGTACGCGGCACCGAGCGACCAGCCGCGGCGCCACCACACCACCAGCCCGACCGGGACCAGCGCCGCCAGCACGGCCCCCCACAGGGTGAGGGCCTGCGTGCCCTCACGGACACCGGGGATCGGGAGCGATTCCGGCAGGAAGACGGTGGCGTAGAACACCGCGATCCGGAACCGCTTGGTCAGGTAGAAATCCCCGCCCAGGTTCACCATCCGCTCCAGGTCCTCGGCGTAGGAGCGGCCGATGGTCCGGAACTCGTCGGGCAGGAGGAAGGTCCGCAGCAGCCAGCCGCC
>JBGAPX010000150.1:0-7466 GCA_044221045.1 Gemmatimonadales bacterium
ACGGAGCGCCCGAAGCTCCCCTGGACCTTCACCGTCATGGACGATCCCCAGGTCAACGCCTTCGCGCTGCCTGGCGGTTTCATCTTCGTGACCCGCGGCATCCTCACGCACATGAACTCCGAGGCGGAGCTGGCCAGCGTCCTGGGCCACGAGATCGGGCACGTCACCGCCCGGCACTCGGTGCAGCAGATGACCCGGCAGCAGCTGGCCCAGATCGGGTTGATGGCCGGCGCCATCGCCTCCGACCGGATCGCGCAGAACCTGGGGATGATCAGCCAGGGCCTGGGGGTGCTGTTCCTCAAGTACGGCCGGGACGACGAGTCGCAGGCCGATGGCCTCGGCTTCCGCTACGCGCTCACCGACGGCTACGACGTTCGCCGCATGGTGGACATGTTCCAGATCCTGCAGCGGGTCACCGCCCGCGCCGGCCAGCGGATCCCCGAATGGCAGTCCACCCACCCCGACCCGGGCAACCGGATCGAGGCCACCGAGCGCCGGCTGGCCAAGGTCACGGTGCCGCTCGACGGCAAGAAGGTGAACCGGGACGCCTTCCTTCGGGTCATCGACGGGATGGTGTATGGCGAGAACCCGCGGCAGGGCTACTTCAAGGACGGCAGCTTCCTCCACCCCGACCTGGCGTTCCAGCTGGACTTCCCCGCCGGCTGGCAGACCGCCAACCAGCCCTCCTCCGTCATGGGGGTGAGCCCGGCACAGGACGCGCAGCTCCAGCTTTCCCTCGCCGGTCAGGACCCGCCGGCGACGGCACTGCAGAAGTTCCTCGGCCAGCAGGGAATCCAGCCCGGGCAGGGGCGGTCGCTGACGCTCAACGGCAACCCGGCGGCCCAGGCGGCGTTCACCGCCCAGACCGAGGATGGCCGCACCCTCTCCGGCCTCGTCACCTTCGTGTCCTACGGCGGAACCACGTACCAGCTGCTCGGCATCACGGCCGCCGCGTACGCCACCTACGATCGGGCCTTCCAGGCCTTTGCGGGGAGCTTCCGCCGCCTGACCGACCCGGCGGCGCTCGGCGTCAAGCCCAACCGGATCCAGGTCACCCCGGTGGCGCGCGCGATGACGCTGGCCGAGTTCAACCGGCAGTATCCCTCGACCATCCCGATCGAGGACCTGGCGCTGATCAATGGGCTGGCGGATGGCAACGCCCAGGTGGCGGCGGGGACGTCGCTCAAGCGGGTGGTCGCGAAGTAGGGCCGGGAGGCGGGGGCAGGCGACGCGCCTGCCCCCGCGCCACCCGTCGCCTCGCTAGGAGACGCGGCGCGTCTTCCGCTTCATGAAGTCCATCAGGATGAACTGGCCCAGCGTCATGGTGCTGGTGAAGTACGCCTTCCCCCGGCAGATCTCCGAGACCCGCTTCACGAACTCCACCAGGGACCGCTCGCGCGCCAGCATGAAGGTGTTGATCATGATGCCGGCGCGGCGGCAGTTGGCCACCTCTCGGTAGGTCTCCTGCAGGATCCGCGGGTCGAGCCCGACCGAGTTGACGTACACCTGGCCGTCCGGCAGCGTCACGGCGGAGGGCTTCCCGTCCGTGATCATGATGATCTGCCGCATGTCCTTCTTCTGCGCCATCAGGATCCGCCGGGCCTGCTTGAGCCCTTCCGCGGTGTTGGTGTGGTACGGCCCCACCTGCACCTGCGGCAGCGCGGCGAGGGGGATCTCCTCGGCCGTGTCATGGAAGAGGACGCAGCGGATGGAGTCGCCCGGGAACTGGGTGCGGATCAGGTGGGTGAGGGCCAGCGCCACCTTCTTGGCCGGCGTGAAGCGGTCCTCGCCGTAGAGGATCATCGAGTGGGAGCAGTCGAGCATGAGGACGGTGGCCGCCGAGGAGCGGTACTCGGACTGGTGCACCATCAGGTCGTCGTACTCGAGATTGAGGGGGACGCCGAGCCCCTCGCGCGCCATCGCGCGGCCCAGGGTGGCCGGCACGTCGAGGTTGAGCGTGTCGCCGAACTCGTACGGCTTGCTCGCGACCTCGGACTCGATGCTGGTGGCGAGGTGGGGCGTGTCATGGGCGCCGGCGCTCGACTTCCCCACGCTCCCGAGCAGACCCTTGAGCGTCTTGTAGCCCAGGAAGTCGGCCCCCTTCTCGGTGAGCCCGAACTGCACCTGGCGGGCCGCCGCCCGGGCCTGCCCCTCGGGCCCGAGCACCGCCGAGTAGCCGGCGGGGAGCTGCGGCGCCTCGGTCAGGTTCAGGTAGCCCTCGTCCATCAGGCGCCGCACGATCTCGTCCAGCAGCTGCGCCAGCTCCTGCTCCACCGCCTGGTCGCGGGCGGCGTCCCCGGTGGACTCTCCGCGGAGCAGCTGCATCATCTCGGGGGTCAGCTGACCGGACTGCATCAGCGCCCGGAGGATCGCGTCGCGGAGCGAGTCCAGGGAGCGGTCCCCCTGGTCTTCGCCGCCCCACCAGCTCTCGCCGCCGGCAAAGCCGGACTGGAGGAGGAAGTCTCCCAGCTGGTCCAGCAGGGCCTGGAGGTTCACCGCCTCCGCGAGGCCGGGGACATACCGGGAATAGGTGGTGAAGCGCATATCCTACTATACACCTTACCTTTCAATTGTGCTCCCCGGCGCCCAGAACCCCTTCCACGCCCTCCGCCACCGGAACTTCCGGCTCTTTTCCATTGGCCAGTTCATCTCGCTGGCCGGGACCTGGATGCAGGTCGTGGCGCTGGGCTGGCTGGTGCTCGACCTCACCGATTCCCCCTTCTATGTGGGGCTGGTCAGCACCCTCACCTCCCTCCCGATCCTCCTGTTCACGCTCTGGGGTGGCGTGCTCGCCGACCGGGTGCACCGGCGCCGAGCGCTGATCCTGCTCCAGTCGCTCATGCTCGGGGATGCGCTGGCCCTCGCGCTCCTCACGGTGACGGGCCACGTGACGGTGGGCTGGGTCATGGCGCTCGCGCTGGTGCACGGGACCTCGGCCGCGTTCGAGGTGCCGATCCGGCAGGCCTTCATCGTGGAGATGGTGGGCAAGGAGGACCTGATGAACGCCATCGCGCTCAACAGCTCGAACTTCAACCTGACGCGCATCTTCGGCCCCGCGCTGGCGGGCGGCATCGTGGCGTGGGTCGGGGTGGCCCCCTGCTTCTTCATCAACGCCGCGAGCTTCCTGGCCGTGATCGCCTGCCTCCTGCTGATGGAGGACACCGGGGCCGCGAACCGGTCCACCGGCCGCTCGGCGCTTTCGACGCTGCGGGAGGGTACCCGCTACGTGCTCGACACGCCGCTCCCCCGGGCGCTGCTCGGCCTGACAGCGCTGTACGCCATCTTCGGCTTCGCGTTCATCAGCATGCTGCCGGTCTTCGCGCGGGACGTGCTCCACACGGGTGCGGACGGGTATGGCGGCCTGATGACGGCGGTGGGCGTGGGAGCCAGCATCGGGGCCCTGGGCATGGCGGCGATCGGACATCGCTTCGCCCGGCTGCGGATCATCCGGGCGGCCGGGATGGTCTTTGCCCTCGCGCTGGCGGCCACGGCGCTGGTGGACCACTGGTGGCAGGCCGCGGCGGCGCTGGCGGTGGCCGGCTGCGCCATGATCCTCAACAACGTCAGCACCAACACACAACTGCAGATGACGGCGCCGGACCACCTCCGGGGCCGGGTCATGGGCTTCTACTCCCTGATGGTGCTCGGGATGGCGCCCTTCGGCTCCCTGCAGGCCGGCTGGGTGTCGGAGCATCTCGGGGTCCCCATCTGCCTGGCGCTCGGGGCCCTGGTGACGGCCGCCGGCACCCTCTGGCTCGCGGCGCCCGCGACGGCGCCAGCCGCCGCGTCTGGCGCTGCCGGGGCCGGCGCGTAACCTTGAGCCCATGCTGATCACCCTGTCGCGGCAGTATGGCGCCGGCGGTTCCGAGGTCGCCCGGCTGGTGGCCGACGGGCTCGGCTGGAGCGTGCTCGACAACGAAATCGTGGACCGGGTGGCCCAGCGCGCGGGCGTGGCCCCAGAGGTGGTGGCGCTCGAGGACGAGCGGGCCCCGACCTTCGTGGAGCGGCTGGCCCGCGCCCTCGCCGCATCCTCCCAGGAATACGCCGTGCCCGAACTGGGTATCGCGATGCGGCCCGAGGAACCCGACCTGGTCCGGCTCACGGAACTGGTGGTGCAGGAAGCCGCGGTGCAGGGACGGGTGGTCCTGGTGGGGCGCGCCGCCCCGGCGGTCCTCGGCACGGCCATCCAGGCTCTGCACGTGAAGGTGGTCGCGGGCCGGCCGTTCCGGATCCAGCTCGGCATGCAGGCGTCCGGGCTCGATGCGCGCGCCGCGGAGCAGCTCATGGACGACACCGATGCCCGCCGCGCGCGCTACCATCGCGAGCACTACGGCCGGGACTGGGACGATCCCTCCCACTACCACATGGTGCTCAACACCGGCCTGCTCGGCCTCGATGGTGCGGCCGGGGTCATCTTCGCGCGGGCGCGTGCGCTGGGCTGGTAGGCGGGCAGTCTCCGCCCTGGCGCTGGGCGCGCTCGCGGCCTGCGCCCCCACGCGTTCGTTCGTCGTGGTCGGCTACTACCCCGGGAACGCCACGGCCGTCACCAACTACCAGGTCGGCGAGCTCACCCACCTCATCTACAGCTTCGGGCATCTGCAGGGGGCGGAACTGGCCCTCGACAGCGTGGCCGCCCGCACCACGATCCCTGCCCTCGTCGCGCTCAAGGCGCGGCACCCCGGCCTCAAGGTGCTGCTCTCACTGGGTGGCTGGGGAGGATGCGGCCCCTGCTCGGAGGTCTTTGCCAGCGACAGCGGACGGCGCGCGTTCGCGCGGTCCGTGCGCCGGCTCGGCGATGCGCTCGGCACCGACGGCATCGACCTCGACTGGGAATATCCCGTTATTCCCGGATACCCCGGGCATCGTCATGATCCCGCCGATCGCGCCAGCTTCACCGCGCTGGTCGCGGCCCTCCGCGAGGCGCTGGGGCCGGATCGGGAGATCACCTTCGCCGCCGGGGGGTTCACCGAGTACCTGCGTGCCGCCGTGGACTGGCCCCGGGTCATGCCGCTGGTGGACCGGGTGCACCTGATGAGTTACGACCTGGTGCACGGCTTCAGCACCCGCACGGGGCACCACACCCCGCTGTACAGCACCCCGTCCCAGGTGGAGTCGGTGGATCATGCCGTGCGGTTGCTCGATTCGCTGGGCGTGCCGCGGCAGAAGGTGGTGATCGGCGCCGCGTTCTACGCCCGGGTCTTCGGTGACGTGGATTCACTGGATGGGGGGCGATACCGGCCGGGACGGTTCGTGCGGGGCGTGAGCTGGCGGGACCTCCCGCGGGGACTCGGCCCGGGGTTCGTGGCCGCCTGGGATTCGGTGGCCGCCGCACCCTGGGCCTACGACAGCGCGGCCCGGGAGTACGCCACCTACGACGATCCCCGCTCCGTCCGGGCCAAGACCCGTTACGCACTTGATCGCGGGCTCGGAGGGATCATGTTCTGGCAGCTGCTGGATGACGCCCCGTCCGGGGGACTCCTCGACGCCATCACGCGCGAACGCCGCGGCGACAGATAAGCCCCCCGCCCGTTCCCGGGCGCCGCAGGCTACAGCAGGCCGCCTTTTCCGTGACCGTGCCCGCCGGGCTCCCGCCGCTCGGGGCGGGCCCGGGTGTAGCCGGCCTCCTCGTTGCGGCTGATGCGCTTCTCCGCCGCGAGCCCCTCCAGGATCAGCTCGCATGCCGCCACGAGCACCGCCGGCTGGTCGCGGCGGGCCAGCCCACCCGCCACCGCGGCGTCCACTAGCCCCGGCACCACCGCGAACCCCCGGAGGCAGAGGTCGGTCTTCTCGTCGCCCCGTACCTTGAGGGCGCCGCCGCCGTCGAACCAGCCCACCACGCCGTCGAGCCCGATCTCGCCCATCCGCTCCTCGAGGGTGCGGCCGGCGGCGCGGCGGATCAGCTCCTTCGCGATCGCCTCGCCGCCCTGCATCTCGCCCTCGTACTCGAGCTCCAGCTTGCCGGTGATGGACGGCACCGCGGCGTAGATGTCGCCGATGCGGGGCACCACGACCGGCTCCCCGTGCACCAGGGCCCGGCGCTCGGCGTTGGAGACGGCGTGCTCCAGCACGCTGATCGGCAGCCGCTGGCTCACTCCCGAGCGCTTGTCCACCCGCTTGTCCTCGCGGGCCTCGAACGCCACCCGTTCCACCACTTCCAGCACGAACGGCGGCACCTCGACGGGCTGGCCGCCCCGGCCGGTCCAGGCCTCCTGCGCCGTGATCGCCATCCCGAGCTCCACCGAGCGGGGATAGTGGGTGATGATCTCGGAGCCGATGCGGTCCTTGAGCGGCGTGATGATCTTGCCGCGCGCCGTGTAGTCCTCGGGGTTCGCGGTGTAGGCCAGCAGCACGTCCAGCGGCAGGCGGACCGGGTAGCCTTTGATCTGGACATCGCCCTCCTGCATGATGTTGAAGAGCCCCACCTGTACCTTGCCCGAGAGATCCGGCAGCTCGTTGATCGCGAAGATGCCCCGGTTGGCCCGGGGCAGCAGGCCGAAGTGCATGGTGAGCTCGTCGGAAAGCAGGTGCCCGCCGCGCGCCGCCTTGATCGGGTCCACGTCACCGATCAGGTCGGCGACGGTCACGTCCGGCGTGGCGAGCTTCTCGACATAGCGCTGGTCCCGCGGCAGCCAGGCGACCGGGGTGCGGTCGCCCAGCTCCTCGAGCCGCTCGCGGGCGTACTTGGAAATGGGCGCGAACGGGTCGTCATTCACTTCACTCCCGGCCACGATCGGCACCCGCTCATCCAGGAACCGGGTCAGCTGCCGGAGGAGGCGGCTCTTGGCCTGCCCCCGGAGCCCGAGGAGGATGAAGTGATGGCGCGCCAGGAGGGCGTTGGTCAGCTGCGGGAGGATGGTATCCTCGTAGCCGACGATCCCGGGGAAGAGCGGGGCGCCCTGGTGCAGCAGGCGGAGGAGATTGCCCCGGAGTTCGTCACGGACGGGGCGGGAGCGGAGGGGGGCGTCCGCCCAGGGGGAGCGCTTCAGATCGCCGAGGGTCTGCGGGAGGGTCGTCATGTCCCTAAGGTAACCCGGAGCGTCGGGGGAGTTCCGGCCCGCCCGCCCTCGCTGGCCGGGGGCCCGGCAGGCTCACTCCCGGGCCGGTGGGTGATGCCCGTCACCTGGTGGGGCCGCCGTGGCCCGGGTTTCGTGCTTGACAACCTCGAACCCTCGACTAACTTGCCCGCGGTTTTTGTGGCCTCCGGGGAGGCCTGACGAAGCCGTCACCGTCCGTTTTTCATCATTTTCATCCTGTTGAGGGAAGCCATGAAGAAGTATCTCGCGCTGGCCGCGGTGCTCGTCATCGCCGCTTGCGGCAAGAAGGAAGAGGCCGCTCCGGCCGCTGACACCACCGCCGCCGCTCCCGTCGTGGACTCGGCTGCCGCGCCGATGGACACCACGATGGCCCGGGACACCGCCCACGCGATGTAAGGGTGTTGCAGGACCGGTCGTCGACGCGGGCCGCCC
>JBGAPX010000151.1:0-7427 GCA_044221045.1 Gemmatimonadales bacterium
CCCGGCAGCCCATCAGTCGGAGGGAACCCAGGGGCTGCCAGGGGTGGTCGAACATCATGGCCACCACGGCGGGACTCCACCAGCGGACATCCAGGGCGTTCCCGGCGCGCGGCGCGGGCGCTTCCCACCAATCGGCCGCGCTCGCCAGGTCAAAGCCCCTGTGGAAGAGCCACTGCTCCACCTCCGGACCCGGTGGCCCGAAGGCCGCGTAGAACACGCACGGCGCCAGGGACTCCTCGGTCTGGCGCACGCCCTCGACCCGCCGGAGGGTCCGCGCGGGCACGACCAGCGCGCATCGCCCGGGCGCACCCGGCGGAGGCAGCAGCAGGTGGCTGCCCTCCGTGACCCCCGCGGAGCCGGCGGTATCAGCCATCACCACAAGCGCCAGGGTACCCGGGATCGGCCCCAGCCGCGCCAGGGCGCTGGCCAGCCTGTCGGTGAGCCTGCCCATGCTCGCCGCGACAGGCGCTGGCACCGGCCCGCGCAGCACCAGGCTCACTGTCGGCCCCCGCGCCGGCAGCCAGTGGTCCAGGCTGTCCCGCAGGACCAGGTGGGTCAGGTCCTGGCGCGCCCGGTTGAGGGTCCGGCCGAGCACCAGCTGCTCCTGCTGCAGGGGATCCCGGGCCGGTGTGCGGTCGAAGTCGTACCACCAGCGGGCCCAGGCCCCGGTGAGCCCGAAGGGATCGAATCCGGCGGGCGGCAAGAGCGCCACGGCGCCCGCGGCGAGCAGCAGGCAGAGGAGCAGGCACCACCGCCGGAAGGTCAGCGCCATCGGAAGGTCCTCACGGCCAGGCCGAAGAGAAACAGCGACCAGCCCACGGCGGCGAACGCCACGCGCGGGGTGTCCACGCGCCCCTCCCCCCGGGACAGCCGCGCCACCTGCAGCCACCGCCCGAGCAGCGCGTCCTCCGGCAGGCGCGCCGCGGCGGCCAGGCGCGCCAGCAGCGGCTGGTCCGGATGCACCAGCAACCTGCCCATGGCCCCCGCGCCACCTTCCCGCAGGGCAACCGCCAGGAGCAGCTGCCGGGCCGATTCGCCCAGCGGCACCATCGGTCCCCATTCGCGTCCACGCAGGAGAGTGTCGCACGCCTCCTGCTGCCCCAGCTGCAGGCACTGGCCGGCGAGACCCGCCCGCTCGCCCACCGCGTCCTGTGCGAGCCGCCGGACGAACGCCTGCCGATCCCGTGGGGAGTAGCTGCCCACGAGATCAGCGGGGTCGTCCACCAGCCCAAGCGCCTGGCGGCAGTCCTGGAACCCGCCCGCCAGGCACCCGGCCGCGCTCGCGAAGTCCGACGTGGCGAGCTCCACGAACGTGCGCCGTGCCTGCAGCGACTCCGGCACCGCGATCGGCGCCGCCGGATGCCACCGGGCGAGCGGACGGTCCACCTGGTACCAGAGCGCTTCGGAAGCCACCGCGGCGACGGCCGCGGCCAGGTCACCTACCGGCGCCCCCGCCGGGACGAACGGCGCGCTGGCTGGCTGGCCCGGCATGACGTCGCCGGTGAACTGCACCGAGAGGCCCTGCGGGATGCCGGCGGGACGACCCCGGCCGGCCCGGGACGTGCGCGGGGTGGCCCGGAGGACGATCTGCTGCGCGTGGCCCAGGGCTTCACCGTACGTCGCCTCGAGCCGGGTGAGGGCCGTGTCCACCGCCGCCTCGGCGGTGTCGCGCTGCCCGTGCACCTCCAGCACCAGCAGGCCTCGTGGCACGCGGCGCCAGCCGGAACCGGCGTCGAGGAGGCTGTCGCGCACCCGGATGCGGGCGTTGACCGCGTCCACCCGCGCCTGCAGGTCGCGGACACGCGCCTCGAGGGCCGCGCGCCCCTGCCCCGCCGCTGGCGCGACGAGCAACAGCGTGGCCGCCAGGGAGAGTGCCGTCCGAGACATCGATCAGTACCCAGCGCCCGGTGAACACGTCGAACGGGCCGGGCCAGGTGAGGAGGCGCTCCAGGACCGGCGTCAGCAGGTCCACTCGTGACCCGGCGCTGCTCAACAGCACCTGGGCCAGGATCCATGCGGCAAGCAACGCCAGGACCCACCCCGCCGCGCGCGCCGTGCCGGTGGCCACCGCAAAGAACAGCCCGAAGGCCACCAGCGTGGCCAGCAGGAACCGGAACGCGAGCAGGTTGGGATAGGCGGTCAGCCCGTTGGGGAGCGGCGCGCCCGCCACCGCGAGGAGGCAGCCGAGCCAGAGCGTCGCCAGGGGAATGGCCAGCAGGGCCAGCCCCGCACCCAGCCGGAGCAGCACCAGGCGCTCGCGGGCGATCGGGAGCGTCAGCGCGTACACATGCCGTCCGGCGTGGTCCGCGGCCCAGGCGCCGGTGGCCACCAGCAGGGCGATCATGGCGCCGAGCATCGGGTACAACGGGCCCATCTGCGCGTGCCCCTCGAGGAAGCGTGCCGGGGACAGGCCGTCCTGGACCGCCTGGAGATCCTGGACGGACAGGAGGGGGAGCAGGAAGCTGAGCGCCGCCGCCGGCAGCAGGGCCAGGCGGGTCCACTTCCACTGGGTGAACAGTATGGCGCGGAACATCAGGCCCTCCCCTGGGCGGGACCGCGCGCGGTGCGCAGCAGTTCGACGAAGCCCTCTTCGAGGTCGAGGTCCACGACCTCGCGCACCGTGCCACCGAGCCCCTCGATGTACTGTTGCATCGGGCCCTGCCACCCGCGGACGATCCAGGTCTCGTGGCGGCCATCCTGCACCAGGCGCGAGATCAGCGCGAAGGGGGCGGGCCCGACCTCGGCCGGGACCCCCGACACGTGCAGCCGCTTGATGCCGTTCTTGAAGGTCTCCATCGGCAGTTCGGCCACCAGCCGCCCCTGGTCCATGACGCCCACCCAGTCACAGATGCGCTCGAGTTCGTGCACCAGGTGGCTCGAGATGAACACCGTGGCGCCGCGCTGGCTGACGTAGTCGAGCAGGGCGGTGAGCACGTCGCGCCGCACCACCGGGTCGAGGCCGTCGGTCGGTTCGTCCAGCACCAGCAGCTCGGGCGACTGCGCCAGCGCCAGCAGGAGCATGAGCTTGCCCAGCTCACCCTTGGAGAGGCGGCTGGTCAGGCGACCGGGCTCGAGCAGGAACCCCGCGAGCAGGTCGTCGGCGCGGCGCTGGTCCCACGCGGGGTGGAAGGCACGGTGATACGCGATCGCCTCCTGCACCGTGAGCGAGGGATAGAGGTGCGGGCGCTCGGGGACGTAGCCGGTCCGGCCAAGGATGGCCGGCAGCTGCGCCGGCACCGCCTGGCCCAGCACGGAGATGCTGCCCCCCTGGGGACGCAGCAGGCCGAGCAGCAGCCGGATGGTCGTGGTCTTGCCCGACCCGTTCGGGCCCAGGAAGCCGTAGATAGCGCCCGCCGGAACGTTGAGCGCGAGGTCCTGGATGGCGAACTGCTTTCCGGCCCGGTAGCCCAGCGCCCGGGTCTCGATGGCGAGTGTCATGCCCCGCTCCCGGGCAGCTCGGCCGCCAGCGCCTGCCGGAGCTCCTCCACCGTGAGTCCGGCCCGGGCCGCTTCGGCCAGCAGCGCCCGCACCAGGCGGGTGGCCTCCACGGCCCGCGCACGGGTCCGCCGGGCCCCCTCGACCTCGCGCACGAATGTCCCGGCACCGTGTCGCATCTCCAAGAATCCCTCCGTCTCGAGTTCCCGGTAGGCCTGCACCACCGTCGCCGGGTTGATCCGCAGCTGGGCGGCGAGTTGGCGCACCGAGGGCAGCCCCGCACCGGGCAGCAGGTCCCCGGCCGCGATGGCCACCCGGAGTCGGGTCGCGATCTGGGCGTACAGCGGGGTCGCGCTCCGCGGATCGATCTGCTCGAACATTCGATCAGGCCTCTAAGTGTATTACTGTACCGACACAGTAAGACTTGGGACAGAATCCGTCAAGAGCTGGACGGGTGGGAGGGCCACAAACGAAAAAGCCAGAGGCTGGCGCCTCTGGCTTCTTCGTACTGCACCGGTCCCCTCAGACCGGTTTCCAACGCACCGGCCCCCTCAGACCGGTGTCCTGCTCACCGGCCCCCTCAGACCGGTGTCCTACCTTTTCCTGTGGCCTGGCTCAGACCTTCACGCCCGCCAGCGCCCGCACCAGATCGGTGGTCGACACCACGCCGATCAGGCGACCATCCTGTTCCACGAAGAGCCGGTGCACCTCGAGGTAGAGCATCCGTTGCGCCGCATCCCGAATGGTCGCCTCGGGATTGATCGTCTGCGGCCGCGGGGTCATGACCTCCTGCACCACCGTCTGCTCGAAGACCGCCTCGCGCGCCTCCGGATCGGTGTGCTCGGCGAGCGCCTCGAGGATGTCGCTGTTCGAGAGCACCCCGACGAGCCGGCCATGATCGTCCACCACGGGGACACCGGAGACATGGCTCTCGGCCAGCAGCGAAATCGCCTCACCCACCGTATCGGTGCCGCGAATCGTCCGGAGATTGGTCTGCATGACGTCGATGACGCGCATCGTTCCCTCCGGTGGACTGCCGAACCTAAGTAGCGACCGGGCCCGTGAACGGAGCGTGAAGGCTGGATGAGACGTAGATTGCCCCGGTCATTCGGGTTCAAACCCCCACCGGGTCCTCGGCATCCCACCAGCCGACACCGCTCATGCCCACGCCTTCATGAACGAGACGGTCCGCCGGGCCCAGGACGGGGATCCCATGGCCTTCCGTGCCCTCTACGAGGCGCACGCCGGGCGGGTCTTTGCCCTCTGCCTCCGGCTGAGCGGCCGGCAGGAGGAGGCGGTGGAACACACGCAGGACGTCTTTGTCCGGGTCTGGGAGCGACTGGGCAGCTTCCGTGGAGACAGCGCCTTCAGCACCTGGCTGCACCGGCTCACCGTCAATGAGGTACTGCAGTCCCGCCGCAGTGCCGGGCGGCGCACGGCCCGGCTGGCGCTCGAGGACGACGCCGTCCTGCAGCAGCACCCCGGGCCCGCCCGGCCCATGCCGGGCGGGGACCTCGAGCAGGCGATCGCCGCCCTGCCCCCCGGGGCGCGGACGGTGTTCGTGCTGCACGATGTCGAGGGGTACCAGCACGAGGAGATCGCCCGGCTCACGGGGATCGCGGAAGGGACCAGCAAGGCGCAGCTCCACCGGGCGCGCCGCCTGCTACGGGAGCATCTCGAACGATGACCAACTGCACCGAGTACTCTCCCCTGCTCGACGAATACCTCGACGGCACGCTGGACCCGGGCCGGCGTCCGGCCGTCGAGGCCCACCTCGCGGCATGCGCCGCCTGCCGGGCTGAGCTCGAGGCCATCCGGCGGATCGCCGACGGGGCCCGGGCGCTGCCCGGCACGCTGCCGCCGCCGGACGCCGTCTGGGCGGGCATCGCGAGCCGGCTGCCGCTGGCAGGCACCGTGCGCCACCATCCTGTTGCCCGAAGCCGCTGGCTCCAGCTGGCCGCCGCGGTGGCGCTCTTCGTGGCCGGCTACGCCCTTGCCCGGGTGGGCCCGGGTGCCCCGGACGCCGGGGCCTTCGCGGCCCGCCGCGCCGAGTACACCGCCGCGAGCATCGAGCTCACCCGCGCGCTGCAACAGGGCGCCGGGGCGCTCGCCCCGGAGACCCGGCTGGTGGTGGAGCGCAACCTCGCGATCATCGACCAGGCCATCGGCGAGGCGGAGGCGGCCCTGCGGTCCGATCCCGGCAACGGCGCACTGGAGCAGATGGTGCTGGCCCGGTATGAGCAGCGACTGGCGCTGCTCCGGCACGCCACCGTCACGGGCCGGCAGGAATCATGATCCGGCTCCTGACGCTGCTGCTGCTGCTCGCGGGCCCGGCGGGCCTGGCCGCGCAGGGCGCGGTCCGGACCGGACGTCCGGCGAACCCGGACGCGGCCATCCGCCTGTGGATTCCCCGCGGCTCGGTGCGGGTCACCACCTGGGCCCGTGACAGCGTGCACGTGCAGGGGCGCGTGGATGCCCAGGCCGGCCGGTTCCTGATGGGCGGGTCGCCTGCCGCGCTCAAGGTGGTGATCGAGCCGCCCGAGGGGCGGGCCGCCGACGGCATCGCCGACCTCGACGTGGTGATCCCCGCCGGCGCGCGGCTGTGGGTGACCTCCGCGGCGGCCGAGGTGGAGGTGACCGCGGGTGGCGGCACGGTGGAAGTCACCAGCGTGAGCGGCCGGGTGCGGGTGGCCGGGAGCGCGGCGAGCGTCGCGGTGGAGACTCTCGACGGCAACGTCGAGCTGGCGTGCCAGGGCCCCCTGGCCCGGGTGCGCACGGCGAGCGGGGTGCTGGTCGTCCGGGGAGTGCTGCAGGAGCTGGACGCGCGTTCCGTCAGCGGGCCGCTGTTCATCGGCATGGAGGGCGCCGTGCGCCAGGTGCACCTGGAGACGGTCTCGAGCGAGATCGCCTTCAAGGGAGACCTGGTGCCGGACGGCCGGCTGCAGGCGGAGACCCACGGCGGGGACATCGAGTTGCGGCTCCCGCCCGGCCTGGCCGCCACGTGGCATCTGGTGAGCTACGGCGGCCGCCCCGACGACCAGCTGCTCCCGGCCGGCACCCTCCGGGCCGGCGCCACCAAGGGCGAATGGAGCGGGCGGAGCGGCGACGGCCGCGCCACCGTGGACGTCCGCACCTTCAAGGGCCGGGTCGTGCTCAAGGTCCGGGGCTGACCGCCGCACAATTGCCTTTCGGGCGTCACCGGGCCGATACTTAGGCGGGCCCGCCCCCCCGGGTCCGTTGGCCGGTCACGATGGCACACCCTCCACCGCCGCGTCCGGCACCGCCGGTCGTCGTGCTCTGCCTCACCGCGGGCCCACCGCCGTCCCGCCTCCGCGCCATCCTCGACCGGCTTGCGCCAGGCGTCGAGCCTGTCGCCGTGCCCGACCAGTCCGCCGCCGAAGCGTGGCTGGCCTCACACGACCCCGCCACCCTCGTGCTGGTCCAGGATCTCGCCCCGGCGCAGGAACTCGCGCTGCTCCGCGCGGGGGCCGCGGAGTGCGTCGAGGCGCGCGATGCCGCCGAGGCCACGGTGGCCCGCGCCCTCGACCGGGTGCGGACCCGGGCGGCCCGGCGCCGGCGTGAGGCTCACCACGCCGCCGTCCTCGAGGCGCTCTCCCGGCCGGACACCGCCGCCTTTCTCTCTTTCGACGCCGACCTCCGCATCCGGTTTGCGTCCGAGGGCATCCAGGAGCTCTTCGGGTATCCCGCCGCCGCCGTCGAGGGCCGGATCGTCACGGACTTCGCGACCGCGGAGGCGACGCCCGCCGCGCTCGAGTACGTGCGGCGCGCGCTCGAATACCCCGGCGCCTGCATCGCGGGCGCCATGACGGCGCGCTGCGCCGACGGACGCCCGCGCGCGTTCACCGGCCGCCTGACCAACCTGCTGCAGGCGGCGGGCGTCGAGGCGCTGGTGCTCGCCGTGGACGCCGAGACCGGCGCCGACCCACACGCCCGGCAGGTGCTGGGCAGCGAGCGGCTGTTCCGCGAAGTGG
>JBGAPX010000152.1:0-7908 GCA_044221045.1 Gemmatimonadales bacterium
CCGTCCACCCGCACCTCGAACCGGCCCTCCTGCACCGCCACGTCGACGGTGTGTCCAGCGACCACCGCGCCGCGCAGCTCGGTGCGCCCCCCGAACGGCAGGGGATCGACGAGCACGCCTTCCGCGCCGCGCGGCAGCAGCCCGGCCACGTGGCGGGCGAGGAGGTCGTTCACCCATGAATGCTGGTAATCGTCGATGCCGCGATAGACGCTGGCGCGGCCGGTGATCGGATGGTAGTGCTCGAAGCTGTTGGGCCGTGCCGGATCGCCCCCGAAGCTCAGCATCCGCACGAACTGCCGCACGAGGTGCACCAGCTGTGGCGCCCACGAGGGCCGGTGCAGGCGCACCACCCGCGCCAGCGCGTCGATCACGTGGCTGTTGGTCATGGGCCAGACCCGCCCGTTCCACGGGCAGACATGGCGCTTGCCCTTCCATTCCGCGTCGGGACGAAAGCGCGGGTCGTCCGCACTCGAGCTCGGCACCGGGAAGGGTGTCCAGAACTCGGCGGGATTGAAGAGGTGGGCGCCGAAGCCCTCGAGGTGCGCCGGCCCGGCCAGTTCGGTGAGGTAGGGATAGAAGCAGACCGCAGCCTTCACCCGGGTTCGCTGGCCCGTGGCGGGGTCGACATCCGAGAACATCCCAAGGGCGGGGTCCCACATCCGGTTCCGGATGGCCTCGGCGGTGCGCGCGGCGCGCGCGGCCCACGTGGCACGTGCGGCGGCCTCCGGGACACGCTCCGCCAGGAAGGCGAACAGCCGCCAGGCATAGAGCGTCACGTCGATGCCCTTGAGCCGGATGCGATTTTCCCAGCCGTACCGGTCGGCGTCGGGGTCCACCGCCTCGTACCGCGACATGTACTCCTGGCCGGTCTCATACTGGTCCACCACGTCGATCATCCCGCTCCCCTCGGCGTCCCGGGTGCGGAGCAGCCATTCCCCATACGCGGAGAGGGCCGGGGTGATTCTGCCGAGCCACGCGGCATCGGGATGGGCATCGAGGAGATCGCCGATCGCCCCGCCCCAGTCGGCGTGATAGAAGTCGGGCTGCACCAGGTGATTCAGGTACACCCGGCCGGGCATCGAACCGTCCGGGCGCAGGCGATCGAGGAAGGTGTGCGCCACGCCCTGGGCCCAGGCGGGCGTGGCGGCCCAGCGCAGTTCCCGCAGGTGGCACATGGCGGAGTAGCTGATCGGCTGATGGAAATACCCGATCCCCTCGCAGACCGTGTCGTGCCGGTACTGGCCGAGGCCCGCGGGCACGCGATTCAGGCGCAGCCCGTACCAGCGGTACCACCAGTAGCGGTTGAAGTGCTCGTCACTGGATCGGAACCGCGGCACGCCAGCCGTGAACGTCTTCCAGGACCGGACCGCCTGCCGGCCCGGCACGCCGGGGCGCGGGGTGACGGCGACGTTGGCAGCCACGGCACCCGGCGCCGCCACCACGCGCACCGTGGCCGCGAAGCGGGCACTCCCGTGGCGCCGCACCACGAGCCTCCGGCACAATCCCAGGTACACCAGGCCGCGCGCATCGAGGCCACCCAGCCGGATCTCGTCCCGCAGGCCCCCGCCGGCGGGCCACCGATCGTAGAACGGCGTCAGGGCGAAGTTGGGCGTGGGCCCGGAGTGCTCGGACCGGTACGCCGCCCGGCCGGACGCGCGGGGCCCCAGGGCGTAGTGAAGCTCCACCTCGACCGCCTGCGCCTTCCGGTCCTCGAGGCGGCGCCGCAGGCGGAGGCCCTCGCCCGCCAGCTCCACGCCCGCCTCCGGGACGGACTCGCCGGGTACGGCGGTCCATTGCACCACGTGGAGCTCCCAGGTGCGTCCCGAGCGGTTCTCCAGGTGCCACTCCGAGGCGAGCTGCTGCGCTCCCGGCGCACAGCGCACCTCCCGCGCGTGCAGGCCGGGCGCGAGCAGGTAATCGAGGGTCAGGTGCGCGGGGGTCCAGTGGGTCGCGTCGGCCCGGGCCGGCAGCGGCTCGCCGCCCGGGGCCACGAAGCTGACCGCGAAGAGCGGCCCCACCGGGTACTGCAGCAGGTGGGCGTCGTCCCAGAATCCTGGCGTGTCGTGCCAGGCCGGAAAGGGGGGTGCCCACACGAGCCCGTCACCCGCGCCGAGGTACCACTTGTCGGGGCGGGAGAGCAGGACCAGCGGATCGGTACGCATGACGGGGGAAAAAGCAGGGCGCCGATCGAGGTCAACGGCGGGACTCGGCCGGCGGTCATCGACGGCCAGGGGCGTCGATCCAGCTTGCGCAGCTCGGCCAGCAGCTCAGCGTTCTCCCGGCGGGTGCCCGGGGTCGTCTCGGCAAAGGTCCAGCGCACCGTGCCCGTCCGGTCGATGATCACGTAGGCGCGGTTGGGTAGAACTGTCCTCGAGCAGGGTGCCATGGAAATGGCTCACCTCGCGCGCTTGGTCGCTCGGCAGGTCCACGCCGAGCTTCTCCTTGGCCAAACTCCTTGAGCTGGGCACCGCGTCCACGCTGATCGGCAGGACCACCGTGTCCGCCGACTGGAACTGGGTGAAGTCCTCGGTGAAGCCGCAGAATTTCCCGGTGCACGTGCTCGTGAACGCGAGCGGGAAGAAGGCCAGCAGCAGGTGCTTTCCGCGAAGGGCGGAGGAGTCACCGATGCCGCCGGTGGAGGCGAGGGTGGTCGGGCGCGGACTCCCGATGGCGGGCATCGACATGCAGGCATTCCTTGCGTTGGATCGGCGCGCCCCGGGAGGGCGCGCCACGAGCCGCGTGCGCGACCGCGCACGCGGGTCCGGCCCGGCTCAGCGACCGAAGCGCTTTCCGACCTCGGTCCAGTTGACCACGTTCCACCAGGCCCCGACGTAGTCGGGCCTGCGGTTCTGGTACTTCAGGTAGTACGCGTGCTCCCACACGTCGCAGCCGAGCAACGGCGTCTTCCCTTCCATCACCGGGCTGTCCTGGTTCGCGGTGCTGTAGACCTCGAGCGTGCCATCCGCCTTGCGCGCCAGCCAGGCCCAGCCGCTGCCGAAGCGGGTGGTGCAGGCCTTGGCGAAGGCTTCCTTGAACTTGTCGAAGCCCCCGAAGGTCTTGGTGATGGCCTCGGCCAGCGCCCCGGAGGGTTCCTTGGCACCGCCGGGCGCCATCAGCTCCCAGAACAGGGTGTGATTGTGGTGACCGCCGCCGTTGTTACGGACCGCGGTGCGGATGCCCTCGGGCACCGCATCGAGGTTCGCGATCAGGGCGTCGAGGCCCTTGGCCTGCAGCTCCGCGTGACCCTCGAGGGCGGCGTTGAGGTTGTTGACGTAGGCGGCGTGATGCTTGTCGTGGTGGATCCGCATCGTCTGCTCATCGATGTGCGGCTCCAGCGCGGTGTAGTCATAGGGCAGCGGCGGCAGCGTGTGCGCCATGGGACGTTCCTCTCGAAGGGCTTTGCGACTCGTTCTATCGGACATCTGAGTGAATATCGTCCGCCTCCGTGCGCGGGTCAACGCTGCGACGTCGCTCCGCCCCCGACGACGCAGGCCAGCACCACGGCCCCGGCGATCGCGGTGGTGTACAAGGCTTCGGCCGCGAGGCCGCCCGCCAGCACCGGCACCAGCGCCACCGCGCCGGCCAGGCCCACCGCAGCCACGAGCCCCTGCCCAACCGTGTTCGGCCGCCTGCCGTGGGCCGCCAGCCAGTCGAGCCCGCGCAGCGCCTCGGCGAGGGCCAGGAGCAACAGGCCGCTCCATCCGGCGGTCGGGTCGCCGGAGCACAGCCCGACGCTCGCGAGCGCCAGCAGCCCGAGCGGCACCTCGCGCGTCGCGACGGCGATGGCCGCCGTGAACAGCACCACGGGATACGCCACCGGCTGCCAATGCTCCAGTCCGCCCGGCAACGCGACGGCCACCACCCGTACCAGGAGGAGGCCAGCGAGAATCGGCGTCAGCGGCCCGCGTCCCATCAAATGGAAGGGGGCGAGTCCGAGCAGCGCCCCGGCGCAGAGCAGCAGCGCGGCCGCCATGCCAAGCTCGAACGCGGCACTGTAAGGAGCCTCGCGCAGCAGCGAGAGGGTCAGCGGCATCGGGCCGGCCACCCGCGCCAGCAGGTACCAGCAGGCGCAGAGCAGGAGCAGCACCGGCCCGATCAGGACCGGCCACCGGCCCGGGCGGGACCAGCGCCAGCCGCTGGCCGCGGATACGAGGACGGCGGCCAGGAAGAGGTGCAGGTGGGTCGCGAGGCCGGCGAGGCCGGCGCCCGCGAGGTGCACGACCAGCGCCGGCCCGCCGAGATCCGTCTCGGCACGCGTGGCCACCGGCGCATCGGCCCCGGCGCGCCGCGACCACCACAGCAGCACTCCACCACCCGCCAGGAGGGCAAGGGTGATGACCTGGAACGACCGCGGCAGCGCGCTCAAGGGAATGGCACCCGTGGTGGCCACACGGACACCCGCGAAGGCCAGCGCCATGGTCACCAGCCCGGCCATGACCCGCCCGGCCGACCGCCGGGAGGGTGCGGTGAGCGCCAGCAGTGCGCCAAGCACCATGGGGACCGCGTCCCAGTGGAAGAATGGGGTCGGCATGGCGGGCAAAGATAGAATGGACCCGGGTGCCCCGCTGGTGGTGTCCGGCGCCGGATCGTCGTATGTTCGGTCGGTCTGCAGTGGCATGGCTCCTGCGCTTCCCGTGCTCGGCTCCCCTCGACCGGGTGATTCCCGTTGACCAGCACCCACGCGTCCGTCCCGTTGCTGCTCGCCGCCTGCCTGCTCGGTGCCGCCCCGCGGCCCCTGCTGGCGGATGGCGACGGCGACCCGGCCCCGGTGCGCGCGGCGCTGGCCCGGGCCCGGGACAGCCGGCCGACGGACGCCGGCCTGCACCTCCGCGCGGCCGCGGACAGCGCCCCCGAGATCGCGGACTGGCTGCTGCTTCGCGCCGCCGCGCTCGCCCCGGATTCCCTCGAGCGCAGTGGCCTCTATGCCCGGATCCAGCTGCCAGTGGTCCGGGCTCGGATCGGCGTCACCGAAGCCACCGCGCGTGAGCGCCAGGGCGATCTCGCCGGCGCTGCCCGGACCTACGACTCGCTCGGCCTCTTCACCGACGCCACCCGCCTCCGGCTGCGCCAGGCGCGCACCGACACCCAGCGCCGGGGACTCCGCGACGGGCTGCTGAGCATTGCCCGGCAGCGCGCCGGGACCCCGGCGGCCCAGGAGGCGTTGCGCTTCCTCGCCTCCTCGGCTGTCGTGCTGACGCCACAGGAGGCCCTGGACGTGGCCCGCCTGGCCGCGCGCTCCGGACTCCCGCTCGAGGCGGCCCTGCTCTACTCGCGGTCGGTGCGGCGCGGCCCTGCCGAGCCAGCGGACCTCCTCGCGTACGCACGAGCGCTGGCCTCGCTGCGCCGGCACCGCGAGGCCGTCACGACCTTCCACCGGATACCGGCCACCTCGCCCCACGCCGCCGACGCGCTGTACGGCGAGGCCGCCTCGCTGGCCCGCCTCGGCCAGCGCACCGGTGCGCGGGCCGCGCTGGCCCGCCTGCAGCAGCGGTTCCCGGCGGACTCGGTGAACACGCCTCGCGCGCTCTTCCTGAGCGGCAGCCTGGCCTGGGATCAAGGTGCGCACGTCGACGCGCGCGAACCGTGGCTGGCGCTGGTCACGCGGTTCCCGCATGCCGACTCGGTGGGCCGCGCGGGATTCCTCGCCGCCCTGGCTCTCTACGAGGAGGGCCGGGTGGATCAGGCGGCGGTGGAGTGGCACCGGGTCCACGAACTCGACACCGGCGCCGATGGCCTGGCCGCGGGATACTGGGGCGCCCGGGCCGCCCGCGAAGCCGGCGATACGGTCCGCGCCACGCAGCTGTGGCAATCGGTGATGGCGCGCGATTCGGGCTCGTACTACGCCTACGCCAGCGCGGCCCGGCTCGGCCAGCCAGGCTGGCGACCGGCGCCGGCCCCGGACCGGTTCACCCACTTCCTCGATGTGGACAGCGCCATGAGCCGCATCGGGCTGCTCAAGGCGGCCGGCATGGTCCTGGAGGCGTCGTGGGAGCGCGCATGGCTCACCGACGAGCGGGTCCGCTCACCGCAGCGCCTGCTCTCGGTGGCTGACGCCTTCCGTCGCCATGGGGATCCCGACGCCGCGATCGCCAGCGCGCGAGCCGCCCTCGCCCGCGGCGCGCCCCGCGACGCGCGGACCTACCGCCTGCTCTATCCCCGTCACTACGAAGACGCTCTGGCCGCGGAGGCCCGGGCCATCGGGGTGGACCCGCTGGTGGTGGCCGCGCTGATTCGCCAGGAATCCGCCTGGAACGCGGGTGCGCGCTCCCGGGTCGGGGCGCGGGGTCTGATGCAGGTCATGCCTGCGACGGGCCGGCTCATTGCACGGCAGCTGGGTGTCCGCGGCTGGCGGGTGGATCACCTCGACGAACCTGCGCTCAACCTTCGCTTCGGCACCTTCTACCTTGGCCAGGTCCTGCAGCGGTTCAATGGCGACCTCGTGCGCGCCCTCGCTGCCTACAACGCGGGCCCCGGCCGGGTACCGCTGTGGTCCGTGGGCCGCGCGGCGGACGACCCGGAGCTGTTCATCGAGCGGATCGGCTTCAAGGAGACGCGGGACTACGTGCGGACCATCCAGCGCAACGTGGCGCTGTACCGGGCGCTGTATCCAGCCGACCCGGCGACGTAGACCGGCGGGGGGTTGCGTAATCCGGACCCCCTGGGTAGCTTCTTGCCCATCAGACATAGCCCTCAGGGGCCCCGGAGGCGGCAACCGGGTGATGCCAGGCCGCAGCGAGGCGCTCGGTCCCACAAGGGATCGGGCGTTTTGGTTTTCCCCCCTGGCAGGCTGCCGCGACCCGCCGGCGAGTCTCCGAGGCCCGCGGCACAGCACCCGCCAGCGGGCCGGTGTCATGATCGAGCCCTCACCCGGGGCTCACCTTCCTGTCCTGCACCGACGGCTAGCTTTGATCCTGCGCCCGGCACGGCGCGCCGCTCCATCCCACCTGACGGAACGATGCACCGCCCCCGGGCAAGCGCGGAGGGAGGCTGCATCCATGAAAACCCTGACCCACTACTTACTTGCCGGAACGGCAGTGCTGCTGCTCGGGTGCGGGACGGACCCGGCCACCAGCCCGGCCTCGCCGGCCGCGACGGAGGTGAACTCCGTGCGTCACCCGTGGCATCCGACGGTCACCGTGATGTCACAGAACATCTACGTCGGTGCGAACGTCGATGCCATCCTCGCCGCGCTCGGCAGCGGCGACCCAGCCCTGATCCAGCAGGTGCTTGCCGAGCAGATGCAGGTGCTGGCCGAGACCGACTTCCCCACCCGGGCGGCGGCCCTTGCCGCTGAGATCGCGGATCGGCGCCCGCACGTGGTCGGGCTGCAGGAGATGTCCAGGATTCACCTCGACCTGAACGTCTTCGGGGTGCCGGCCACTTATGACATGGACTTCCTGCCGGTATTGCTCGCCGCGCTGGAGGCCCGTGGCCTGCACTATCGGGTGGCCGCGAAGGTCGAGAACATGACCGCCGAACCGGTCCCTGGATACGTCCGCCTCACCGACTTCGACGTGGTGCTCGTCGATGGCCGCCGGACCTTGCTGGATCCGGAGGCAACGGTGGCCCACACCTACGCCGTCAACCTCGGGCCGGTGGCCCCGGGCGTGTCGCTGGTTCGCGGGTTCGTGGCCATCAAGGTCAGGGTCGAGGGTCGATGGTACCGCGTGGGCAGCACCCACCTGGAGGACGACCTGGGCCCGCTGCAGCTGTCGGACCTGCGGGCGGCGCAGATGCAGGAACTGGTCGGGACCCTGGAGGACGCGCCTCGGGCAATCATCATGGGCGACCTGAACGACACCATCGACAGCCCCATGTACCAGGTGGCGGTTGGCGCGGGCTTCATCGATGCCTGGGACGCGCTGCACCCCGGGCGCGAGGGAGCGACCTGCTGCCACTCGTCCAACC
>JBGAPX010000153.1:0-7317 GCA_044221045.1 Gemmatimonadales bacterium
CGCCGGCCGAGGACATGGAGGCGGGCCGCGTCGCGGTGGGACCGGGGTACTTCGAGGCCATGGAGGTGCCCCTCCTCGAGGGCCGGCGGTTCGCCGAGTCGGACGATGCCGGGGCCCCGCGGGTCGCCATCGTCAACGCCGCCTTCGCCGCGCGTTACTGGCCTGGAGGTTCCGCCATCGGCCGGCGGCTCAGCTTCCGGGGTCCGGACGGCCCGTGGGTCACGGTGGTCGGCGTGGCCGGCGACGTGACCTATGGCCGCCCCGGGACGCCGGTGGCCCCGTGCTTCTACCTCCCGCTGTCCCAGGTCAGCGCGCAGCGCACCACGCTGGTGGTGCGCAGTGCCGGCGATCCGCTTGCCCTGGCCGGCGCGGTGCGCGACGTGCTCCGCGAGCTCGAGCCCGCGATGCCGCTCGAAGGGCTGGGGTCGCTGCAGCGTTCCCTGGCCGTCTCCCTCCTCCCTGCCAGGATCGGCGGGATGGCGGCGGCGGCGTTCGGGCTGCTCGGCCTGCTGCTCGCGAGCCTCGGGGTCTACGGCGTGGTCGCGTACGGCGTCGGTCAGCGGCGCCGCGAGATCGGCATCCGCCTGGCCCTCGGCGCCGGCGCCCCACAGGTGGTCCGGCAGGTGGTGGGCGACGGCCTGCGTCAGGTCCTGCTCGGAACCGGCGTCGGGGTGGCGCTCGCCGTCGGCGCCGGCCTCGTGGCCCACCAGGCGCTCTTCGGCCTGGCCCCGCTCGAGCCGGTGGCGCTTCTCGGCGGGCCGGCGCTGTTCGTCGTGGTGGCGCTGCTCGCCGCGTGGCTGCCGGCGCGCCGGGCCGCCGCCATCGATCCCCTCACCGCGCTGCGGGCGGACTGACCCGGCACCCCCGGGCCACCCGACCCCCCTTCCAGGAGACTCCGGGCCATGCTGAGTGGAATGCGGCAGGACCTGCGGTACGCGCTGCGCGCCCTGCGCCGCAGCCCCGGCTACGCCGGCGTGGCGATCACGACCCTGGCCCTGGGTATCGGCGCCACCACGGCGATCTTCTCGGTGATCAACGCGGTGCTGCTGCGGCCGCTGCCGTACCAGTCGCCGGACCGGCTGGTGGTGGTGGAGCACTTCTACCCGTCGCTCAACAACATGGAAGCGCCGGTGTCGGTCCCGGGGTTCCGCGACTACCAGGGACAGGGCCAGGTGTTCGAGTCGGCGGCGGTCGAGACGGGCTGGGCGCCCAACCTCACCGGCCAGGGTGAACCGGAGCGGATCGCGGGGCTCCGGGTCACGGCCGACTACTTCCGCACTTACGGTGTCCCCGCGGCGCTGGGCCGGACCCTCGGGCCCGACAGCGCGGCGGCCGACGATGACCATGTGCTGGTCCTGAGCCACGGCGCGTGGCAACGGCTGTTCGGCGGCGACCGCAGCGCGATCGGCCGGTCGGTGCTGCTCGACGGCGAGCGCTACCAGGTCGTCGGGGTGATGCCGGCGAGCTTCCGCGGCTTCCGGTTCCGCGGCGCGCAGTTCTGGACGCCCCTCCGCCTGCGGCCCGAGCAGTTCAGCGACAACCTCCGCACCAACGAGTTCCTGACCTTCACCGGCCGGCTCAAGGCGGGGGTGAGCCTGGCGCAGGCGCAGGCCGAGTTCCACGGCCTGGCCACGCGGCTCAAGGCGGATTACCCCGACGCCTACCCGCAGGACTGGGACCTGCACGTGACGACGCTGCCGGAGGAGGAGAACGGCGGGTCGCGCGGGGCGCTGCTGTTGCTGCTCGGCGCGGTGAGCCTGGTGCTGCTCATTGCCTGCGCCAACGTGGCCAACCTCCAGCTGGCCCGTGCCGCGGGGCGCGGCCGCGAGATCGCGGTGCGGGTGGCGCTCGGCGCCTCCCCGGCGGACCTCGTGCGGCAGCTGCTGGCCGAGAGCGTGGTGCTGGCCCTCGCGGGCGGTGGCCTCGGGGTGATCCTGGCGGTGTGGGGTGTCCCCGCGCTGCTCTCGATCAACAGTGGCAGCCTCACGCCGACCAGCGACCTGGTGCTCGACCGCACGGTCCTCGGGTTCGCGCTGCTGCTCTCGCTGGTGACGGGCCTGGCCTTCGGGCTGGTGCCCGCGGTGCGGGTGGCGCGGACCTCGCTTGCCGAGACGCTGCGCGAGGGCGGGCGCGGCACCGCCGGCGACCGTGGCGGCATGGCGCTCCGCCGCGGCCTGGTGGTGGCCACGGTGGCGCTGGCCCTCACGCTGCTGGTCGGGGCGGGGCTCCTGGTGCGGAGCTTCGCGCGGCTGGTCGGCGTGGATCCGGGATTCACGCCGGAACGCGTCCTCACCTTCAACGTCACCCTGCCGGCCAGCAGCTATCCCAATGACACCGTGCGGAACGCGTTCTACGACCGCGCGCTGGCCGCGATCGCGGCGGTTCCCGGCGTCACGGCCGTGGGCGGCACCTCGGTGATGCCCTTCGGGGGCAACTGGTCCACGTCGGGCTTCGGGGTGGAGGGATACCAGGTGCCGGAGGGTGCGCCCGGGCCCTGGGGCGACGTCCGGTTCGTCACGCCGGGGTTCTTCGCCGCGCTCGAGATCCCGGTGGTGCGCGGTCGGGGCTTCACCGACCAGGACGACGGCGGCGGCTTGCGCGTGGTGGTGGTGGACGAGGAGATGGTCCGCCGCTACTGGCCGGACACCGACCCGATCGGCAAGCGGATCACGTTCAGCAACCCGCACGACTCGGTGATGGTCTGGCTGGAGGTCGTGGGTGTGGTGGGCCACACGATGCACGAAGGGCTCGACGGCGGCCAGCGGGTGCAGGTCTACTTCCCGCTCAAGCAGACCGGGGTGCCCTTCCTGGCCTTCGCGGTGCGGACCGCCGGCGAGCCGCTCGCGGCGCTTCCGGCGGTGAAGGCGGCCATCGCCGGCATCGACCGGAACCTGCCCCTGTCCACGCCCGCCACGCTCGAGTCCCTGGTCGAGGCGACCACCGGACCGCGGCGGTTCTCGATGGTGCTCCTGTCGCTCTTCTCGGGCCTGGCCGCCACCCTGGCCGCCATCGGGCTCTACGGCGTGATGGCCTACACCGTGACCCAGCGCGCCCGCGAGATGGGCGTGCGGCTGGCGCTCGGCGCCGCCGCCGGGGATGTGCTCCGCCTGGTGGTGGGGCAGGGCATGCGCCTTGTGGCGATCGGCCTGGGGCTCGGGCTGGTGGCCTCGCTGCTCCTCACCCGGCTCATCCGCTCCATGCTGTTCGGGGTGAGCGCCACCGATCCGGTGACGTTCCTGCTGATTCCCCTGCTGCTCGCGTCGGTGACCGCGCTGGCCACCTGGCTGCCGGCCCGGCGGGCCACGCGCGTGGATCCGGCCACCGTCCTCCGGGAGGAGTAGCCATGCTGCACGACCTGCGTCAGGCCCTGCGCGCCGTCCTGCGGGCCCGCGGCTTCACGCTCGCGGCCGCCGCCACCCTCGCCGTGGGCATCGGCGCGGTGACCACGCTGACCAGCGTGCTCGACATGCTCCTGCTGCGCCCCCCCGCCGGCGTGGAGGAGCCCGGCCGGGTCACGCGGATGCTGTTCCACCACCGGAACCCGCAGTTCGGCGAGTGGACCAACTCCTCGGTGAGCTACCCCGACTTCACCGACCTCGGCGCCGCGAAGAGCTTCGTGGCGGTGTCGGCGCAGTACACGACCGGCGCCTCGATGGGCCGTGGCGCCGAGGCCAAGCCGGTGGCGGTGGCGGCGGTCACCGGGGAGTTCTTCCCCCTGCTCGGCACCCGGCCGCTGCTCGGGCGGCTGCTGGGGCGGGACGACGACCGGCCCGACGCCGGCATCCCGGTGGCGGTGCTGAGCGAGCGGCTGTGGCGCACCCGCTTCGGCGCCGACCCGGCCATCCTGGGCCGCACCTTCCCGCTCGACGACCAGACCTACACCGTGGTGGGCGTGGCGCCGCCGGCGTTCGATGCCGGCGACTACAACGCGCCCGATCTCTGGGTGCCGTTCACACCGATCGCGCGGCGCATGCAGGGGGACGATGCATACCGGACGGACCGGGGGTGGTACTTCATCTCGCTCATGGGGCGGCTGGCCCCCGGGGTCACGCTCGAGCAGGCCACCGCCGAGGCCACGGCGCTGATCCGTGCCGGGCGGGCCGATTCCACCGTGGCCAACGGCTTCCAGGACGTGCGGCTGGCCCCGGTGCTCGAGGCGGCGGGCCCCGACTTCGGTGATACCGCCGATCTGGCCCGCTGGCTCGCGGCCATGTCGCTGCTGGTGCTGCTGATCGCCTGCGCCAATGTGGCCAACCTGATGCTGGCGCGCGGCCTGACCCGCGCGCGCGAGCTGGCCGTGCGCAAGGCGCTGGGGGCCGGACAGGGCCGGCTGGTGCGGCAGCTCTTCCTCGAAGGCGTCCTGGTGTCCTTCCTGGCCGGCGGGCTGGGGGTGCTGGCGGCGTCCTGGGGTGGCGGCCTGTTGCGCGGGTACGTCCTGCCCGAGGCCATGGCCGAGCGTTTCAGCGCCGATGCCCGCGTCTTTGCGATCGCGCTCGGGGCGACGCTGCTCGCCGCCCTGGCCTCGAGCCTGATCCCCGCGCTGCAGGTGACCCGGAGCGACCTCACCCCGGTGCTCAAGGAGGGTGGCCGCGGCAGCGGGTTCCGCCGTTCCCGCCTCCGCTCGGGACTCGTGGTGGCGCAGGTGGCGCTGAGCGTGCTCCTGGTGGTGGGGGCCGGCCTCTTCCTGCGGAGCCTGCGCAACCTGCTGGCGATCGACATCGGCTACGACCGGGAGCACATCATCCTGGTGGACGCCGATCCGGCTTCCGCCGGGTTCACGGGCATGCAGACCGGGGCGGCGTTCGAGGCCATGGCCGCCGCCGCGCGGGCCCACCCCGGCGTGGCGTCCGCGGCGATCAACAACGGCGAGCCCTTCGGCTGGAGCCTCGCGGAACGGTTCCGGATCGCCGGCCGCGACTCGCTGCCGCGGATGTCGAGCGGCGGGCCCTACATCCAGCGGACGACCGGGGACTACTTCGCCACCATGGGCCTGCGGCTGGTCCGGGGCCGCGGGTTCACCGACGCCGACCGGCGTCCGCACCCGACCGTGGCGGTCATCGGGGCCACGATGGCCCGGCGCTTCTTCGCCGACCAGGACCCGATCGGCCAGTGCCTGCTGCTCGGCAGGGACGAGACCGAATGCACCGTCATCACCGGCGTCGCGGAGGACGGGGTGCGCTACAGCCCGCGGGAGGAGCCCCAGGCCATCTATTACGTGCCGCTCCCCCCCACCAGCCCGTCGACCAGCCACCTGACGCTCTTCCTCCGGACCCGCGGACCGGCGCGCGAACTGGCCGCCGACCTCCGTCCGCTGCTGCAGACCGCGGTGCCCGACCTGCCGTACGTCCGCGCCCGCTCCCTGGAAGAGGTCCTCGAGCCGCGCTACCAGTCGGCCCGGCTGGGTGCCACGCTGTTCGGGCTCTACGCCGCGGTGGCGCTGCTGCTCGCCGGGCTCGGCCTGTACAGTGTCCTGGCGTACGCGGTGCGCGGCCGCACCCACGAATTGGGTATCCGCCTGGCGCTGGGCGCCGCGCCCGGCAGCCTGGTGCAGATGGTGGTGGGGGACGGGGTCCGCCTCACGGTCCTCGGCGCGGCCCTCGGGATCGCCGGCGCCCTCGCGGCGGGGCGGGCCCTGGCCAGCCAGCTGTACGGGGTGCCCGCGTGGGACCCGCTGACGATCGGCCTCGCGACGCTCACGGTCCTCGCAGCGGCCATCGGCGCCAGCCTGCTGCCGGCCCGCCGCGCCGCGGCCGTGGACCCGGCCACGGCACTGCGCGCGGATTGACCTTCTCCCCTCCGGAGGGCTGGTGATGCGACAGGTGCTGCAGGACCTCGGGCTGGCGCTCCGCGCCTGGCGGCGCACGCCGGCGGTGGCGCTGGCGGCCATCGTGACCCTCGGCCTGGGGATCGGCGTGACGAGCGCGATCTACAGCGTCGGCAACAGCCTGATCTGGCGCCCGCTCCCCATTCCCGATGCGGAGCGCCTCACGGTGGTGTACGGACGCACCCCGGCCGGCGAGTACGAGGACTACGCCTGGAGCGACCTGGCCCACTTCCGGGGCGCGACGGCGGGCCTGTTCGACGGCGTGGCCGCGCTGTCGCCGCTGCCGCTCGGGCTCACGCTCGGCGGGCAGGCGGAGCGGGTCTGGGGCGAGATGGTGAGCGCGAACTACTTCTCCCTGCTCGGGGTGCCCATGGCGCTGGGCCGCGGGTTCATCGCCCAGGAGGACAGTGCCTCCGCGCCGCCGACGGCGATCCTGAGCTACGCCCTGTGGCAGGGCCGCTTCCATGGGGATCCCGCCATCCTGGGCCAGACGATCCGCCTCAACCGCCGCGAGCTCACGGTGGTCGGCGTGGCGGCGGCGGCCTTCCTGTCGCCGTATTACGTGGGCTTCCGCCCCGCGGTCTGGGTGCCGGCCGGCACCGATCGCCTGCTGCAGCCGGACCGCCCCCCGCTGTTCACCCAGGCTGGATTCAGCGCGCGCCTGCTGGCCCGCCTCCGCCCCGGGGTCCCGCGGGAGCGGGCGGCGGCCGCCGTGGCGGCGGCAGCGGCCAGCCTGGCGGAGGCCCAGCCGCAGGAGTACGCCGGACGGGCCGGGGTGTTGCTCGCCGAGCAGGAGGCGCGCCCGGAGCCCGGGATGGCCGCCGACTTCTCCCTGGCCCTGGCGCTCTTCCTGGGTGTCTCCCTGATGGTGCTGCTGATCGCCTGCGCCAACGTCGCCGGCCTGCTCCTCTCCCGCGCGATCGCGCGGCAACGGGAGATCGCCGTGCGCGTGGCGCTCGGCGCGTCGCGGGGTCGGCTGGTCCGGCAGCTCCTCGGCGAGAGCCTCCTGCTCGCCATCGTGGGCGGCGGCCTCGGCCTGGGCCTTGGGGTCTGGTTCGCCACGGCGCTGTCCCGCCTGCTCGCGCTCCCCACCGACATTCCCTTTGCCTTCGAGTTCGCGCTGGATGCCCGCGTCATCGCCTTCACCGCCACCGTGACGCTGGGCACGACCCTGGTGTTCGGGCTCGTCCCGGCGCTGCAGGCCACGAGCACCCGCATCGCCGGCGTGCTCCGCCACGATGCCGTCGGCTGGCGGGGCGTGCACCGTTCCCGGCTCCGCCACGCGCTGGTGATCGGCCAGCTGGCCCTCTCCTGCCTGCTGCTGACCGGCGCCGGCCTCGTCACCCGGAGCCTCGTCGCCATGCGCAACGCCCCCTTGGGCTTCGAGACCCGCAACGGCCTCCTGGTCGGGGTCGCGCCGGGGCTCGCCGGGTATGATGCCGCGGCCGCGCGGCGACTCTACCAGGCCGCGAGGGCCAGCCTCGCGGCGCTGC
>JBGAPX010000011.1:0-47340 GCA_044221045.1 Gemmatimonadales bacterium
GACCTCCACCCGGCTGGCGGCGGAGCCGCCCAGCCGGCGGGCCACGGTCACGCCCAGGCGGTCGAGGCGGACATAGTCGCCCATGTCCCGACCCCCCTCCTGCGCCAGCAGCGAATTGACGAGTCCCGACACCACCGGCGCATCGCCCAGGTCCGCGACCGCGCGGGTGGCGAATAGGGTTCCGGTGGTGGCGCCCCGCCCCGCCTGGAGGGTCGCGCCCCCGGTCAGACGACCATCGGCGGTCCCGATGGCCGCGCGCGGCTGGAGCACGACTGCGGGGCCAAGGGCCAGCCGGACCCCGAGCCCGAGCGCCAGACCCTGCACCCGGTTCACCCGTGCCAGGTCGCTCACGGCCGTGATACCGAGCCGGCTGCGGGCCAGCCCGCTCAGGCGTTCCCCGGTCGCCAGGCCGGCGACCTCGTCCCGGAGGGCGTCCAGGTCGCCCTGCGCCACCGGGCGCGCCGCCTCCTGGATGGCCGTGGCCAGCGGCACCTCCCAGTCGGCGGTGCTGTCCGCCGGGGCCAGCAGCCCACCCACCGCCGGCCCGAGCCGGGCCACCGCGGGCACCGGGTCGTTGAGGGCGTACTCGCCGATCTCCCAGCGACCCCGGATAATCGAGCGCGCGGGGAGGTCGAGCCAGGTGAGGCGGCGGCGGATCTCGATCTCCTGGCGCCATGGCAGCCACCAGCGTCCTTCCACCCGGGCGTTCTCCAGGCTCACGCTCAGGTCCTCGATCGAGTGATCGAGGTAGGCGGCGGGGGTGAAGCTGAACCGGAAGCGCACCAGGTCGCCGGTAGCGGCGTCCAGGGACAGCGTCCCGATGACGCGGGGGGCGGTCGGGTCGCGGGGACGCACCAGCACCTCGTGCAGCCGGCGGGCGCTGTCGTGGGTGCGGACCTCGATGGAGTCGGCCAGGCGGAAGCTGTAGGCGCCGGGCCCCTCCGGGGCGAGCGGGTGGATCACGTCGCGGACTTCGTCGCCCTCGCCGATGCGGATGCGGTCGCCGAAGTTGTTGGTGACGATCCCCAGGTGGTCGCGATGGTAGTGGATGTCGGTGGGGAGCCAGCGGCCGTCGCGCCAGCCACGGATGACCTGGCGGTGCACGTCCGGGGCCTGCCAGTAGACGTCCACCAGCAGTTCGTCGGCCTTGATGAGCCGTGGCGGGACGGCGAGGTCGCGTCCCGCCTGGCCCAGGAAGAACACGAACCCGTGGGCGGTGGTGTGGTAGCTCCGCAGGGTGGAATCGGGCTCGGCCCGCTGGCGGGCCGCGATGGCGCGGTCCACCAGGGCCAGGGTGGTGGAGTCGTCCCAGTCCTGCGCGGCGGCGGGCAGGACGCCCGACGCCGCCAGCAGGAGCACGGCGCCCAGCACCCGCCCCGCCCCGCGCCTGCCGCTTCCGTACGGTTGCCGCATCCGCTCGCCGCCGCCTGGTGGTAAGTTGCAGCCGTGCACCGCCCGCTCCGCCGCGTCCCGCCGCTCCTGTTCCTGGTCCTGGCCTGCGGCCGGGCGCCCGCCACCGCCGGTGGAGCCCCGGCGGCCGTGGCTCCCGAGATCGGCCGGGTGCTCGCCTCCGACGCGATCTTCCCGCTCGAGGTGGCGGGGGTGACCCCGGGCGACACCACCGTGACCTTCGCCACGGGCCGGCCCCGGACGATCATCCTGCGGCACGGCCCCCCGGACAATACCGTGTTCGTGGAGCTGGCGTTCCCCGCCGAGGCGTTCACCGGGGCGGGGACGCCGGAGAGCGTCACCGTCAGCGTGGCACCCGTCCCCGGCCTGTACGGGCTCACGCTCGGCACGAGCGTCGCGCCGGCGGCGGGGGCGCGGGTGCGCTTCAAGTACCCGGTGCACTTCGCCGCGCCCGCCGCCGGGCTGGCCCGGTACGGGAGCGTGACCCGATTCGAGCGCGCGCTGGTGGTGCTGGTCCGGCAGGAAGGCGGCGACTGGGGCGTGCTGCCGAGCCAGCGGCCCGCCTCCGACAATCTCGAGGCGCCACTGCCCGGGCCGGGTACCTACCTCCTGGCCGCGCCGCGCTAGCGCGAGTCGCGCGACGGGCCCGCGGGCGGTAGTTTTCGCCCCTCGCGCCACCCGACCCTCCTCAGCCCACGGCTTCCGCGTCATGGCTCCCGGCTTCAGCTCGCTCCCCGACTTCCTGGCCCGGGCCACGCCGGGCATGGTGCCCGTGGTCCGCCAGGTGGTCCTCGATGGCGACACGCCGGTGGCCGCGTTCGCCAAGCTGCACCAGGGCCGGTACGGCTTCCTGCTCGAGTCGCTGGAGGGGGGCGAGCGCTGGGCACGGTACACCTTCCTGAGCACGGACCCCCGCGAGGTCCTAAGCTACCATGGCCGCGAGGTGCGCCGGTGGACCCCGGGCGGCGGCTGGACCACCGTGGCCACCGACGAGGCCCCGCTCGACCACCTGGCCCGCACCATGCGCCAGTATCCGCCGGTGGACCTCCCGGGGCTGCCGCGCTTCACGGGCGGGGCGGTGGGATACATCGGGTACGACGTGGTCCGCAGCCTGGAGCGGCTGCCCCACGCCCCCGCCGACGACCGCGGCCTCCCTGACGCCCTGCTCATGGTGGCCGATACCCTGCTGGTGCTCGACAACCTGTTCAACCGCGCCACGATCATCGCGAACGTCGAGGTGACTGACGGGATGGCGCCGGCGGCGCTGGAGGCGCTGTACCACGGCGCCATCACCCGCATCGAGTCCTGGTTGTCCCGGCTGGCGGCACCCTCGGCCCTCACGCCGCTGGCCATCGAGGCGGCCGCGCCCCTGCCCGCCACCACGGCGCCCTTCACCGACCAGGGCTACCAGGACGGGGTCCGCACCATCCAGGAGCACATCGCCGCCGGGGACACCTTCCAGACCGTGCTCTCGCGGCGCATCGACCTGGACGCGCCGGACCCGTTCCTGACCTACCGCTACCTGCGCGCGCTCAATCCGGCACCCTACCTCTACTTCCTGCACTTCGACGACCTGCACGTGGTGGGCAGCTCGCCCGAGGTCCTGATCCGGGTCGAGGATGGCGAGGTGACCGTGCGGCCGATCGCCGGCACCCGGCCCCGGGGCGCCACCCTGGCGCAGGACCAGGCGCTGCAGGCGGAGCTCGAGGCCGACCCGAAGGAGCGGGCGGAGCACCTGATGCTGGTGGACCTGGGCCGCAACGACGTGGGCCGGGTGGCGGCGTTCGGCACGGTGCGGCTCACGGCCTTCATGGTGGTGGAGCGCTACTCGCACGTGATGCACCTGGTGAGCGAGGTGCGGGGCCGGCTGCGCGGGGAGCTCGACGCCCTCGCCGCCCTCGCCGCGTGCTTCCCCGCCGGGACGGTGAGCGGCGCGCCCAAGGTCCGCGCCATGGAGATCATCGACGCCCTGGAGCCCACCCGGCGCGGGCCCTACGCCGGCGCGGTGGGCTACGTCGGCTTCGGCGCGCGCACGCTCGACACGGCCATCGCCATCCGCACCGTGGTCATGCGCGGCGGCCGCGCCTGGGTGCAGGCGGGCGCGGGTATCGTCGCCGACAGCGACCCCGCGGCGGAGTGGCGCGAGACCGAGGCCAAGGCGCGGGCGGTGCTGGCGGCGCTGGGCCTCGCGGGGGCGCGCCGGGCCTAGGCCGGCCGGGCCTGCGGCCCCTCCCCGGGGCACGTATATTGGGGGCCATGCCTTTCAAGCTCGTCTCCTTCACCGGCGACCAGGACTTCGAGCTCACCCCGGACCATACCTACGTGGTCGGCCGGGCCGTCACGAGCGACATCCCCATCTTCGATCCGACGATCAGCCGCCGCCACGCCGAGCTCCGGGTGGGGAAGGCCACGATCGCGCTCAAGGACCTGGGCAGTTCCAACGGGACCTTCATCAATGGCGAGCGGGTCACCGACGGCACCCTCGAGGCCGGCGACTCGGTGACGTTCGGCAAGGTGGTGTTCCAGCTCAAGACCCCCGAGATGGGCAGCGCGCGGCTGGTCACCACGGGGCAGAACCTGCCCCAGCCGGGCGGCACGATCGTCAAGCAGATCGCGATGAGCGGCCACGTGGGGGCGGCCATCGTGGGCGAGGTGGCGCAGGCCGCCGGGGCCCACGACGCGCAGGGCCAGCTCAAGGTGGCCGGCGCCAGCACCGCCGAGCGCAATGCACGCAAGCTCTCCCTGCTGCTCGAGGTATCGCAGAAGCTCTCCGGGGAGCTCGACCTCGACAAGCTGCTGGGCCGGGTGGTGGAGACCACCTTCGACGTCATGGGCGTGGACCGGGTGTCGGTGCTGCTCAAGACGGAGGGTGGCGAGCTGGTGCCGCGGGTCTCCAAGAGCCGCCTGGGCGACAGCTCGGCGCAGCACGTGCCGCGGTCCATTGCCCGCAAGGCGGTGGAGGAGCGGGTGGCGATCCTCACCGACAACGCGGTGGCCGATGACCGCTTCAAGGGCGGCGCGTCGATCATGCTGCAGAGCGTCCGCAGCGCCATGTGCATCCCGCTCATGGCCAGCGCGGAAATGGTGCTGGGGATCCTCTACGTGGACAACCTCACCGCCACCAACTCCTTCAGCGACGAGGACCTGCAGTTCCTGATCGCGTTCGGCGGCCTGGCCGCGATCGCCATCAAGAACAGCCGCTTCGCCGAGCAGATCCAGCGCGAGGCGATGGTCCGCTCCAACTTCGAGCGCTACTTCGCCCCCAACGTGGCGGCGGAGATCGCCATGCAGCAGGGGGCGGTCAAGCTGGGCGGCGACAAGCGCCCGGTGACGATCCTCTTCTCCGACATCCGCGGCTTCACCACCATGTCGGAGCACATGAGCCCGGAGAGCATCGCGAGCCTGCTCTCGGACTACTTCACCGAGATGGTGGACATCATCTTCGCCAACGGCGGCACCCTCGACAAGTTCATCGGGGACGCCGTCATGGCCCTGTGGGGCGCCCCGGTGCCGCACGCCGACGACCCCGACCGCGCCGTGCAGGCGGCGATCGCCATGCAGCGCGCCATCCATGCCCTGAACGCCAAGTGGACATCTGACGGACGGCCCAGCATCAGCGTCGGGATCGGGATCAACTACGGCGAGACCTTCGCGGGGAACATCGGCAGCCACCTGCGGCTGGAATACACGGTCATCGGCGACAACGTCAACGTGGCCAGCCGCCTCTGCTCCAACGCCAAGGGCGGGGAGATCCTCATCTCCGACCCGCTCTACCAGGTGCTCAAGCAGAAGCCGCCGGTGGAGGCCCGCGACCCGCTCGCGGTCAAGAACCGCGCCCAGGCCGTGCCGGTCTGGCGGGTGAAGGTCTGACGGCGGCGCCTACGGCGCTGCCGGTTCCATCTTCCAGAACGCGATGCCCCCGGCCTGCTGGCCCACGTCCACCGTGGCCACCCGCGCCAGCGCCGTGAGGTCCCACACGTCGACCTTGCCCGGCGCCGCCCCGACCCCCTCGCTGCTCACGAAGGCGTAGCGCGAGTCGGGGCTGATCGCCACGCCGTGGGTGAGCGTGGTCGAGCTCTTCCCCTGCAGGACGCTGGCGCCGCTCGCCAGGTCGAACACCTGCACCCCGCCCCCCTGCTTGAGGCTCGCCACCAGCAGCCGCCCATCGGGCGTGACGGCCAGGTTGTAGGGGCCGCGGCCGGTGGCGAGGCGCCGGGTGATGGTCCACGAGGCCCGGTCCAGCTCGACGATCTGGTCCGCCTTGTTGCAGGTCACGTAGATCCGCGACCCATCCGCCGAGGGCTGCGCCCAGGTGGGCGAGCAGCTCGGCGCCGGCATGGCGTGGCCGGCCCCGTGTGCGGCATGCCCGGCCGCGGCGAGCGGGATCGGGCCCTCCGCCCCCCTGGCCAGCCCGAACCGGCGCGCCACCTCGAAGCTGGCGGCGTCGAGCTCCACCAGCTGATCGTCCATCATGCAGGTGGAGTACTGGGCCCGGCCGTCGGGCGTGAGCCGGCTGCCGTGCGGCATGGTGCAGGTCTCGGTGCGCGCCACCTCGGTCTGGGTCGGGGTGTAGACCACCGACACCGAGGAGGGCACCATCCGCCCGTGCAGGTTGAAGTTGACGATGAAGGCGTAGAGTCCGTCGGCGGTGACGTCGAGCGAGGCGGGGAAATTGCCAAGCAGGATGCCGGGCCCCGCCAGGGTGTCCGGGCCCAGGGCGTAGCGCCAGTAGCGGCCGTCCGGCGACCCGTGCCCGGTCGTGAGGTGGAGGAAGCGCCCGTCGCGGCTGATCTGGAGTCCGTGCGGTCCCTCCATCTCGGCCGGCGACTGCCCCACGGGGATGGTGCGTTCCACCACCGCGCCGCCCGGCCCGAAACGGATCCGGTGCAGCAGGTCGGCGGATTCGGCCCCGACGTACACCCAGTAGCTGCGGGTCGGGGGCGCGGGCGCCTGCTGGGCGGCGGCCGGGAGGGCGCACCCGAGCGCCGCGAGGCCGGCGAGCGCGCACCGCTTGCGGGAAGGGGACATGGGCATCAGCTTGCCACCAGTCTGCAGGTTGCCGGATGAACGGACGATCCCGTCAGGTTCACGGCGCCCCGGCGCCATCCCTCGGAGCCCCGACGTGTCGAAGCTAATCTCCCGCCTCCTCGCCGTCACGGCGATCGGCCTCGCCCCCGCCCTCCCCGCGACGGCCCAGCAGCCCGCGCCGCCCCCGGTGGCACGGCTGGTGGCCGAGCCGGCCGCCCTCACCCTCGAGGTGGGCGCCACCGACTCGTTCCGCGTCACGGCCTTCGACGCCGCGGGCCACGAGATCCCGAACCCGCCGCTCCGCGGCAGCGGCCCGCGCAACGCGCTCCGGCTGGGGCGCGGCGCCGTGACCGCCCTGACGGCCGGCCGGTTCGAGATGGTCTTCACCGCCGTCGGCGGGGAAGGCGCCGCCCCCGCGATGGTCACGATCCCGGTGCAGGTCACCTGGCCCGCCCTGCAGTCGCTCACCGTGACCAGCGAGCCGGGCCGGCTCTACACCGGGATCACCCTCGGCCTCACCGCCCACGGCCGCCACGCCGACGGCGGCGAGCGCCCGGCGGCGGCCCTCACGGCCGCCTGGCGCAGCTCCAGCCCCGCGACCGCGTCGGTGGACCGCTACGGCTACGTCACGGCCCACCGGGCCGGCGCGGTGGTGATCACGGCGGAAGTGGAGGGGAAGCGGGCGGAGTGGCGCCAGCTGGTTGTCGCCAATCCCGTCCGCAGCCTCTCCGTGGACCTGGACCAGGCCACCATCCGCACCGGCGACGTCGTCCACCTCAAGGCCACCGCCCGCCGTGCCAACGGCACGCCGGTCACCGACGTGCCGGTGACCTGGAGTTACACCTACACGCCCGACGATACCATCGCGGCGCCGGGGGCCACCGGGGTCCTGGATCGCGGCCTCTTCGCGGCCGAGGTGCCGGGCCGCTACACCCTGCTCGCCTCCGCGGGCGACGTCGTGGCCCGGGCCGTGGTGGAGGCCCGCCCCCGCGACGCCCGACGCCGCATCAGTGTCACCGGCCGCGGCTCGATCACCAACGTCCACACCTCCGACTTCTGGCCCTGGACCGGCCGCGACGGCCGCGACTACGCGCTGGTCGGCACCTGGGGCGGCGACGGCTGGGCCTACGTCTTCGACATCACCGACCTCGCGCAGCCGGTGCGCACCGATTCCCTCAAGGTGGACGCCCGGGTGATCAACGACGTGACCGTCTCCCCCGACGGCCGCTACGGCGTCCTCTCCCGCGAGGGCGCCTCGAACCGGGTGAACGGCGTGGTGCTCCTCGACCTCGCCACGCCGGCCCACCCGCGGGTGGCCGCCGGCTTCGACCAGGAGCTGACCGGCGGCGTGCACAACATGTTCGCCACCAACGACTACCTCTTCGCGATCTCGGGGGGCGACCGCTACGTCATCATCGACGTCCGCGACCTGAACCACCCGAAGTACGTGAGCGAGTACGACCACCCCAACAGCCGGGTGCACGACGTCTGGGTGAACAACGGCATCGCCTACAGCTCGGAGTGGGGCACCGGCGTGGTGGCGGTGGACGTGGGCAACGGGCGCTGGGGCGGCACCATCGAGAAGCCCGTCCTCATCAGCACCTTCCCGACCACCAGCGGCGCCACCCACGAGATCTTCCCCTACATCCAGAAGGCCACGGGCAAGGTCTACCTCTTCCTGGGTGACGAGATCATGTCGCGCGAGGGCCGCGTCTGGGAGGGCACCAACTACTTCCCTGACCTCTTCGGCAACATCCCCAAGCGGGGCGGCGTGCCGCAGACCTCGGCCGGCTACACCCACATCATCGACTTCACCGACCCGATGCACCCGCAGAACATCGCCAAGTACCACCAGGAGGAATTCGGCGCCCACGACATCATCGTCGAGGATGACGTGATGTACCAGGCGTACTACGATGGCGGGGTCCGGGTGGTGGATGTCTCGGGCGAGCTGGTGGGCAACCTGGCGGAGCAGCGGCGGGAGATCGCAGTCTACAAGCCGTTCGACCCCGAGGGCTACACTCCCAACGCCTCGTTCGTGATGAACGCGATGCCGTGGAAGGGCCACATCCTGTTCACCGACTTCAACAGCGGCCTCTGGGCCGCCAAGCTGGAGCCGAAGCAGGGGCTCACGCCGTAGGGTGGGTAGGCGGTTGGGCGGTTAGGCGGTTGGGCGGTGAGGCGGTTGGGCGGTGAGGCCCGGGGGCCGCCTGACCGCCTAGCCGCGTCCCGCCTGGAACCGGTAGCCCACACCCGCCTCCTCCAGCAGCCGCAGGACCAGCCGCACCGGCAGCCCCATTACCCCGAAGAAGTCCCCCTCGATCCGCTCCACCAGCGCCGCGCCGTACCCCTGGATCCCGTAGGCCCCGGCCTTGTCCATCGGCTCCCCGGTCGCGATGTAGGCGCGCAGGTACTCGTCATCGGCGGGGCGGAAGGTCACCCGGGTGATGTCGGTGGCCTGGCCCACTCGCCCGTGCGCCACCAGCGCCACGCTGGTGATCACCTCGTGCGTGCGGCCCTGCAGGGCCCGCAGCATGCGCAGGGCGTCCGCCGCGTCGACCGGCTTCTCCAGCAGGCGCCCGTCGAGCAGCACGGTCGTGTCGGCGCCGAGGACGAGGTCCCCGGGCACGCTCAGGGCCTTCTCCCGGGCCAGTCGTTCGGCGTAGGCCACCGGGGCCTCCAGCGGGCCCTGAGCCTCGGGGATGTGGGATGGGCGCACCTCGAACGGGATGCCGAGCATTTGCAGCAGCTCGCGGCGGCGGGGCGAGCCGGAGGCGAGCACGAGGGTGGGCATCGCGGTCACCGGTGGTGGCCCCCCGCGAGCCCGCGGGAACGGCGCCCGCCCCGGCGGCGGGTGCTGGCGAGGGGGTCGTCATTCAGCCGGGCAGGGCGCCTGCCGATACCTGACACTGGGAGGTTCACTCCGGAAACAGAGGATCGCGCATGGACTTCGAAGCGGCCATCCTGTCCCACACCCGATGGAAGCGGCGGCTGCACGCCAGCATGTCCGGCGGGGAGCGCCTCGACGCGGATGTCGTCGGGGCACCGGACCAGTGCGATCTCGGCCGCTGGCTGGACCGGATGAAGCCCCGGCTGTCGGACGAGGCCGATTACCGCGCCCTGCTGGAACAGCACGCCGCGTTCCACCGGGCGGCTGGCCGCGTGGTGGCCCGGATCAACGAAGGGAACCACGACGAGGCGCACCGCCTGCTCGGCTTCGACAGCGAGTTCGCCCAGCGCTCGCTGGGCGTCGTCGAGCTGCTCACGCGCCTCCGCCCTCACCTGTCCCACGCCTAGGCGCCGCCGCCCGCGGCGCCCGGGGCCTCGCGATCGATCACCAGCGTGACGGGCCCGTCGTTGTGGATTTCCACCTGCATCATGGCCCCGAATTCGCCGGTCTCCACCTGCAGCCCGCGGCCCCGCAGCTGGGCCAGGAACCGCTCGTAGAGCGGGATGGCCGTCTCCGGCCGCGCCGCGGTGATGAATGACGGTCGCCGTCCCTTCTGGGCGTCGCCGTAGAGCGTGAACTGGGACACCACCAGCACCCCGCCGCCCACTTCCTCGAGTCCCAGGTTCATCTTGCCCTCGGCATCGGCAAAGAGCCGGAGGCCCGCCACCTTGTCCGCCATCCAGTCCACCTCGACAGGCGTGTCGGTGTGCGTGAAGCCCACCAGCACGCAGAAGCCGCGCCCCACCGCCCCCGCGGTGCGGCCCTCGATGGTGACGCTGGCCCGCATCACCCGCTGCAGCACGATTCGCATCCGCCAAACATGAACGAGAAGGGCGCCCAGAGGTAGACGGTCACCCTTCCGGCCCCGGCCGCCCCGCCGTAGCCTTGGAACGGCGGTCCCGGCCGCGTTCCCGGAGTGGGCATGTTCGAGCTCGTGAAGTGGTACCTGGACCTGGTCACCGACGAGGGCACGACGGTCATCGCCTACTCGGCCGCCGGCCGGCTGGGCGCGATCGCGTTCCGCTACGCGTCCGTGCTGCACGCGCCGCCCGGTGAGGTGCCCCGGGAGTCGAGCGCCATCAGCGGCGTCCTCGCGCCGGCTGAGGAGGGCGGACGTTTCGCCTGGTCGCATCCGCGGCTGCGGGTCGGGGGGACCTGGACCCCGCTCGGCCCCACCCTGCACCAGTCGCTGCTCCAGACCCCGCGCGGTGACGTCGACTGGCGCTGCATCGCCCCCCATGCGCGTGCCGAGATGCGTCTCGGGGGACAGCGCCTCGCCGGCGTGGGCTACGCCGAGTGCCTTCGCCTCACGCTGGCGCCGTGGCACCTTCCGTTCCGGAAGCTCTCCTGGGGCCGCTACGCCTCCGGGGCCCACGCGCTGGTCTGGATCCTCTGGCAGGATGGCATGGAGCGGCGCTGGATCTGGCTGGACGGCACCGCGCAGCCTGCGGCGCGCCTCACCGCCGAAGGGGTCACCGGGCTCGATGGTGGCGGCTCCCTGGCCTTCGGGCCGTCACGCGTGCTCCGGGACCGACAGGTAATCGGCGCCGTGGGCCGCTCGTTGCCCGGCGCGTTGCGCCGGCGCCTCGGGCCCCTCGCCGGCATGGAGGAGCACAAGTGTGTAGCCGAGAGTACACTTTCGCTCCCCGAGGGCCGGACCGAGCGCGGCTGGGCGATTCACGAGGAGGTCCGGTGGTGAGCCGTGGCCCTGCCCTTGGCCGACTGGCCTACGGCGCGCTCTTCCTGCTGGGGCTGCCGCTCGGCCTCGCCGTGTGGGCGCGCGCCATCGAGCCCCGGCTCGGGTTGCCGGCGGTGCACCTTCCCGGCCTCGGCTGGCCGCTGGTCGCCGCGGGGATCGGGCTGATGGGTCTCGGCATGCAGGGCCTGATGCGTCACGGCCGCGGGCTGCCGATGAACGCCTTCCCACCACCGTTGCTGGTGCGGCGGGGCGTCTACGCCTGGCTGCGCCACCCGATCTACCTGGGGGCCGGCCTCCTCGCGGGCGGCCTGGGGCTGCTCACCGGCTCCGCGGCCGCGCTCTGGCTGGTGACGCCGCTGGTCTCGCTGGGCGGCGCCGCGCTCGCGCACGGCCACGAGCGGCACGATCTCCGCCCGCGCTTCGGCGCCCCGGCACTCGCGCCCACCCGCCTGTCGCTGCCCCCCCCGGACGACGCGCCGCCCTCCTGGGGCGGCCGGGCCGCCGTGTCCGCCTGGGCGCTGCTGCCGTGGCTCATCACCTACCTCGCCGTCCAGGTCCTGGGCCGCCCCGCCGATGCCTTCCAGACGGCGCTCGGCTTCGAGCGACGCTGGCCGGTGTGGCAGTGGACCGAAGCGCTCTACGCCAGCGCCTACCTGCTGGTGCCGCTCACCCCGCTCCTGGTGCGGCGCAACGCCGACCTGCGGCGCTTTGCCCAGCAGGGCATCACGGGCACGATCCTCGTGGGCCTGTGCTGGATCACGGTGCCGGTGGTGGCCGCCAACCGTGCCTTCACGCCGACGACACTCCTGGGCCACTTCCTCGCGTTCGAGCAGCGCACCTCCGCCGGCGTCGCCGCCTTCCCCGCCTTCCATGTGCTGTGGAGCCTGCTCGCCGCCCAGGCCCTGGCTGGCAACGCCCGCGGCGGTCCGGCGGCGTGGCGTACGCTGGGCTGGAGCTGGGCCGTGCTCATCACGCTGAGCTGCCTCACCACGGGGGCCCACACCCTCATCGAGGTGGGGGCGGCGGTCGCGCTCTACCTCCTGCTGCGCGATCCCATGACCGCCTGGGAGCGGGTCCGCCGCGCCGCGGAATCCCGGGCCAATGCATGGCGCGAGTGGCGGGTGGGCCCGGTGCGGATCATCAGCCATGGCGGGTGGGCCGCGCTCGCCGCGGGCACCGGGGCGCTCGTCTCCGGCGCCGCAGTGGGGACGACCCGGGCGTACGCCATCGGCTGGCTCGCAGTCGGCGTGCTGCTGGGCGCGGGACTGTGGGCCCAGGCGCTGGAGGGGTCCTCGCGGCTGCTGCGCCCCTTCGGCTGGTACGGCGGGGTCGTCGGGGGCGTCCTCGCGGCGTTCCTCTGTCACCTCCGGGGCATCCCCATGCTGAGCCTGCTGGCCGCCCTGTCCGTCGCGGCACCATGGATCCAGCTGCTCGGCCGCCTCCGCTGCCTGGAGCAGGGCTGCTGCCACGGCGGGCCCGCCGACGCCGCCATCGGCATCCACTACTGTCACCGCCGGTCGCGGGTGACGCAGATCGCGGGCCTGGGCGCGGTGCCGCTGCACCCGACGCCGCTCTACTCGATTGCGGGCAATGCCGTCCTCGGGCTGCTGCTGCTCAGGCTCCGCCTGGTCGGCTGCCCCGAGGCGATGCTGGTCGGCGCGTACCTGGTGCTGGGTGGCATGGCACGCTTCACCGAGGAGGGATTCCGGGCCGAGCCGCAGACCCCGGTGCTGGCCGGGCTCAGGATCTACCAGTGGTTCGCGCTCGCCACGGTGCTGGCCGGCCTCGGCGTGGCGCTCGTTCCTTCCGCGGCGGCGGTCCCGGCCTTCGCCCCGCCAACGCCGGGATTCTGGCTTGCCTCGCTGGCGATCGCGCTGGTCTACGGCGCCGCGATGGGTGTCGACTTCCCCGGCTCGAACCGTCGCTTCTCCCGGCTCGCCGCCGCCGACTGAGGCGGGGACGCGGGCGGGGTATCTTGGGGCATGGCCCTCCGCCCCCTGCACCGCCGGCTGCTGACCGGCGCGGTCCCCGCCGTGCTGGTCCTGGGGATCGGCATCACGCTCCTCGAACGCGCGCTCGAAGCCGCCCTCCGTGCGCCGGTGGATGCCTACCTTCGCGCGCGCACCCTCCGCCTGGCCCGGGTGGACTCGGCGCCGGACCTCACCGTCTCCCTCCCCGTGCTGCGACTGAGCCTGTGGCGACGGCGCCTGGTGCTGCAGCGCGTCGGCATCCGCTTCGAGCGGCAGACCCGCTCCGGCCTGCTCCAGTTCGAGGCGCAGGCCCAGGCAGTGCGCCTGACCGGGCTCGACCTCGGCGACGTGCTCTGGCGCCGCACCTTCCGGCTCTCCGGCGTCGCCATCGAGCGCCCGACCCTGCGCTGGTCGGTCGAGGGTCCGGCCGAGGTCCCCGGGGCGCAGGCACCGACGGACACCCTGCCGGTCACGCTGCCGGCACCGGATTCCGTGCTCTACCGCCTGGTCTCGGGCTGGCTGCCGGACGCGGTGCGCGAGGGTCGGATCGATCGGGTCCGGGTGAGCGGCGCCAGCGTGCACGGCACCGAGCGCCGCGGCGCGCACACCACCACCGATTCGACCGCGGGGCTCTCGCTCGAACTGCGCGGGCTGGAGCTCGACAGCGCCAGTCACCGGGTCTTCGAGTACGGGGCGCTGGCCGCCGACCACCTGCTCCACACCACCGATGCCCCGGGCGATTCGCTGCAGGTGCGCGGCATCAGCCTGCTCGTTTCCGCCGACGATACCACCTTCGCGATCGAGGAGATCCGCACTGGGGCCACGGCCGGTGGGCACACGTTCCGGGCGGTGGGCCTGCGGCGCTCCCACGCGCGCCAGGTGCTCACGGTGGACACCGTGCACTTCGCGCCCGCCGGCCCGGACAGCAGCTTCTTCCGGGCGGCTGGCCCCCGGGGGACCCGGGTGCGCGCGCTGGTCACGGGATTCAAGGCGCTTGGCCTGAGGCAGGAACACCTGCGCCATCGGCGGGTCACCGCCGGGGGCGTCTGGGTCGGCCACGCGGAGCTCGACGTGCTCGCCGATCACCGCCTGCCCGCCGGCCCCCCGCGCGCGCGGGTGCTGTGGCCTGCCCGGCTCGCGGCGCTGGACTGGGTGGTGGGCGTCGATTCGCTCGTGATCGAGGACGGAGCCATCGGCTACGGGGAGCTGTATCCCGGCCGGCCTCGCGCGGGGCGGGTGACGTTCGAGCGGTTCCGCGGGAGCATCTACAATCTGCGCAACGACAGCGCCGCGGTCCGGGCGGCGCCGGCGCGGCTGCGCGCTTCCGCGCTCCTGTTCGGGCAAGGCCCCCTGTCAGCGGAGATCGAGGTGCCGGTCCGGCCCGGTCCGGTGGCGATCCACGCCCGGGGAACGATCGGGCCGATGCCGCTGGCCGCGCTCAGTGCCTTCATCCTGCCCGCCAACGGGCTGGAGATCACGGCCGGTGAGCTTGCCTCCGCGAGGTTCGCCGTCACCGTCACCGGCGGCCAGGCGACCGGGAGCTTCGCCGCGGCCTGGGCCGGGCTCGAGCTCCGGCTGGTGGATCCCGTGACCGGGCGGCAGAGCCTGGGCCGCCGCCTCAAGAGCATGGTGGCCGGGCGCCTGGTCCGGGAATCCCAGCAGCCGGACCGGAGCGGGGTGCTCCGTTCCTCGCCCATTGCCTATACCCAGGTCCCGGGGGACAGCTTCTGGGGCCTGCTGTGGCGCGCGCTGCGGTCGGGGATGCTGGCCGCCGCGCGGCGCTGAGCCCGGAACGCCGACGGGCGGCTCGCGTGAGGGAGGCCGCCCGCTCAGGCCCGCGGTCCCGCCGGGCGCCGCCTACTCGACCGTGACGCTCTTGGCGAGGTTGCGGGGCTGGTCCACGTTGCAGCCGCGGCGGACCGCCACGTAGTAGCTGAACAGCTGCAGCGGAATGATGGTGAGGATCGGGGTCAGCAGGTCGAGCGTATCCGGGATGGTGAACGTGGCCGCCGCCAGCCGCTTGATCTGGTCGTCGCCCCCGTTCTTGATGGCGATCACCTGGCCGCCGCGGGCCCGGACCTCCTCCACGTTCGACACGATCTTGCCGTGCACCGCGTCCTTGGGCGCGATGAACACCACCGGCATGTTCTCGTCGATCAGCGCGATCGGCCCGTGCTTCATCTCCGCCGCCGGGTAGCCCTCGGCGTGGATGTAGGAGATTTCCTTGAGCTTGAGCGCGCCCTCGAGGGCCACCGGGAAGTTCACCCCGCGGCCCAGGTAGAGCGCGTTGTTGCTGCGCCAGAACCGTTCGGCGAGGGCCTCGACCTCCTCGTGCCGGTCGAGGATCTCCTGGATCTGGCCGGGCAGGGCCTTGAGCCCCTGGATGATCTGCCGGCCCTGCAGGATGCTCAGGTTCCGCAGCCGGCCGAAGCGCAGGGTGATGAGCGCGAGGGCGATGACCTGGCTGGTGAATGCCTTGGTGCTCGCCACGCCCACCTCGGGGCCGGCGTGCAGGTAGATGCCGCCGTCCACCTCGCGGGCGATCGTGGAGCCCACCACGTTGACCAGCCCGATGGTCCGCGCGCCCCGCCGCTTGGCCTCGCGGATCGCGGCGAGGGTGTCGGCGGTCTCGCCCGACTGGGAAATGCCGATGACCAGGGTCCGGTCGTCGACCACGGGGTTCCGGTAGCGGAACTCGGAGGCGTACTCCACCTCGACCGGGATCCGGGCCAGCTCCTCCAGCATGTACTCGCCGATCAGGCCCGAGTGCCAGCTGGTGCCGCAGGCGGTGATGACGATCCGGTTGATCCGCTTGATGTCGTCGTCGGTGAGGTTGAGGCCGCTGACGCGGGCCGTCCCCTCCTCCTCGAGCAGGTGGCCGCGCATGGTGTTCCGCACCGTGTCGGGCTGCTCGAAGATCTCCTTCAGCATGAAGTGGTTGTACCCGCCCCGTTCGATGGTGGCGAGGTCCCACTCAATCTGGTTGACCGGCTTTTCGATGCGGGTGGCCGCGAGGTCCCGGACGTGATACCCGTCCCGGGTGAGCACGACCATCTCGCCGTCGTCGAGGTACACCACGGAGCGGGTGTGCGAGAGGATGGCCGAGGCGTCCGAGGCGACGAACCACTCGCCGTCGCCGACGCCCACCAGCAGCGGCGAGCCCTTCCGCGCCGCGACCAGCACGTCCGGCTCGTCCTCGGAGAGCACCGCGATCCCGTAGGCGCCGTCGACCTCGCGCAGCGCCTCGGCCACGGCCTCCTCGAGGTTGCCCCGGTAGCACTCGCCCACCAGGTGGGCCAGCACCTCGGTGTCGGTGTCCGACTTGAACACGTGCCCGCGCTGCAGCAGCACCTGCTTGATGGCGCCGGCGTTCTCGATGATGCCGTTGTGGATCAGCGCGATCTTCCCCGACTGGTCCAGGTGGGGGTGCGCGTTGGTGGCGGTCGGCGGGCCGTGGGTGGCCCAGCGGGTGTGGCCGATGCCGATGGTGCCCTTCGGGGTGTACTCCGCCAGCTGCTGCTCCAGCGCGGAGAGCTTGCCCGACTGCTTGAGCACCACCAGGCCCTGACCGTTCAGGACGGCGATGCCGGAGGAGTCATACCCGCGGTACTCGAGGCGCCGCAGCCCCTCGATGAGGAGCGCCACTGCCTGTCTGGGGCCTACGTACCCGACGATGCCACACATGCCAGGCCGTCCTCAACTGGAAAAGAGTTCGCGACAGACGGACACCAGGGCCTGCGCGTCCGCGTCCGTCGGGGCCTCCGCGATGAACCGCACGATGGGCTCGGTTCCGGAGGGCCGGACATGCACCCAGCGGTCCGACCATGCAAGCCTCAGTCCGTCGCGGGAATCCGGCACCGCGTCCGAAAAGCGGGCCATCAGGCGCGCGTAAACTGGCTCTAAGTCGTTGCCACGTGGTGCTTTGGCCTTCACGATCCGGTACCGTGGCTGCCCCCCTACCAAGGCGGACACCGACTGTCCCGTGGCTGCAAGCAAGTGCAGGATCAGTGCCACACCAACCGGGGCGTCCCGACCGATGTGGAGGGAGGGCAGGATGACCCCCCCGTTGCCCTCGCCCCCGATCAAGGCCCCCTCGTCCCGGATGCTGCGGGCCACATTGGCCTCACCCACCGGGGCCCGGACGAACCGGGCGCCGCCCATCCGGGCCGCGTCCTCGACCACCAGGCTGGTGGAGAGGTTGGCGACGACCGTCGCCCCCCTGGCCGGACCGCCGGACGGCTGTGCCGAATGCTGCAGCATGGCGCGAACGGCAAGGGCCAGGGTGTAGTCCTCCCCGATCGGGGCGCCGGTCTCGTCCACCAGGGCCAGCCGGTCGACGTCGGGGTCCACCGCCAGGCCGATCGCCGCTCCGCTCTCCCGTACCAGACGCGACAACTCGCCCAGATTCTCAGGCAGCGGCTCCGGGGGCCGGGGAAACCGACCATCCACTTCGGCATTGATGACGTGGACCCGGCACCCCAGCTGCTCCAGGAGGGAAGGCATCGTGGTCCCGCCGGCCCCCCGGACGCAGTCGAGCGCCACGACGAAGCGCCGGGCCCGGATGGCCGCGACATCGATCATGGGAAGCGCCAGCACCTGCGCGAGGTGCCGGGCGATCGCGCCGGTGTCTTCCCGCACCCCACCCACCCCCTCCCAGCCGGTCCGGGGCGGCCCGGCCTCCGCGAGGGCGCGGACCTGGGCCCCCGCCTCGCCGTCGAGGAAGATGCCGTCCGGTCCCACCAGCTTGAGGGCGTTCCACTCGATCGGGTTGTGGCTCGCGGTCAGGATCAGCCCGGCGCCGGCGTGGTGATGCTCCACCGCCAGCTGCACGGTCGGGGTCGGGGCGATGCCCACGTCGATCACGTCCACGCCCACGGACATCAGTCCGGCCGTGGCGGCCCGGGCGAACATGGGTCCGCTGGTGCGGGCGTCGCGTCCCAGGACCACGGTGGGCTTGCCGCTGGACCGGGCCCACGCGCCGAGCGCGGCCGCGTGGCGGGCCACGAGTTCGGGGGTGAGGTCCTTGCCTACGATCCCCCGCATCCCGGAGACGCTGATCATCAGGGTGTCAGACATGGCGGTAAGGTAGCCGCGGGAGCGGCGGGGGAGGAGGGAGCGTCCGGGGTCTGGGAACCCCGCCCGGCTAGCCGATCAGCGGCGCGGGCGCGGCGGGCGGGAACTCGAGCCGGAACGCGGCCACCACCTCGGCGTCGAAATGGCTGCCGGCGTGGGAGTCGAGCTCGGCCAGCGCCGTCTCCGGGGTGAGCGACGCCCGGTAGGAGCGGTCGGTCGTCATCGCGTCGTAGGCGTCGGCCACCGCGACGATGCGCGCGGCCCACGGGATGCGCGGGCCCTCCAGGCGGTCGGGGAACCCCTCGCCGTCCACGCGCTCGTGATGGGAGCGGACGATCGAGAGCACCAGCGGGTTCTCGCGCACCAGGGGCGACAGGATGCGCTCGCCCAGCACGGTGTGGGCGCTGATCGAGGTGAATTCCTCGCTGGTGAGCGGGCCCGGCTTCCGCAGGATGGCCTCGGGGGTGCCGATCTTGCCGATGTCGTGCAGCGCCGCGCCCAGCCGGATGTCCTCCAGCGCCTGCCCCGAGAAGCCCATGCGCGCGGCCAGCCGCTCGGCGTAGTGGCTGACCCGGGTGGAATGCCCGCGGGTGTAGGGATCCTTGGCGTCGAGGGCATGCACCAGGGTCTGCACCCCCTCGAGGAACATCTCCTTGATCCGGACCGCCTGCTGGTCCACCAGCCGCTCCAGGTTCTGCTGGTAGAACCGGTTCTGCAGCTGCAGCTCCCGCTTCTCGAGGGCGCGCCGGATGCGGGACTGGATCTCGCCCAGCAGGGCGGGCTTGGTGATGTAGTCGAGCGCCCCGGCCTGCAGGCAGGCCACGGCGGTCTCGGCCTCGCGGATCCCCGAAAGCATCACCACCGCCATGTCGGGGAAGCGCTTGCGCGCCTCGCGCAGCAGGCCCAGGCCATCGAGGCCGGGCATGGAGACGTCGGAGACCAGCAGCGGGAGCTCGCCCGTCTGGTCGAGGATGGTCAGGGCCTCGAGCCCGGAGCTCGCCTCCAGGCAGGCGAGGCCGAGTCCCTCCAGCACGTGCGCCATGGCGCGCCGCAGGTCGGGGTCGTCATCCGCGAGCAGGCGCACAGTGCGGGTCCGCTGCCGGGAGGCATGGCGGGTTCCGGCGGGGGCGGCGCGGGCGGCACCGCCTCCGGCGGCGCGACGGTGGCGTGGGAGGCACAACAGAGCTTGCAGCATTGGCACCGCCGGGCGGTAGACGACGGTCACGCCCGGCGGTTCTTGTCAGGGCCCCGGGACTCACACGGTGAGCGGCAGCTGGCTCGGGTCGGGGAAGGCGGCCAGGAAGGCCCCGACCACGTCGGGGTCGAAGTGGGTGCCCACGCAGCGCTCCAGCTCCTCCATCGCGGCCTGCGGCGTCCGGGAGGCGCGGTAGGCGCGGTTGGTGGTCATGGCGTCGAAGGCGTCCACCACGCAGACGATGCGCGCCTCGAACGGGATCTCGCCGCCGGTGAGCCGGTCGGGGAAGCCGCGGCCGTCCATCCGCTCGTGGTGGTTGCGCACGATGCGCAGCACCGTCGGGTTCTCGCGCGCCAGCGGCGCCAGGATCTTCTCCCCGAGCAGGGTATGCTCGGTGATGTGGAGGAACTCCTCGTCCGTCAGCGGGCCCGGCTTGTTGAGCACCGCCTCGCGGGTGCCGATCTTGCCGATGTCGTGCAGCTCCCCGCCCAGCCGGATCTCCTCCAGCTTCTCGCCGGTGAAGCCCAGGCGCACCGCGGTCTGCACCGCGTAGCGGCTCACCCGGATGGAGTGGCCGCTGGTGTAGGCATCCTTCGCTTCCAGCGCCTGGGCCAGGGTCTGCACGCCCTGCAGGAACAGCTCCTTGATCCGGTTGGCCTGCACCCGGACCCGGAGCTCCAGGTTCCGCTGGTAGAACCGCCGCTGCAGCAGCAAGTCGCGCTTCTCGAGGGCCTTGGCCACGCGGGCCCGCACCTCCTCCAGCAGCGCCGGCTTGGCGATGTAGTCCAGCGCGCCCTTGTCGAGGCACGCCACGGCGGTCTTCACGTCGGAGACGCCCGACAGCATCAGCACCGCGGTGTCGGGGTAGCGTCGCGTGATCTCCTCGAGCAGCTCCATCCCGGAGACCCCGGGCATGTTCACGTCACTGATGACGAGCGGGACCTCGCCCTCGTCGGCCAGGATCCGCAGGGCGGCGGCGCCATCGGCGGCCTCGAGCGGAGCCAGACCCAGGAGCTGGGTGACCCGCGCGATGGCGGACCGGACCGGCGCGTCGTCATCGACCACCAGGCAGCGGGGGGCCAGGGGACGCGGCTCCAGGGCGGCGGCGACCTGATCGAGCATCAGCCCGGCCCTCCCGGGTTGCGCGGCGCTTGCTGCCCCCGGAGCGGACGGGTAACCTTCGCCCGACCCGAACCCGGTACCGCATGACTCAGCTTCGCGAAGATGATGCGCGGCACGGCTTTGCCACCCGCGCGGTGCACGCCGGCCAGGACCCCGACCCGCGCTCCGGCGCGGTCATGACGCCGATCTACCAGACCTCCACCTACGTCCAGGAGGGGCTGGGCCGGCACAAGGGGTACGAGTACGCGCGCACCCAGAATCCCACCCGCGAGGCCCTGGAGCGGTGCGTGGCCAGCCTCGAGGGCGGCACGCACGGCTTCGCCTTCGGCTCGGGGCTCGCCGCGCTCGACACCATCCTCAAGCTGCTCTCGAGCGGCGACCACGTGGTCTGCGGCGAGAACGTCTACGGCGGATCCCACCGGCTGATGGAGCGGGTCTACGGCCGGTTCGGGCTGAGCTTCAGCTTCGTGGACATGCGGGACCCCGAGCGCGTGGCCCGCGCCATCACGCCCACCACCCGCCTGGTTTACGGCGAGACACCCACCAACCCGATGATGTTCCTCGCCGACCTCGAGGCGATCGGCCACATCACCCAGGCCCGTGGGCTGCTCTTCGCGGTGGACAACACCTTCGCCACGCCGTACTTCCAGCAGCCGCTGGCGCTGGGCGCGGACATCGTCCTGCATTCCACCACCAAGTACCTCAACGGCCACAGCGACATGGTGGGCGGCATGCTGGTCACCGGCCGCGACGACCTGGCCGAGCGCATCGGGTTCCTGCAGAACGCCGCCGGCGGGGTCCCCGGACCGATGGACTGCTGGCTCTGCCTCCGCGGGCTCAAGACCCTGCCGCTCCGCATGCGCCAGCACGACGCCAACGGCCGCGAGCTCGCGGCCTGGCTGGTGAAGCACCCAAAGGTGCGGAAGGTCTACTACCCGGGGCTCCCCGACCATCCGCAGCACGCCCTCGCGTGCCGGCAGATGCGCGGGTTCGGCGGGATGATCTCGATCGAGCTGGGCGATGCCGCCCTCGCGCGCCACGTGGTCGAGCGCACCCGCGTCTTCGCGCTGGCCGAGTCCCTGGGCGGCGTGGAGAGCCTCATCGGCCACCCGGCGAGCATGACCCACGCCTCCGTCCCCCTCGCCCTGCGGCAGGCCATGGGCCTGACCGACAGCCTGGTGCGGCTGAGCTGCGGGGTGGAAGAGGCGGAGGACCTGATGGCGGATCTGGAGCAGGCGCTGGCCTAGGCGGCTCGATGGCCCGGCGCTCGGCCGGCGTGGCCTTGTCGCCAGGCCGTGCTGCCGTCGAGCCACCGAGCCGCTGAGCTGTCTCATCCTGAAACCACCTATCGTTCGAGGCGTACGGACCTCGTCCCATACCACGAGCCGCTCATGTCGATGCCTGCGCCACGCCCCCGTCGGACATTCCCCGATATCGCCCCGGTCAGCTGGGAGCATCCGGCCGACCGCGCGGCCCTGCAGACCCTGCGCTCGGTCCCCGGGTTCGAGGAAGTCACCCGGAAGATCCTGGCGTTCCTTGGTGGGGAGCGTGGCATCCGGCTGCTGTTCCAGGCCAACGCGATCCGGGTGGGGCCGACCCAGTTTCCGAAGCTCTGGACCACCCATGTCGAGGTCTGCACGACCTTTGACTGGCCCACGGTGCCCGAGCTGTATGTCTCGCAGACGCCAGTATTTAACGCGGGCGCCTATGGTGTGGACTCCCCATTTATCGTCCTGCACTCCGCCGCACTTGAATTGCTGGACGATGACGAGGTCCGGGTGCTGCTGGCCCACGAAATGGGCCACGTGATGAGCGGTCACGCCTTCTACCGGACCATCGCCGCCATCCTGTTCCTGGTCAGCGCCTCCGCGCTGCCCAGCCTGGCCGGGCTCGCCCTGATCCCGGTGAAGCTGGCGTTCCTGGAGTGGTCCCGGAAATCGGAGCTGTCGAGCGACCGGGCCGGCCTGCTGGGCAGCCAGGATCCCATCGCCGCGCAGGGGCTCTTCATGAAGATGGCGGGCGGGGTGCGCCCGGGCCTGCACGAGGGCCAGCTGGATCTCGACAGCTTCATGGCCCAGGCCCACGAGTACGCCACCAGCAACGAGGGGCTGGATGTCCTCTACAAGGTCCTGAGCACGCTGATGGTGACGCACCCGATGCACACCGTCCGCGCGGCGGAGCTGCAGCGCTGGATCAGCCAGGGCGAGTACGACCGCATCATCCGTGGCGAGTACACCCGGCGCGGCGCCGAGTCGCAGGAACGGCCGCTGCGGGACGAGGTGGGGGCGGCCAGGGACTACTACGCGCAGGAAGCGCGGGAGACGATCGGCCAGGTCGTGGACGCCGCCCGGAAGGCGGCCGAGCGCGCCAAGGACGCATTCCGGAAGGCCCAGCAGACGTGAAGATCCTCGTCGTGGGCGGTGGGGGGCGCGAACACGCGATCGCGTGGGCCCTCCACCGCGAAGCGCCCGGGGCCCGGCTCTTCGCCGCCCCGGGCAACCCCGGCACCGCGCAGGTCGCCACCAACCTCCCCATCACCGCCACCGACCTCGACCGCCTCGTCGCGGCCGTGGCCACGCACGGCATCGACTTCACGATCGTCGGGCCGGAGGCGCCGCTGGCCCTCGGCCTGGCCAACCGGCTCCGCGCCGTCGGCCACCCGGTGTTCGGCCCGGACCAGGCCGCCGCCGAGATCGAGGCCTCGAAGGCCTTCTCGAAAGCGGTGATGGAGCGGGCCGGCGTCCCGACCGCCCGGAGCCGGACCCTCACCGACCTTGCCGCCGCACTCGCCTACGTCGATGGCCACGCCGAGCCCCTGGTGGTGAAGGCGTCCGGGCTGGCGGCGGGCAAGGGCGCGATCGTCTGCGCCACCCGCGCCGAGGCCCGCGACGCGGTGACCGCCATGCTGGGAGATGGGAAGTTCGGGGAGGCCGGGAAGGTGGTGGTCATCGAGGAGTTCATGCCCGGCGAGGAGCTCTCGCTGCTGGCCATCACCAACGGCACCGGGATCGAGCTGCTCCCGGCGGCCCAGGACCACAAGCGGCTCGGCGAGGGCGATACCGGGCCCAACACCGGCGGCATGGGCGCCTATGCGCCGGTGGCGCTCGCCACCCCGGCGCTGCTCGAGCGGGCACGGCGCGAGGTGCTCGAACCGACGCTGCGCCAGCTCGCGCGGGACGGCGCGCCCTACAACGGGGTGCTGTACGCCGGGCTCATGGTAGGAGCCGATGGCGGGCTGCGCGTGGTCGAGTTCAACTGCCGCCTCGGAGATCCCGAGACCCAGGTGGTGCTGCCGCTGGTCGAGGGCGGCCTGCTCGAGTGCCTGCACCGCGTGGCGCGGGGCGAAGCGCCGAGCCCCCTGCAGGTGGGCACCGGCGCGGCGGTGACCACGGTGCTGGCGGCGCGCGGGTACCCCGATGACCCGCAGAAGGGTGCCGCGATCGACATCCCGGCGGCACTCCCGCCGGGCGTCACGGTGTTCCACGCCGGGACCTCCCGCGGCCCCGACGGCGTGCTGCGCGCGAACGGGGGCCGGGTCCTCAACGTGACGGCGGTGGCGCCGACCTTTGCCGAAGCGCAGGCCGCGAGCCGCGCCGGTGCCGCGGCAGTTCGCTACGAGGGCAAGGTGTTCCGGGGCGACATCGGCTGGCGGGAGGCGGCGCGCCGGAAAGTGTGACGTGGCTCCTAGGGAAAGCGGCGGGGGGGCGCGAGGTTGGAGGTCCAACCTGCAGTCCCCTCCCGACCCTCCTCTGGAGCGATGTGATGCGCCACCCCCTGCTTCTCCCCGTGACCGCCCTCGCGGTCATGGTCACCGTTTCCGCCTGCGGCGGCAGCGACAGCAACGGCCCCGGCAATCCCCCCGCCGCCGATGTCGCGATCGTCTCCGGTGCGGCCACCAAGGGCTTCCAGGCCTACAACCCGGACACCATTCAGGTGAGCCTCGCCGCCGGAGGAACCGTCACCTGGCGGAACGATGACGGAACCGGCCACACCGTCACCGACACCACGGTCGCGAACGCCTTCAGCGTGGCGTTCAGCTCGAAGAACGACACGGCCTCGGTGGTCTTCGCCGCCACCGGCGAGTTCCCGTACAAGTGCAGCATCCACCCCGGCATGCGGGGACTGGTCATCGTCAACCCGTAGACCGGCGGCCGCGCACCCTGGAGCACGCGGGGTGCGCGGCGTGCCCGGCCAGCGGTCCCACGACCTCCCATTGGGAATCTCCCACCGGTTCGGGACCGAATGGGATCTGCCGGCCGCTCCCTCGCCCCGCATCGACCCCGCAACGCATTCATTCACAAGGCCTTCCACTCAAGTCACGGCGCCGGCGCGCCGCGGCCCGGCGCCTGCCTTTCCATCGGACCGTCCGCAGGACCTCAGACGGATCCACCGATGGAGGGAACCATGGCGAGCCCGACCCCGGACCCCACGTTGTTCGAATCGCTGCTCACGCCCGTGCTGGCACCGGCGTACCGCGCGGCCCGCCACTTCACCGGCAATGCCGCGGATGCGGAGGACGCGGTGCAGCAGGCATCGCTGCTGGCGTGGCGGGCGTTCGGCCGATTCGAGGTGGGCACCAACTTCCGGGCCTGGTTCCTCCGCATCGTCACCAACGTCTGTCGCTCGGAGTACCGCCGGGTGCGGCGGGCCCCGAACCGGCTCTCGCTGGATGATCCCGACATGGGCGACGCAATCCTGGGCGCCGGGGTGGCCGAGGACCTGGGCCCGCCGCCGGCCGACGTGGCCTACATCAGCGAGCTCGACACCCGCGAGATCGCCGACGCGCTGGCCCGCCTACCAGAGGAATACCGCACCGTCTGCACGCTCTACTTCATGGAGGACCTGGCGTACCAGGAGATCGCGGCGATCGTCGGCCGGCCGGTGGGTACGGTGCGGTCCCGGCTGCACCGCGGCCGCCGGCTGCTCAAGCAGGCGCTGCTCGCCCTCGCGGTGGAGCGGGGGCTGGTCAGCGAGCCGGTGGGTGGCGTGGAAGAGGAGGAGGAGCTGGAAGCGCGGGTGGCGTGAGCGGCGAGTGGCGCCGTACGGTGGAGGTCAGTCGGACGGCAGTTCGACCGCCCACGCGTCCGCACGGACGTCGCGCAGGTTGAGCAGGACGATGGCGCGCACCGGGTCCACGTCGAGGATCTCCGCCCCTCGCGGGAAGGCGGCCACCAGCCGGGGCGCGGCCCCGTCTCCGGGGGCCAGCCACAGCTGGGCGCTGTCGGCCGGGGCCCCCAGCGGGGTGAAGTAGACGCCCCGGTCCTCGGGATCGAAGTGCAGCAGGCGCATGGCTCCCCGCTGCAGCAGGCGCAGCTGCCCGGTGGCCAGGTCGAGGTGCGAGATGCCCCAGCGGCCGCCGCCGAAGTTCTGGTAGTATCGCAGTGATCGCCCGTCCGGCGTGGCGAACGGGAAGAAGACCCAGGAATCGGGATCGACGCCGGGCACGAGGCTGGGCGGACCGCCCGCAAGCGGCACGCGCCAGAGCCGCCGGTTGCCTTCGCCGGTCACGAGTACCACGGAATCGCCGAGCCAACCGATGGACGCCCCGGGCCGGAGGCCCCCGTAGGGCCGTCCCTCGCCGCCTTCCACGGGAAAGACCTCCACGCCCGTCACGCGGGACTGCTCGCCCACCGACGCCGCGATCCGCTGGCCATCCGGTGACCACGCGACCGCCAGGATCGAGGCGCGCACCGCGAGCGACTGCGACGCGCCGCCCCGGACCGGCTGCAGCTCGAGGCTCATCCCGTCCGAGCGATCGCGCACATAGGCGATGGTCTCGCCGTCGGGCGAGAGCCTGGCCGCCCGGTAGAGCGCGGATCCCATCGTCAGCAGCCGCTCCATCGTCGGCTCGGCCCGGGCCGCCAGGGTCACCAGGGCGAGGTTGGACCAGCGTTCCCGCCGCACGTAGACCACCTGCCGCCCATCCCCCGACGCCGCCAGCTGGCGGTTGTACTCCGGCTCGACCGACAAGCCGGCCGCCACGACGGCCGGAGGGCCCTCGGCGCGGCCCCGCGGGGAGAGCCGGACCATCATCAGGTCGCTCAGCGCGCCGGACGTCCGCAGGTAATAGAGGCGCCGCCCATCCGGGGCCCAGGCGGGCATGCCGAGCGGTACCGAGTCCTGGAGCACGCTGACGGGCTCCAGGTCCGGCAGGCCGCACACCAGGACGTTGTAGCGGCGTTCCGCCGGGACGGCGGTCGTGAAGGCCACCTTCGGCGCCACCGGACTCAGGGCGGGGTCGCTGTGCCAGAGGAACCCCGTGAGGTCGCGACGGATCGTGTCGCCGGTGGCCCGCGAGACCAGCAGCAGCTGCATGGAGCCGCCGGGAAACAGCGCCAGCCACTGCCCGTCCGGCGCGAGCGCGGTCCCTTCCAGCGACCCGAGCCGGCGGGTTGCCCCGCCCAGCCGGGGGACGGTGTAGTGCGCGTAGCGCTGGGTGGAGTCGAGGGCATCGAAGCGCACCTCCGACCCATCCGCGGACCAGCTCGGTCCCCCGATGTCACGCGCCATCGCCAGCCGCACGGGCTGCCCGCCGCGGAGGTCCTGCACCCGGAGTTCGTCGCCCGTGGAGGTCTCGGCGACGTAGGCGAGGAGGCTCCCCTCCGGGGAGGGCGCCGCCGCGCTGACCGAGCCTTCGAAGGTGAGCTGCCGCTGGGTGACCCGGGAGAGCCCCGTTGCTTCCACCCGTCGCACCACGACCCGGACGGCGAGGACGAGCGCGGCGAGCGCCAGCGTGAGCCCGGCCGCCCATCGTCCCCACCGCGGGGCGCGGGCCGGCGCCGCCGGCACCGGCTCAAGCCCCCCGCTCGGTGTGGCCAGGCCGTCGATCTGGGGCAGCAGGTCGTCGGCGCTGGCCCAGCGGGCCGCCGGGTCCTTCTGCAGCGCGCGCATCACCAGCGCCGCGAGGGCGGGCGGGGTGTCGGGGCGGCGCTCGGCGACCGGCACCGGCGCGTCGAACACCTGGGCGGTGAGGACTTCGTGGGGGGTGTCCCCATCGAAGGGCGGCCGGCCGGTGAGCAGCTCGTAGGCGAGGATGCCCAATGCGTAGAGGTCCACCCGGTGGTCGAGGGCGGGATCGGCCGTGGCCTGCTCGGGCGCCATGTACGCCGGAGTGCCGAGCGCCACGCCGCCGGTGAGGTTCCGGTCGGTGCCCAGGGCCTCGCTCATCGCCTTGGCCACCCCGAAATCCGCGACCAGGGCGTGCCGGCCGGCGAGCAGGATGTTGTCCGGCTTGATGTCGCGGTGGATGATCCCCTTCTGGTGGGCGTAGGCGAGCGCGTCGGCCACGTCGGCGATGATCCGCAGCACGTCGCGCACCGGCAGGGGCCCCTCGCGGACCAGCCGCGCCCGCAGGCTCTCCCCCTCGATGAGGGGCATCACCAGGTAGAAGAGGCCGCCGGCCTCGCCGGAGTCGAGCAGCGGCACGATGTGGGGATGCTGCAGCCGGGCCGCGATCTGGATCTCGCGGTCGAACCGCTCCGCGGCCAGCGCGGTGGCATGCTCCGGGCGCAGCAGCTTGATGGCCACCGGCCGGCCATGGCGCAGGTCGTCGGCCGCGAAGACCGCCGCCAGCGTCCCGCCCCCCAGCTCGTGCCGGATGGCGTATCGTGCCCCCAGGAGGGCCTGGAGTCGGGTGGCGGTGATGGTCATGGGCTCCCCTCTGGAACCTTTTTGAACGCCGGACACTTGAGAAAGGTTCACACGGTCCTGAGGCGCCCATGCCGACCCCCCCGCACGCCACCCAGATGCTGCCGGCGCTCGCGCGTCCCGACCTCCCGGGGGGTGCCGAGCCGCTGCATTCGCTGCCCGAACGGGTACTGGACCTCCTGCCGGTGCCCCTCTGCCGCTGGGACCTGCCCGCGACACCGCTCCCCGAGTGCACGGCGGACGCGTTCCAGGATACCCTCCTGCGGGAGGGCCGGGTCGGTTACCTGAACCCGGCCGCGGCGACTCTGTTCGGCGCCGCCGACCGGGCGAGCCTCATCGGCCTCCGGCTGGGTGCCCTCCCGGCGGCGGCGGCCCGCCCGGAACCGCTGCTGGCCCGCCGCTTCCTGGCCGGGCGGGGCCGGCTCGCGGACTGCACCATCCGCCTGACGGGGACGGCCGGCGAGGTGACCGTCTGCCGCGCCGCGTGGGAAGGGGTCCGGGACGGGGCCTCCCTGGACGCGATCTGGGTGATCCTGCGACCGGAGGCACCGGCGGCGGCGCCCGGCCCCGGCGGGCCGCTCGGACTGCCGGCGCCGGCGTCTCCCTGCCCGGAGCTGGTCGGGTGCAGCGCAGCCATGCGTCGGGTGCAGGAGAAGATCGCGCAGGTGGCACCGACCGACAGCACGGTGCTGATCCGGGGCGAGACCGGGACCGGGAAGGAACTGATCGCCCGCGCCATCCATCGCGCCAGCGCCCGGCGGGATCGGCCGCTCGTGGCCGTCAACTGCGGCGCCATCGCGCGGGGCGTGGTGGAGAGCGAGTTGTTCGGGCACGAGAAGGGCGCCTTCACCGGCGCGCTCACGCGGAAGATCGGGTACATGGAGCTGGCGGACGGGGGCACGCTCTTCCTCGACGAGGTCGGCGACCTGCCGCTCGACCTCCAGGTGAAGCTGCTGCGGGTGCTGCAGGAGGGCGAGGTGATCCGCGTGGGCGCCACGCAGCCGGTGCGCGTCAACGTGCGGGTGGTCGCCGCCACCCACCGCGACCTCGCGGCCATGGTGCAGCGGGGCGAGTTCCGGCAGGACCTCTACTACCGGCTCAACGTCTTCCCGATCACGGTCGCCCCCCTCCGGGAACGGACGGAGGACATCCCCGACCTGGCCCGCCACTTCACCGCGCGCTACGCCGGCCGGCTCGGCAAGGCGATCGACGCCGTGCCGACGGCGGTGCTGGACCGGCTCCGCGAGTTTCCCTGGCCCGGCAACATCCGCGAGCTGGCCAACGTGATCGAGCGCTCGGTGATCATCACGCCCGGCTCGGCCCTCGTGCTGGCCGAATGGGCCACCGGCCAGCACGCGCCGGTGGCGCCCCGCCCTGCCGGGGATCCCGCCGCCAGCGCGCTGCCGACCACGCTCCAGGCGGTGGATCGCGAGCACATCCTGCGGGTGCTCGAGGCCAGCGGCTGGCGGGTGAGCGGGCCCGGCGGCGCGGCCGAACGCCTGGGCCTCAAGCCCACCACGCTCGAGGCCCGGATGAAGAAGCTCGGGATCAGCCGGCCGGGCCGCCCGGCGTAGGCGCGGCGGGGCGGCGGGCCTAGCTTTCGGCCATGCCTGAACTCCCCGAAGTGGAGACGATGGTCCGCGGCGTGCGCCCCCGCCTCGAGGGCGCCACGATCGTCGGCGCGGCGCTCACCCACACCGACGTGCTCCGGGGCGTCTCCCGGCCGCGCCTCGTGGCGGCGCTCACCGGCGCGTTCGTCGATGGCGTGACCCGTCGCGCCAAGCACGGGATCCTCCACCTGCTGCTCGCCTCCGGCGAGCGACGCTGGTTCGTGCTGCAGCCCGGCATGACCGGCAACCTGCTCGTCTACGACGACACCCTCACCGCCGCCGAGGCGAAGTACGCCGTCCTCCGGGCGCGGCTCGACCGCGGCGGCGAGTTCGTCTTCCGCGACATCCGCCGCATCGGCACCCTGCTGCTGCTCGACGCGGCGGGCTGGGCCCGCTACGACCGGGCCCTGGGCCCCGAGCCGCTCGACCCCGCCCTCACCGCCGAGGCGTTCATCGCGCAGCTGCGGCCCTCGCGGGCGGCCATCAAGAAGGTCCTGATGGACCAGCGGCGGATCGTGGGCGTCGGGAACATCTACGCCAACGAGGCGCTGTATTGCGCCGGGATCGACCCGTCGAAACCCGCGCGGCTGGTCACGATCGAGGCCTACCACCGGCTCTACCAGCACGTGCGGCGCATCCTCACGGCCGCGATCGAGGCGGAGGGCACGACCTTCCGCGACTACCGCACCGGCACCGGCCAGCCGGGCAACTTCCAGCTCGAGCTCCAGGTCTACGAGCGCGAAGGCGAGCCCTGCCGGGCCTGCGGGACCACGCTGTCGGGCACCCACCTGATCGACGCCCGCATCACGGTGTTCTGCCACCGCTGCCAGCGCTAGCCCGGCCGGGCGTGGCGCCGGGGGCGGGACCGTCGTCATACTTCAGGCGCAGCCCGATACACCCCTTTTCACGATCCCCCGTGGCCACTGCCCTCCGCCTGTCGCTCCCCACCGCCGACCTGGCCGCGTTGCGCGATCGCGTACGCCGCCTGGGCGAGCCGCGGCCGGCCGTCTACCGCATGCTCGACCCGCACGGGCGGGTGCTGTACGTGGGCAAGGCCAAGCGGCTGCGGCAGCGGCTGCTGTCGTACTTCCGGGCCAGCTACCCCGAGGACAAGGCGGCGCGGATCATCCACGCCACCGCGGAGCTCGCCTGGGACTACGTGCCGAGCGAATTCGCCGCCCACCTGACCGAGCTGCGCCAGATCGCGCGCCACCGGCCGCCGTTCAACCACCAGATGAACCGCGCCCGGCGCACGCTCTTCGTGAAGGTGGCGGGCGGACCGGCGCCGCGCCTCGCCGTGGGGGGTGTCACCGGCCGCGAGGACCAGCGCTGGTACGGGCCGTTCACCGGCGCCAGCCGCGTCCGCGATGCCGTGCGCACGCTGAATGACCTGCTGGGCCTGCGCGACTGCGCCCCGGCCATGCCGATGGTCTTCGCCGGCCAGATCGACCTCTTCCGCCCCGCGCTGCAGGCCGCCTGCATGCGGCACGAGTTCGGCTACTGCACCGGGCCCTGTGCCGGGCTCGTCACCGAGGCCGCCTACCGCGAGCGGGCCGAGACCGCGCTCGCCTTCCTCGAGGGACGCACCGTCCGGCCGATGGACCGCATCATCCGGGAGATGCAGGCGGCCGCGGAGCTGGCGGAGTTCGAGCGGGCGGCGAAGTGGCGGGAGCGGTTCGAGCAGCTCGAGTGGCTGCTGGCGGCGACCCATCGGGCCCGCGCCGCGGTCGAGGCGCTGACGTTCGTCTATCGCGACCCGGGCGACTTCGGCGACGACCGCGCGTACCTGATCCGGCACGGCATCGTCCGCGCCAGCTACCCGTGGCCCGAGACCCCGATCGAGCGCGAGGCCTTCCGCGCCGAGGTCCGCGACGAGCTGGCCCGGCCGGCGCCGGTGCCGGGCCCCCTGCCCTTCCGTCACCTCGACGAGATCCTGCTCATCATGGCCTGGTTCCGGCGCCACCCGGACGCCTTCCGCCGCACCAGCAAGCTGGAGTCATGGGTGGCCTGACGGCGGGCCTGCTGCTCCTGGCGGCCGCCGCCGCGCCGCTCGCCGGCCAGAGCCCGGAGGTCCGCGCCGGCCTCGACGGGTTCCGCGCCGAGCTGGCACGGCTGGACGACACCACCGCCCTCCGCGCGCGCGAACGCGCCCTCGACCCCGGTCCCGATTCCAGCGACGCTGGCACCATCCCCTGGCTCGAGCGCGGGCTCACCCGCATCCGGCTCGGCCAGGTCGGCGACGGATGGAGCTTCGGCCGCGCCACGCGGGACTTTGCCACGGCCGCGTCCCGGCGGCCGGCATGGCCCTGGCCGTGGTACGGCCGCGCCCTGGCCGAGCAGGGCCGGGCCGAGTGGCTGGGCGCCGACCCGCTCAACCTCGGCTCGCGCGTGGGGTACGGGGCGCTGCAGGACGCGCTGCACTCCGCCCGCCGGGCGCTGGCGGCCGAGCCCGAGTTTCTCCCCGCGCTGGCGCTCCTGGTGGATGCCGCGGTGGCATTGCGCGACACCCAGGCGGTCCGCGCCGAGGTGCGCCCGGCCCTCGCCGGCGCGTGGGTGGCCGGCCTCCGCACCCCTGAACTTGTGCTGGCCCTCACCCGCGTGGCGCGCGAGGAACTCGACGACGGCCTCCCGCCCTCCGCCCCGCTCGACAGCCTCCGCCGGTACCTGCCCGCCACGGCCGAGGCCGGCCATGCGCTGGCGTGGACCGCCCTCCAGGCCGGCGCCCCGTGGGCCGACTCCCTCTACTTCAGCGCCGCGGCGCACGACGACGCCCCGGGCCTCCTGGCGTACCGCGAGGCGCTCTTCGCGATCGCGGACGACAGCGCCCTCGCGGGCTTCGACGCGGCGGGGGGCGCGGAGCGGGCTGACTGGCTGCGGCGGTTCTGGGAGGAGCGGGCCCGGCGAGACCTGCGCGACCCGACCGAGCGCCTCGCGGAGCACTACCGGCGCCTGGCCCATGCTACGCGGCACTTCGCGCTGCAGCTCAACCGGCGGTACTACAGTCCCAACAACCTCTACCGCTCCGGGCAGCAATGGTATGACGACCGCGGCGTGGTCTGGGTCCGCCACGGCGCGCCCGACGGCCGGGTCATCGTCCCGCTGTTCGGCCTCCCGCCCCTCGAGACCTGGCGCTACCGCCGCGCCGACGGCGACCTGCTGCTCCACTTCCAGGCAGGCGGCTACAGCTCGGGCGGGCTCGACTTCGGCGGCGCCATCGACGACTACCGGCTGGTGCCCACGCTGTTCGACGCCATGTACCAGCGCAGCACCGCCTGGGACCTGCTGCTGCTCTCCCGCTGCCCGCTCCACCAGGCCTACTGCCGCTACCCCGCCTGGGGGCCGCACGGCCGGGCCCAGCTGGTGGCGGAAGAACAGCGGGTGGTGATCGGCAGTACCGAGGTGGCGGTCTCGGAGGCGGGGTGGGAGCGGCGCTTTGCGCACGGCATGTCCGCGAGGATGGAGGCCTTCGCGGTCGGTCGCCTCGGGGAGCCGGACCGCATTTGGTGCACACGGCCTACCAGATCCCAGTGGCGGTGCGCGACGGCGTGGACACCGGCACGCGGCTGCAGTCGCCGGTGCGGGTGCGCGTGGCGGTGCTCGGGCCGGACGGCGCTGTCGTGGCGTGGGGGGACACCACGACCATCGCGAGCCTGCCGCCGGGACGGCCCGGCGTGCTCGAGGCCTTCGGACGCGCCGTCCTCGCAGTGCCGGGCATAACTGGCGCTACCGGGTGGAACTCGGGGTCGGCGATTCCACCGGCAGTGTTCCCCACCGATTCGGTCGAGGTCGGGGATTTCAAGGGCGGGCGGCTGGCGCTGAGCGACCTGGTACTCGGCCGGCCGGGCATCGGCGCCCCCTGGGCGCCCGAGCCCCCGGACACGGCGTACTTCACCCCCCGCGCGACCTGGGCCCGCGGGGACACCCTGGCACTGTACCACGAGGTATACGGGCTGCCCGCCGGCGCGCCCTACCTGGTCCGCCTGACGATCCGGCGTGGACGCCGCACGGCGCTCACCGCGGCCTGGGAGGGCACGGCGGCTGGCCCGGTCACCCGGCTGGGCCGCGCGCTCTCGCTGGCGGCGCTGCGCCCGGGCGACTACCTGCTAGAGCTGGCGGTCACCGCCGGCGACGGCGGGCTGGCCACCACCCGGCGGCGGATCACGATCACGGAGTGAAGCCGACGGGCGCCCAGAGCGCCGGCTGCCGTTCCACCTCGGTCGGGTGCTTGACCCGCGGCGCCGCCGGCCACGCCACCCAGCCCTGCGGGTCATCATCGAACACCCGGAACGCGAGTCCCGGGCGGGCCGCGACCGCCTCCTCGAAGTAGGCCTGGTCCAGCCGGAACTCGAGCGACCAGCCGCCGCCGTCACCGGCCGACCGCACCTCCCACCCCCCGCCCTCCCGCTCCGCGCCCAGGCGCCAGTCGGGGTCATCCCGCGGGGCGCGCCACTTGCCCGCTTCTCCCCGCAGCACCACGCTGCTGTCGAGCACCCGCCGGAAGTACCACTGGAAGTCGTCGTGCATCGGGCCCGCGGCGCGGTCGCCCTGGGTGTCCAGGCTGATCACCAGGTCGTCGCCCCAGTAGATGGTCGCGTCGGGCATCCGGGCGGCGATCACGACCGTGCGTCCGTCGCGGACCACCCAGAGCTGCACCACGCCGGCCGGCCGCGCCAGCTCGAGCGTCGGGTCGCCGTATTCCTCCCGGGATGCCCGGCCATCGAACACCAGCGGCGCCGGAGCAGGCCGTACCAGGAGGGTATCGAGCAGGGCGGCCACGATGAGCAGCTGCATGGGGGCTCCGGTCGGTTGCAGAACGAAACTTCGCCACGGTCCGGGACGTCGGGGGCCCGTCCCCTCAGACCGGAGGCACCATGCCCAGGATCCTGCGACGCGCGCGCCTGTCCCTGCTCGCCCTGCTGCTGGCGCCCGCCAGCCTGGCGGCGCAGTCCACCCTCACCGACGCCGATTACCTGGCGCTCGGCCGCAAGTACTACGACTGGTTCATCAGCGCCGAGGCGGACAGCATCCTGGCGCACCTGAGCCCCGCGGCCCGGGAAGGCGCCGGGGGCATCGAGGGCGTCAATCGCGCCGTGGTGGACTTCCTGACCCGGGCCGGCGTCGAGACCGAGCTCGTCGAGGAGAAGATGACCCGCCGCAACGGCCGGCCACAGTACTGGCGGGAGAGCCGGTACGCCAGCTTCACCGACGAGACGCTGGTGTTCCGGTGGGTGTTCAGTGACACCGGCGAGCTCGATGGGGTCGGCATGGGGCCCCGCAGCCGCACTCCCGCGCCGGACTAGTCGGCGTCGAGCCCGGTGAGCGGCACCAGCCGCGCACGGGGCGGCAGCCCCGCCTCGAGCTCCATGATCCCGACCGAGGCGGGCAGGTCGAAGCGGCGCGGGCCGGCGCCACCGGGGTTCATCACGGTGCGGACCAGGTCCACGGTGGTCAGCAGCGGCCGGTGGGTGTGGCCGTAGATGATCACGTCGGCCTCGGGCCACAGCCGGTGCAGGCTCTCGGGCGCCGGGCTGCCGAGCTGGTCGCCGTGGGTCACCACGAAGTCGAGCCCTTCGATCCGCCGCTGCACCACCTGTGGCACCCGCTGCCGCACGTCCCACCCGTCGCAGTTCCCGTAGACCGCCAGCACCGGCGCCAGGGCCTCGAGCTCGGTCAGCAGGTCGAGCGGCCCGATGTCGCCGGCGTGGAGGATGAGGTCGACCTCCGCGAAGACCTCGAAGACCTCGGGGCGGAGCAGGCCGTGGGTGTCCGCGATGATGCCGAGCCGCACGGCCTCAGCCCTGCCACCGGGGCGCGATGTCGAGGTCGAGCTCGAGCTGGTCGAGGATGCGCTGCACCACGAAGTCCACCAGCGCCGGGATGCCCGTCGGCCGGTGGTAGAACCCGGGAGCCGCGGGCAGCACCACCGCGCCGGCCTCGGTGACGGCCGTGAGGTTGCGCAGGTGCACCAGGGAGAGCGGGGTCTCGCGCGGCACGAGGATCAGCTTGCGGCGCTCCTTGAGCGCCACGTCGGCGGCGCGTTCCACCAGCGAGCGGCTGGTCCCGTGCGCTACCGCGGCCACCGTGCCCATCGAGCAGGGGCAGATGACCATGCCCGCGGTCCGGGCCGAGCCGGAGGCCGGCGTGGCGCCCCGGTCGGTGTCGGCGAAGCTGGTGACGCTGGACCAGTCCCCGCCCGTGGCGGCCCGGAGGGCGGCCTCATCGGCGAGGCCCGCCTCCGTGCCGAGCAGCCGCCAGCCGTGGCTGGAGACGATCAGCCAGACCGGCACCCGGTGCCGCGCCAGCACCTCGAGGAGGCGCACCGCGTAGGGTGCGCCCGAGGCCCCGGTGATCGCCAGCACCACGGGGTGCATGGCTCAGCGCCCGCGACGATTGGCCGTCGGGTTCTTGGGCGGGTGCCGCTCGGGCTGCGGCGGCGGCACGCGCGGCTGCTGCGCGCCCTTCTCCGGCTTGGGCTTGCCGCGGCCCCGCTGCGGGATCAGGCTCTCCTTCGGTCGCTTGCCCATCGTTCCTCCCGTGTCGTGTCCTTCGTGAGCTGCGCGCCGGGTCCCAACCCTACCACAGCCGGTCCGCCAGCGCGAACATGAACACCGTCAGGCTCATGACGCCGTTCATCGTGAAGAAGGCAGCGTCGAGCCGGGACAGGTCGCCCGGCCGCACCAGCTGGTGCTCGTAGGCGAGGATCAGCGCCGCGGCGCCCACCCCCGCGAAGTACCAGGCCCCGAAGCCGGCGCCCCAGCCGAAGGCCGCCAGCGCGGGGATCGTCACCCCGTGGAGCGCCTTGGCCAGCAGGATGCTCCGGGCCTGGCCCAGCCGCACCACCGCGCTGTGGAGGCCGGCGTCGCGGTCGAAGCCCTCGTCGGGCAGGGCGTAGAAGATGTCGAACCCCGCCACCCACGTGGCTACCGCGACGGTGATGGCCACCAGCACCCACCACGGCTCGCTCCAGCGCCCCGTCACCGCGAGGTATCCGCCCACCGGCGCGATCGCGAGCGACAACCCGAGCCACAGGTGCGGCCACCAGGTGAACCGCTTGGCCAGGCTGTACAGCATGATCCACCCCAGCGCCAGCGGACTGAGCAGGAAGCACAGCGGGTTGAGGAACCACGAGGCGGCCAGGAACACCGCGCCGGCCAGCACCACCGAGGCCCACGCCTGCCGGAGCGTGAGGCGGCCGCGCGGCAGCTCCCGCTCCCGGGTGCGCGGGTTGCGGGCGTCGAAGGCGCGGTCCACGATCCGGTTGAAGCCCATGGCCACCCACCGCGCGGCGCTGAAGGCGACCACCACCCCCACCACCGTGACCCAGCGCACGCCCGCCTCGAGCGACGCCTCCAGCACGCCGAGCAGGGCGAAGGGCAGCGCGAAGATCGTGTGGGGCAGCTTGACGAAGCTGGCGTAGCGGGCCAGCAGCGACTCGCCCGTGAAGGTCTGGCCCTCGGCCCTCACAGCCGGATCCCGAGCCGGGGCCACAGCTCATCCACCCGCCGCCGGGTGGCCTCGTCCATGGTGATGAGCTCGGGCCACTCGCGGGTGAAGCCCTCGTCCTTCCACTTCCGGGTGCCGTCGATCCCCATCTTGCTGCCGAAGCTGAAGTGCTGGCTGGCGTGGTCCAGGACGTCCACCGGCCCCTTGGTGAAGCGCACGTCGCGCTCGGGGTCGATGTTGTTGAGCACGATCCACCACGCCTCGTCGGGGTCCTGCACGTTGACGTGCTTGTCCACGATCACCAGCACCTTGGCCAGCGACATGAGCCCCGCGCCCCACAGCGCGTTCATCACCTTGTACGCCTGGCCCGGGTACTGCTTGTCGATCGAGACGAACACGAGGTTGTGGAAGATCCCGCAGGCCGGCATGTGGTAGTCCACGACCTCCGGCACCGTGAGCCGGAGCAGCGGCAGGAAGATCCGCTCGGTGGCGTGGCCCAGGTAGTAGTCCTCCATGGGCGGGCGGCCCACCAGGGTGGCGGCGTAGACCGGCTGCTTCCGCATGGTGACGGCGGTGACATGCACCCGGGGATAGAGGTCGGCGAGCGAGTAGTAGCCGGTGTGGTCCCCGAAGGGCCCCTCGGTGACCAGCGGCTCCGCCGGGTCGATGTACCCCTCGATGACGAACTCCGCCTCGGCCGGCACCTCGAGGTCGCAGGTGACGGCCTTCACCAGCTCCACCGGCGACTTGCGCAGGAATCCCGCGAAGATGAACTCGTCGATCATCGGCGGCAGCGGGGCCGAGGCCGAGTAGAGGCTCGCCGGATCGGCGCCGACGGCGATCGCCACCGGCATCCGCTCGCCCCGGGCCGCCAGCTCGCGCCAGTGATGGGCGCCCACCTTGTGCCGCTGCCAGTGCATGGCCAGCTCGCGCTTCCCCTGCACCTGCACCCGGTACATCCCCACGTTGCGGATGCCCCGGTTGGGATCCTCGGTGATCACCATCGGCAGGGTGATGTACCGCCCGCCGTCCCCCGGCCACGTGGTCAGGAACGGGATCCGGTCCAGGTCCACCTGGTCGCCCTGCCAGACGATCTCCTGGCAGGCGCCGCGGCCGCCCCGGGTGCGCGGCGGGAATTTCGACGCCTCCGCCAGCTTGGGCAGCATCGAGAGCTTCCCGAACAGGCCGTCGGGCACCTTGAGGTTGAGCAGCTCGCTGATGCGCGCCCCCACCTCGTCCAGCTGCTGTACCCCGAGCGAGAGGCACATCCGCCGCATCGAGCCATACAGGTTGATGGCCACCGGGTACTCACTCGGCCGGCCATCATCGAGCAGCGGCCGCTCGAACAGCAGCGCCGGCCCGCCCCCGGGGCTCTTCATGCAGCGGTCGGCGATCTCCGCGATCTCCAGGCGGGTCCGCACCGGTTCCCGCACCCGCACCAGCTCGCCCATCTTCTCGATGGCGGCGATGAACTCCTGCAGGCTGTCGAGCGTCATGCGCGGGTCCCCACGTGGATGGCGCAGATCCCACCGAAGAGCAGCGTGTACCGTACCCCGGCGAACCCCGCCCGTTCCATGAGCGCCGCGAGCGCCGGCGGCTCCGGGAAGGCGAGCACGGAGGCGGGAAGGTAGGCGTAGGCGTCCTGGTGCTTCGAGACCAGCCGCCCGATCAGGGGCAGCAACCGGCGGAAGTAGAAGAAGTAGAGGCCCCGCATCGGCTGCCGCGGCGGGGTGGTGAACTCGAGGATCACCAGCCGTGCCCCCGGCTTGAGCACCCGTGCCGCCTCCACCAGGCCCTGGTCCAGCTCCGCGAAGTTGCGGACCCCGAAGCCCACCGTGGCACCGTCGAAGGTCGCAGAGGGGAACGGCAGCTCCAGCGCGTCGGCGTTCACCGGGCGAACCCGGTCCGACTTGCCCCGGCCGAGCACCAGCATGGGAAGGACGAAGTCGGCCCCGATGACCCGGCCCCCGAAGCCCGCCTGGCGCCCCAGCTGGGCGGCCAGGTCGAGGGTGCCGGCGCAGAGATCGAGGTAGAGTCCGTCGGGACGGGCGGGCCAGTCGAGCTCGGCCACGGCCTGTCGCCGCCACCGGCGGTCGACATTCAGGCTGAGCAGGTGGTTCAGGAAGTCGTACCGGGGGGCGATGGCGGTGAACATCTCCCGGACATAGGACCGCTTCTCCAACCCGCCGGAGAGCGGTAACTTCCTATCTGTGGCGAACATAGGCGCAGAATGTAGTCCGTCGAGCGGCGGCCGGGCAAGGCGCCGGGCTCTTCATGGCTGATCGTCCCGATCTGGTGTCCCTGAGCGATCAGGAGATCGTGGCCCTCGCCAAGGAGGGACGCGAAGCCGCGTACCGCGAGCTCATCCGCCGGTACGAGCGGCCCGTGTTCTCCCTCATCCTGCGCATGGTCCGCGACCGGCAGCTCGCCGAGGACCTGGCCCAGGAGACCTTCATCAAGGCGCTCAACGCCATCGGCAGCTACCGCCCCGAGTTCAAGTTCTCGAGCTGGATCTTCAAGATCGCCAACAACGCCGCGATCGATCAGTTGCGCCGGCGCGAGGTGGACACCCTCTCGATCGACGGCGCCCCCAACGCCACCAGCGCCGACGACATCGAGGCCACCGCCCTGCAGGTCGGTGACAAGGGCGAGACCCCGCTGGCCGAACTCGAGGCCCGCGAACTCGGGACACACATCGAGCGGGCCATCGCGCAGCTGCGGCCGGAGTACCGCTCCTGCATCATGCTCCGGCACGTCGAGGGGCTGGCGTACGAGGAGATCGCCCAGCTCCTCGACCTGCCACTCGGCACCGTGAAGACCTACATCCACCGGGCGCGGCACGAGCTGCGGGACATGCTCGCGCACCTCCGGGACTGAAACCCCCTCTCCGACGAGGCCGTAAGACCGCCGTATGGTTGACGCACCCCATCTCAGCCCCGACGAGCTCGATCTCTGGCTGGACGGACGTCTCCCCGCCCCACGCACGTCCCACCTCGAAACATGCGAGCCGTGCCGGACCACCGCCGAGGAACTGCGGGAGGTCGTGGCCCAGCTGCGGGCCCTGCCACAGGCCGCGCCGGGTCGCGCATTCGCGGACCGGGTCATGGCCCGGGTGACGCTGGCCGGCGCGGCCGCCGTCGCCCCCGAGGCGCACCTGACCCCGGACGACCTCGATCAGTGGGTCCTCGGGGAGCTGCCCCTCGCACGCCAGTCGCACCTGCGGGGCTGCCCCGACTGCCAGGCCCTCGCCGACGCGGAGCGGGTGCTGGTGCTCCGGCTCGAGGCCCTGCCGCTCTTCACTCCTCGCGCCGACTTTGCCGACCGGGTCATGGACCAGGTCGACACCGGCGGGCTGTCCCTGGCCGGGGCGTGGCGCCGGTGGCGCCAGGGCGTGGCCCGCAACCCGCTGACGGTCGGGATGGCGGCCGGCGTCGCCGGGCTGCTCGGCGGGTCCATTGCGGCCAGCGTGGCGTGGGCGTCGGGGCACCAGGACACCATCAGCGGGGCGAGCACCTGGCTCATGACGCACGCCCAGGCGCTCTTCTGGCAGGGCGTCGGCGTCGCGTCGGCCACGCTGGAGCAGCAGGGCTGGTACCGCGCGGTGCGCGCGGCGCTCACGCCGGGCCGCGCGGTGGTGCTGGTCGGGGTCACCGTGTCGCTCTACGCCGCGGGCGTCCTCGCGCTGCGCCGCCTGCTGGCACTGCCTTCCGCCGGGACCGCCCGTGCGCTGCCGTGACCCGCTCCTCGCGGGCGCGCTGCTGCTGGCGCTGCTGCCCGCGCCGGCCGCCGCCCGCGACCTCCACGGTGGTGAGCCCTCCTGGAAGTCCCGCATCGAACTCCTGAACCAGCTGCTCGGCAACGACGAAGACCACGTGGTCCGCGATCACGTCGTCTCCCTCGCGACCGGCATCGCCTCGGTCACCTTCGACTTCACCGACGGCGGTGCCCTCGTCCTGGCGCTGGAAGGCGGCACCCTGCTGGTCGATGGCAAGCCGATCGGCCGCGTGGCCGATGATGGCGCGCTGGCGGTCAGCTGGCGGGCGCTGATGCTCGACCTGGCGCGCAGCGACACCCCCACCGCCCTCGGGCGCCTGCGCGCCTGGGCCCCGGCGGGGCTCTCCCGCGAGGAGGCCGCCTTCGCCGAGCTGCTGGGCGAACAGGTGGAAGGCCTCTCCGCCCCGGCCGGGGTGCTGCCCGACCCGCAGCCGGTGGAATCGGCCGCGCCCGGCGGGCTCACCATCGACCTCGGCGACCTCAGCAACCCGCGGCGCCTGGCTCCCCTGCTCCGCTCCGCGGCCACGCTGCGGGGCGATGCGCTCCGGATCACCGTGCCCGGCGGGCAGGCGCACCTGGGCCACTTCGGCCTCGGCTCGGCGGAGCGCTATGCCGGCCACCTGCTGGTGGTGCGCGGCGATGCCGACATCTACGGGCGGGTCGAGGGCAACCTCGCCAGCGTCGAGGGCGACGTCATCGTCCACCCCGGCGCGGTGGTCACCGGTGACGTCCTCGCCGTGGCCGGCCAGGTCCGCGACCTCGGCGGCGATATCCTGGGCCAGATCCGGACCCTCGACACGCCGGCGGCCCCGGCCCCCCGTCCGGCGGCCGAGCCACCGATCCCGGCGTGGATGCGCGCGGCGCGCAACGGCGCCGGCGTCCTCGGCGTGTTCCTCACCCTGATGCTGGTGGGCACCGGCCTGGTGGCCTTCGGCCGCCAGCCGCTCGAGGTGGTGAGCGACACCGTGCTGCACTCCTTCACCCGCTCGCTCCTGGTGGGGCTGCTCGGCCAGGTGCTGGTGCTGCCGACGTTCGGGATGCTGGTGGTGGGGCTGGTGCTGACGGTGGCGGGGATCCTGCTCGTGCCCTTCGCGGTGATCGTCTTCGCCCTGCTCCTGGTGGTGGCGCTGCTCGGGGGCTTCCTCGCCATCGCCCACGCGATGGGCGAGAGCCTGACGCGGCGGCAGCTGGCGCTGGGACGCGCCGTGCCGGCCAACAGCTACCGCTACGTGATGGTGGGCCTCGCCGCGGTCGCGGGCACCTGGCTCGCCTGGGTGGCCTTCGGGTGGGTGCCGGTGGCCGGCACGCTGATCCTGGCCACGGCGGTGCTGGTCACCTGGCTGCTCGCCACGGTGGGCTTCGGGGCCGCGCTGCTCTCACGCGCGGGGCTCCGGGAGCATTTCGCGGGGCGGCTGCTGCCGGCGGAGACCCTCACCGACGAGTTCCTCTGGGCCACGCCGCAGTTTGGCGTCACCGCCGTGAAGCGGCCGCCGCGCGACCGCACGCCGCCGCCGCTACCCTAGCCGGGCCCGGACCCGCCCTCCCACGCCAAGCCCCAGTCGCCGTGCCGCGGACCCATCGCGCACGGCGATTTCCACCTGCCCCCCCGAGCCCACGTACGCCAGCAGCGCCCCCGTGGGCACGTCGCCGAAGGTGGACCGCAGCGGTCCGATCACCAGCGACTCGGCCTCGAGGACGGCGTAGGGCGGCACCACCGTGGTCGTGAGGTTGGTGACCAGGTTGCCGTACCGGTCCACGTAGATGACTTCCCCAACGACGACCTTGCCCTCATGATGAGGGAGGGCGCCGCTCACCCGCCGGGGGATGCTGGTGTAGGGCGCGCCGAGGGTGGCCAGCGGTTCCCCCTGGGCCAGCCGCGCGGCCGCGGGGGCGAAGATATCGCGGCCGTGGAAGGTCGGGGACGCCTGCGGGGAGGGAGCCAGGGTGACGGCCTCGACCGGGGCCCCGTGCATGACCCCGCTCCACAGGCCGTTGTCGGGGCCGACGAAGTAGTGCCCGCGGGTGCTGAAGGCGAGCGCCGTGCGCTGGGTCCCGACCCCGGGATCGACCACGGCCAGGTGCACGGTGCCGGCCGGGAAGCGGTGCCAGGCGCGGCCCACCACGTAGGCCGCCGCGGCCAGGTCGCCCGGCGCGATCTCGTGGGTGAGGTCCACCAGGGTTGCCCCCGGGGCCAGGGAGAGCAAAACTCCCTTCATTTCCCCGACGTAGGAATCCACGGTCCCATAGTCGGTCAGCAGCGTGATGATGGCCATTCCTTAAGGTAGCCCGCGTCAGGTGCGGCGCCACGGCCGGCGGCCCGGAGACCCATGACCACAGAGTTCGAGGCGCTCGAGACGGCCCTCCGCGGCCGCTACCTGCTGGAACGCGAACTCGGCCGCGGCGGCATGGGGGTCGTGTTCCTGGGGCGCGACCTCGCGCTGGAGCGGCCGGTGGCCATCAAGCTGCTCCCGCCCCACCTGGCCGGCATGCCTCAGCTGCGCGAGCGCTTCCTGCAGGAGGCCCGCACCGCGGCGCGGCTGGCCCACCCCCACATCGTCCCCATCCATGCGGTCGAGGAGCATGGCGACTGCGCCTGCTTCGTGATGTCCTTCGTGCCCGGGGAGACGGTGGCGGAACGGGTCCGGGCCGAGGGGCCGCTCCCGCCGGCCGTCGTCGCGCGGCTGGTGCAGGAGGTGGCGTGGGCGCTCGCCTACGCCCACCAGCAGGGCGTGGTGCACCGTGACATCAAGCCCGAGAACATCCTGCTCGAGCGCGGCACCGGGCGCGCGCTGGTGATGGACTTCGGCATCGCGCGGGTGCTGGCCCAGCACCCGATCACCCCGCCGGGCGCCCAGCTCGGGACCGCGCAGTACGCGAGTCCCGAGCAGGCCGCGGGCGAGCCCGCCGACGGCCGCAGCGACCTCTACTCGCTCGGGGTCACCGCGTTCTACGCCCTGACCGGCCGGCTGCCCTTCGAGGGCGAGAGCACCGCCGCCTTCCTGGCCCAGCACCTGACCATGCCGGCGCCGCCGGTGGCCAGCCTACGGGCCGGCGTGCCGCGCACCCTGGCCACGGCCGTCGATCGCTGCCTGGCCAAGGACCCCGCGGAGCGGTTCGCCTCCGGCGAGGCGCTCGCGACGGCGCTCGGCGCCGGGGCGGCGGTGGGGTCACCGGTGCCGCCGACCCTCGCTCGCCTGGTGCGCGAGGTTGGTTCCTTCAGCGTGGACCTGGCGGGCTACGGCACGCTCGCCGCCGTGGTGCTGGTGGCCCAAGCGCTCACCGCCGCGAACGACTTCCTCGGCTTCGGCCAGCTGTACACCATCGGCATCACCCTGGTGCTGCTCAGCCTGACGGCGATCAAGGGGCTCTCGACCGCCAGGTACCTGCGCGAAGCGGCCCGGGAGGGGTGGGGCCCTGCCGACCTCCGGGCCGCCTTCCAGGCGGATGCGCGCGAGGCCGCGGCGGTCGAGGGCGCGCCCCCGACCCGGACCCGGGCCACGCTGCTCTACCTGCTCGGCTTCGCGGCCTCGCTCGGCCTCTGGCTCGGGCCCCGCGAGCTGCTGCTCACCAGGATCACCGGCCTGGCCGCGGTGGCGGTGGAGCTCGTGGCGATGGCCCTGCCCGTGGCGCTCGGCCGCTGGATCGGCACCCGCCTCGAGGCGCCGCGCGAGGGGCGCCCCGGCCTGATCCACCGCCTCATGGCCCGAAAGGCGGAATGGCTCCTCCGCCTGATGGGCCGCAAGCGCGGGGCCGAGGTGCCGGACCTCCCCGACGCCCGCCCCACCGAGCTCCTGCTCGGCGACCAGGCGCGCGCCCTGTTCGAGGCGTTGCCCGAGGAGGACCGGCACCGGCTGCGGCAGCTGGGCGAGGTGATCACCCAGCTGACCGTGCAGGCCACGGCCCTCCGGGCGCGGGAGGGAGAACTGGGCACCGCGCTGGCCTCGGTCGGCGGGCCGGGGCACCCGGCGCGGGAAGCGGTGCGGGAGGAGTTCGAGCGGGAACGGCGGGAGGTGGCGCGGGCCCTGGGCGAGACCTTCGCCGCCCTGGACACCGTGCGCCTGGACCTGCTCCGGCTGCGGGCGGGCACCGCCACGCCGGAAGGGCTCACCGGCGCCCTGGAGGTGGTGCGGCGGGTGGGCACCGACGTGGACGCCCGCCTCGCCGCGCTGCGCGAGTTGGCCTAGCCCCGGAGGATCGGGAGGGGCTGCGGGCGGCTGCCCGCCAGCTGCACGACCCGGTCCGCGATCCCCAGCAGTGCCCTGGCGGCCGGGCTCGCGGGCTCCGCGGCGACGATGGGGCGGCCGCGGTCGGCCAGGTCGGCCATGCCGGGCTGGAGCGGCACCTGTCCCAGCAGCGGTACCTTGAGCTCCTCGGCCAGCCGCTGGCCCCCGCCCTCGCCGAACATCGCCAGCCGCGCGCCGCTCACCGGATCTGTCCAGGCCCCCATGTTCTCCACGACGCCCGCGACCGGCACGCTCACCTTCTCGAACATCTTCGCGCCGCGCAGCGCGTCGCCGACCGCCACCTCCTGCGGCGTGGTGACGATCACCGCCAGCGCCACCCGGCACGACTGCGCCAGCGAGAGCTGCGCGTCCCCGGTGCCGGGCGGCAGGTCCACGATGAAGTAGTCCAGCTCGCCCCACTCGACGTCGCGCAGGAACTGCTGCACCACCTTCATGATGATCGGCCCGCGCCAGATCGCGGCGGCGTCGCGGTCCACCAGGAAGCCGAGCGACATCAGCTTCACGCCGTAGGCGGTCAGCGGCTGGATCCGGCCCTGGGTCACCGGCGGCTTCTCGAAGACGCCGAACATCCGCGGGATGTTCGGGCCGTAGATGTCGCCGTCCATCAGGCCCACGCGGTGCCCCTGCTGCGCCAGGGCCACGGCGAGGTTGGCCGAGACGGTGGACTTGCCCACCCCGCCCTTGCCCGACGACACTGCGATGATGCGGCCGAGGTTGGGATACTCCGCGGGGGAGGGCGGCGGCGGCACCAGCCCGGCCTGCCCGTGGGTCTGCCCGGGCGCGGGCTGCCCCGGCGGGGCATGGGTGGACGCCGCCGGCCCGCCCGGGTCCACCACGCTGATCCGCAGTTCCTGCGGGTTCACCCCTTCCACCGCGCGCACCGCGGCCCGCGCCTCGCGCACCAGGGTGGCGGGGTCGCTGCGGGCGAGCAGGAAGGTGAACGAGACCTTGCCGTCGGGAGTGACGGCGAGGTCGCGGACCATGCCGGCGGAGAGCAGGTCGTTCTCGAGCCGGGGATTCTGGATCCGGGCCAGCGCGGCGGCCACGCGGGCGGCGAGGGATTCGGTCATCTAGATGGCCTCGACCTGGCGGACTTCCGGCACCAGCTGCCGGAGCCGGGTCTCGATGCCCTGCTTGAGGGTGATCGTGGAGGCGGAGCACCCGTGGCAGGTGCCGCCAAGGCGAAGCAGCAGCAGCCCCTGCGCCTCATCAAAGTCGACCACCTCCACGCTGCCGCGGTGGGAGGAGATGTAGGGCCGGAGGGTGTCGAGGGTGTGCTCGATCCGCTCGAGCAGGTCGGGTCCGGGGGCGGGTGTCGTCATGGGCGCGGTCCTGCGTGCTGGAGATCGGGGCGGCCGCCGGTTCAGCGGGGCCCGTTGCCGGAAAGGTACTCACGCGCCGCGGTCAGCACCCGGGCCTGCACGGTCGCGAGCGACCCTTCCATGGACAGTCCGGAGGCCTTGGTGTGCCCGCCCCCGCCGAACGGCTTGGCGAAATGGGCCACGTCCACCGCCCCGACCGAGCGCAGCGAGACCTTGACGCGTCCCGCGGCGATCTCCCGGAAGAGCAGCGCCATCCGCACGCCGGCGATCTGGCGCGGCACCTCGACGATGCCGTCGAGGTCGTCGGCGGTGGCGCCGAGGCGTTCGAGCGCGCCCGGGGGCACCGTGACCCAGGCCAGTCCGGCGTCGGCCTCGACCACCATGGTCTGGAGCGTTTCCGCCAGCAGCCGGGCGCGGCCCTCGGGGGCGTTGGCGTAGACCTCGAGGTAGATCTGCTCCGGGTCGAGCCCCACCTCGAGCAGGGCGGCCGCGGTGCGCAGCGTTTCGGGCCGGGTGTTGCTGAAGCGGAAGCCGCCGGTGTCGGTGAGGATCGCCACGTAGAGCGCGCGCGCCGCGGCCGGCGTGAGCGGCCAGCCGTTGGCCTGTGCCAGCTGGAAGATGAGTTCCCCGGTGGCGGACGCTTCCGGGTCCACGTAGCGCGGCCCATCGGGCAGGTGCCCCTGGCTCACGTGGTGGTCCACGCAGGCCACGGGGACGCCGCGGTCCAGCACGGTCTGGCTCAGCATCCCGAGCCGGCCCACGTCCGAGATATCGAGCACCAGGATCAGGTCGGCGCGGCGCAGTTCCTTGACCGCCTCCTGGCTCCGGTCCACGCCCGGCAGGTCGCGGAACA
>JBGAPX010000154.1:0-7052 GCA_044221045.1 Gemmatimonadales bacterium
GAGGTCTCGCCGACGGAGGCGTCGCACGTGGCGCGCAGCCTCGCCGGCCGCATACCGCTGGTGCTGGATGGCGGCGCGACGACGGTCGGGATCGAGTCGACCGTGGTGGACCTCTCCGGCCCCCGGCCGGTGCTGCTCCGCCCCGGGGCGGTCTCCCGGCAGGCGCTCGAGGAGGTGCTGGGCCCCGTGGAGTTGCCGGCGCGGGCCCGCAGCGCGGAATCGGCGCGCCCTGCCCCAGGGATGCTGGACCGGCACTACGCCCCCCGGGCCCCGCTCCGGCTGCTCGGGCCCGGCGAGCTCCCCGCGCCCGTGCCGGAGGGTGAACGCCTCGGGGCCCTCCTGCTCGGCGAGGCAGCCCCCGGGGCGGCCCACGTCGTGGTGCGGCTCCCGGCGGATCCGGAGGGCTACGCGCGCGGCCTTTACCGCGCCCTGCACCAGCTCGATGACCATGGCGTCACCGCTATCGTCGTGACGCTTCCGCCCGACACCCCGGCCTGGGCCGCGATCCGCGACCGGCTGGGACGCGCGGCGCACCCCTGACCCCGACTCCAACTCCGGCGCATGACCTCCCAGCCCCCCGACCAGCCTCCTCCGCGCCTGCTCCGTACCCTCGCGAGCAGCCGGTACCTCATCATCATCGCGGTGCTGTCCACGCTCGTGGCGGCCACCGCGCTGCTCGCCTACGGCGCCTACGAGACTTTCGCCGTGCTGCGGGGCCTCTGGCTGCACGACGGGTCGGGCCCCAAGGGCGCCAAGGGACTCATCCTCGCCTTCATCGAGCTGACCGACCTGTTCCTGCTGGCCACCGTGCTCTACGTCATCGCCATCGGACTGTTCGAGCTGTTCGTGGATGACCGCCTCGACCTGCCGAACTGGCTCGAGATCCATGACCTCAACGACCTCAAGGACAAGCTGATCGGGGTGCTGGTCGTGGTCATGGGCGTGCTGTTCCTGGGCCAGGTGGTGACCTGGGACGGCGAACGGGACCTGCTGGGATATGGAGTGGGGATCGCCGCCGTGATCGCGGCCCTGACCTGGTTCTCGAGCCAGAAGCCCCGCAAGGCGGGCGCGGGGTCCTAGCCTACGGCCGACCGCCCTGGCCGGGCTGCTGGCCGGGTCCGGGGACCGTCGGTCCGTTGGGCTCGTTGGGATAGAGCGGCCGCCGCGGCGGGGCGGTGCTGTCCTCGTCGGTGGCGGGCACCCGTCGATCGAAGATGCCGGGCAGCTGGGACAGTCCGGGCCGGCAGGGAGTGGCCCCCTCCCCCAGCCACCGCATGCCCTCGCCGTGGGAATCCACCCTCCCCCGCAACTGGAACCGCACTGGCCGGTTGCCAATCGGTGTGTGCACCACCCCGGTCCCGCTGAGTTCGAACGGCAGCACCCGGTCCGGCATGCCGAGGTCGCTGGGCATGAGCGGCACCACGATCACGAAACTGCTCGTGTCCCGAGTGCCCAGGAACACCGGTTGCTCGCGCATGCCTTCGGCGACCGTCCGGCCCGACAGCGCCAGGCGGGCGGTGAAGCCGTCGCTCATCAGGTCGTAATCGTTCCGGTTGCACCCCAGGAACATCAGCTCCAGCGAGTCGCTGGCCCCCGCGCCCAGCTCGGTTCCCCGCCGCACCGTCACCGTGCGGAGCGCGAACGAGGGGTCGTCGTAGACCCACGCGCCCATGGCCGTGCACCCCGCGAGGACGGGGAGGAGCAGCAGCACGGTGGCCAGGGACGAGCGGCGAGGGGGGGGAATACGCACGTGCGGAAGTTACGACGGGAAACGACCCGGCGAAAGCGAGGAGGATTCCCGTCATGACGCCGCCGCCGCGCGTCCGCGCGGCCGGTCGAGCGTCCGGTACTGAATGGCTTCGGCAAGGTGCGGCGTTTCGATCTGCTCCGTCCCCGCGAGGTCGGCGATGGTGCGCGCCACCTTGAGCAGGCGGTGGTATGCCCGGGCCGAGAGCCCCAGGCGGACGATCGCGGTGCGGAGCAGCTCCTCGCCCGCCGGCTGCAACCGGCAGAAGCGGCGCAGTTCCCGCGGCCCGAGATGGGCGTTGGCGTGCAGGCCCGCGACCCCTGCCAGGCGACACCGCTGCCGCTCCCGCGCGGCGGCCACCCGGCCCCGGATGGTGGTGCTCGCCTCCTCCTGGGAGTCGAGGCCCAGCTCCGCCGCCCGCACGGCGGGCACACGGATCTGGAGGTCGATCCGGTCGAGCAGCGGCCCGGAGAGTCGCCCGAGGTAGCGCTCCACCACCACGGGGTCGCACCGGCAGGGACGCTGGCCGTCACCCTCGTGGCCGCAGGGGCAGGGATTCATGGCCGCCGCGAGCGTGAAGCGGCAGGGATAGGTGAGGCTGACGGCCGCCCGGCTCAAGGTCACGATCCCATCCTCCAGCGGCTGGCGCAGTACCTCGAGCACGTTGCGGCGGAACTCCGGCAGCTCGTCCAGGAAGAGCACCCCGCCGTGCGCCAGGCTCACCTCGCCGGGCCGGGGCGTCGGTCCCCCGCCAATCAAGCCGGCATCGCTGATCGTGTGGTGCGGTGCGCGGAAGGGGCGCTGGACGAGGAAGGGCTGCCCGGGCGGCAGCAGGCCGGCCACGCTGTGGATCCGGGTCGTCTCGAGCGCCTCCGCGAGGGTCAGGTCGGGGAGGATCCCTGGGAGTCGCCGCGCCAGCATGGTCTTGCCGGAGCCCGGCGGCCCGATGAGCAGGATGTTGTGGCCGCCGGCCGCGGCCACTTCCAGGGCCCGCTTGGCGGCCGGCTGTCCCCGCACGTCGGCGAAGTCTACCGCGTCGGCGGCGGACGTCGTCCCGAAGGGCCACGGCGTCTCCGCCACCGGCGTGAGTGGCGCCTCCCCCGTGAGGTGGGAGACCAGCGCCCGCAGGGTGGGTGGGCCCAGGACCTCGAGGCCGCTGACGACCGCCGCCTCGCGCGCGTTGCCGGCCGGAAGAATCAGGCCCCGGCAGCCCGCGCTCCGTGCGGCGAGCGCCACCGAGAGCGCTCCGCGAACGGGCCGGAGGTCGCCCTCCAGGCCGAGTTCGCCGACCAGCAGGTAGCCCTCGAGGCGCGCGCCGGGGAGCTGCTCGCTGGCGGCCAGCAGGGCGACCGCGATGGGGAGGTCAAAGCCGGTGCCCTCCTTCCGGATGTCCGCGGGGGCCAGGTTGATGGTGATGCGCTTGAGCGGCGCGTCGAATCCGCTGTTGAGGAGCGCGGCCGTGACCCGCTCCCGCCCCTCCTTGACCGCGCCGTGCGGCAGCCCGACCGTGCTGAATGACGGCAGGCCATTCGCCAGGTCGGCCTCGACCTCCACCACGTACCCATCGATGCCCAGTACCGCGGCGGAGCGGACCCGTGCCAGCATGCGATCTCCGGTGGAGTGAGCCGGAGTATCGCGCGCCGGTGCCCGTCGGATGGTACCGGGGGGACGCGCGCGGGCGCGCGGCGACGCAAAGCACGCGCGCCGCCCGAACGGGGCGGCGCGCCGGGCAGCGGGACTGCGGACGGGCTAGTTGGGCCAGCCGTCGGGGCGCACGTCCAGCAGCAGGATGATCGGGGCGGTCAGGTCACCGGCGAACACGCTGGTCTCGAGGGGCTGGGTCCGGTCGAGGTCGTCGCGGCTGGCCCCGATGCAGCAGGTGAACCCGACCCGGAGTACGGGCTGGTCCAGCAGTGCCACGGGGATCACCCGGGGCGGTCCGTAGGAGAGGCCTTCGCGAATGGTCGCGGGGACCCGTCCAGAGAGATAGACGGGAAGTTCCACCAACGACTGTAGCATCCGGTAGGTCAGGACTGTGGACTCGCCGCCACTGGTGGCGATGCCGAAGACCGGGGCGCCGAACCGTCCGGTCCGGGGAAAGACGGCCACGCCGTACTGAAACGGGCCCCCGTTATCCCTTGCTGTGGCAAGGGTTTCCCGGAGGAGGTCGTGCACGGCGAGCAGGTCCTGTGGAATCGGCTCAGGGGTCATGGATGCGGGCCTCGAGGACGACAAGCGCGGGACATCGCCACGGTCCTCCCCGGGAAATGCAGGAGTCGGGCCGAACGTGCCAGCAACCGTCCATGGTTCCGCTGGGCTACTGCTCCAAAGGATGCTCGCCGGTTCGCCGGGGCGCAACCAGTGCCGGCCACCGCACGCTCACCCGGGCCCCCTCCCCCGGTGTGCTCGCCACCGTCACCGTGGCACCCCACCCCTCGACCAGGCGGCGCACGATCGCGAGGCCGAGCCCCGAGCCGCTCGTGGTGGTGGAGAACCGCGGCTCGAAGATCCGCGGCAGCAATTCGGCGGCGATGCCGCGGCCGTCGTCGTCCACCGAGAAGCCTCCGGGATCGACCGCGATCCGCACCCGGGCCGCCCCGGCGCCGCGGGCGTTTTCCACCAGGTTGCCGAGTACTTCCTTCACTTCGTCACGCCGCGCCGGGGCGGTGGCCCCCGCCGCGCCCGTGACCTGCACCGTCCCGCCATCGTCGCCGAGCCGGTAGAGCGCCGCCACTTCGAGCGCGGCCGCCATCAGGTCCACGGCCTCGAGGGGCCCGCTGAGGCTCCCCGGGAGCCCGAAGCGGCTGAACGCACGCGCGATGGTGTCGAGCCGGTCGATCTCCACCAGGATCCGGGTGGTGGTTTCCTCGAGCGCGGCATCGAACTGCGCCGGCCGTTCCCTGCGCACCCGTTGCAGGTGCTGGACCCCAAGACGGATCGGGGTCAGGGGATTCTTGATCTCGTGCGCCACCTGCCTCGCCATCTCACCCCAGGCCAGCACCCGGGCCGCCCGCGTCGGCTCGGTGAGGTCGTCCAGCGCCAGGACCAGGCCCTCGGCGGGCGTCCCGCCCAGTGCGGCCAGCTGCACCCGGTACGTGCGGCCGCCGCACTCGACTTCGGCGTCGCCGGGAGGGCCGCCCTGAGGGCGCGCGAGGGCGTCGAGCAGTGGAGCCCATTCCAGCGGCAGGGCGTCGGCCAGACGATCCCCCTCCGGGAGGACCGTGCCCAGCAGCTGCCGCGCCCGGGCATTGGCGAGGATGATCCGGCCGGCCCCGTCGAGCGCCACGACCGCCGTCGCCACGTTCGCGAGCACCGCGGCCGTGCGGCGGCGGGCCCCGTCGAGCGCGGCCTGGCTCTCGCGGATGTCCTGCGCCATCCGTTCAAATGAGGCAAAGACCGTCTCGAACTCCGCCGGTGGCGGGGCGATGACGGGCAGCGGCTCGCCCCGCCCCACCGCGGCGGCGGAGCGGCGGAGCTCGGCCACCGGTCGCGAGAGGGCGCGGGCGGCGAGCTGTGCCCCGATCGCGGCCGCCGCCACGCCGGTCAGCGTCGCCAGCAGCAGGAAGTATTGCAGGTCGAGCTGGTCGCGACGACGGGTCCAGTCGAACGTGAGTTGCGGCGTGGCCAGGATGCCGACGCCTCCGGGCGGGCCCGCGCTCGCCACCCGGTAGCCCACACGGACCGGCGCCACGTAGGTGGTGGCCTGCCGGGTGAGTTCGACCTCCTCGCCCAGCGCCAGCCGCTGGAAGGTCCGGGCGTCCATCACCGGCTCGACCAGCGAGAGTTCCCGCAGGATCGGCGTGCTCGCCGCCACCAGCCGCCCGCCGCTGTACAGGACGAGGTCGGCGTCGAGGCGGTTGGAGAGCTCACCCAGACCCTCGGCAAGGTTCTCCTCAGGCTCCTGCAGCAGGCCGCCGGCCGTGAGCACGGCGTCGCGCAGCACCGAGGTGATGAGGAGGTCCCGGGTCCGGTTCGCCTCCTCGGTCAGGCGGCCCAGGCCCCACAGCGTGAAGCCGACCGCGGGGAGGATGAAGAAGCCGGCCAGCGCCAGCGCCAGGCGCAGCTGGAACGAGCGGGCGAGCCGCCGCGGGGCCAGGCGCCGGCGGAGGTCCGGCCAGCGGAGCGAGGCGAGCAGCGCCACCAGGAGCACCGCCAGGACGTTGCCCGCCACCAGCAGCGCAGCCCGCACCAGGAGGTACGGCATCGGGCGGAAAGTCACGACCGCCAGGACGTGGCGGGACCCACCGGGCAGGTCGAGGAGCAGGTCGGTCCGGGCCTCGGACCCGTGGCGAACCCAGCGCGCGGCGGGTGCGGAGCCGAGCCCGCGGGTGAACGGCGGCGTCAGGGTGAGGTCGTAGAGGGGAGGCCCCTCCCCGGGCGGCCGGAGCATCCGCGCCAGCCGCGTGGGCACCAGCAGTCGGGTGCGCGGCCCCACCGCGGCCGAGAGCACGCGACCACTGGGCAGGCGCGCCAGCAGCACGTAGTGCCGACCCGGCACCCGCTTGAGCGAGACCACCTGCAGCGGCGTCGCCGAATCGAGGCCCTGCACCAGGGCCGAGGCCAGCGGCGCGGGCAGGTCGAGCGAATCGAGGGCCAGCTCCGACAGGCGGCTGCCGTCCGGGTTCCAGAGGGCGAGCCTCGCGGGGTATTCCTGTCCCGCCAGGTCCGAGCCGCGCCAGAGCAGGAACAGGTCCGCTGCGCTCGCCGGCTCGGGCGCGCGGGCCACCTGCTCGTGAAACCGCTGCAGCAGCGGGGTGGCGAGCGGGTCGTCGGCGTCGCCGAGCCGCGACAGGTCGCGCTGCGCCGCCGTAACCCGGCCGGACTGCTCCGCGCCCCACGCGACCAGCGTGGCCGCCGTGCCGGCAACCATCGCGGCGCCGATGATCGTCGCCCAGCGGCCGCGCGGCAGCGCGACGAGCACCAGCGCCGGTGTCCACAGGAACGTGTACCACTCCGGCCACCCGCCCCGCGGCTGCCAGACCAGCAACCCGATGATCGCGGCCGCGACCGCGATGCCCATCGCGACCAGCAGACCGCCCGGACGCGACGGCGGCTCTCGGTGGCCGCGCAGCAGCGCCGCGGCCAGCAGGATGAGGGCAGACGTGGCGATCGTCAGTGTCGCCTGCCATCCCACCCACAGGGCGGTCGTCACCCCGCCCACCGGCGGCGTGATGCCGCGGCCCAGCTCGGCCACCAGGTAGGGCGCACCGATCAGCAGCAGGCCGGCGAGCGCCACGCCCGCGGGCCGCCTGGGAAGGCGGCGGTCCCCGAGCCATAGCGCCAGCAGCAGCAGGGCGGTGCCGGA
>JBGAPX010000012.1:0-45496 GCA_044221045.1 Gemmatimonadales bacterium
TAGTTCGCGGTGGCGTCGAAGTACCCGTCATTCGGGGGGGTGATGCTGGTGCCCTGCGACACCGCCGCCGCGCTCACCGGGCGGAAGTCCGGCGTGATCACGTTGTACGGCGCGATCAGCGGGTTGGTCGCCGCGGTCAGGTTGCCCCGGGCAACGTCGTTGAACACCAGCGCCTCGAGGTTGGTCTCGGTGCCGAGGGTGGTATAGGGCTGGCAGATCGGGTCGGCATCGGCGTTGTCGATCCGGGTGAAGTTGAACGCCGTGAACGACTGGTACAGCACCTCGGTGGCGAAGTCGAGGCCGGCCGGGCAGGTGGCCGCGTCGTCGATGTCCATCAGCACCGGGTACCCGATCAGGAGGAAGTTGAAGAAGTCCGGCCGGGCACCGCGACGGAGGTGGATCGCATCGTTGACGTTGTTGCCGGCATTCCCGCTGGTGCTGGCCGGGGCTTCCGCGCCCACCATCGTGACGTTGTAGATCTGGGCGTTGACGCGGGGGGTGCTGTTGTACGAGGCCGCCACTTCGGTGTTGTCGATCTCGAAGGTCTTGTCGCCGTCCAGCGAGTCCTTCTGGCTGATCAGGAACTGCGCCTTGCCGCTCCAGCCCGACGCGAAGTCGAAGTCGTCGTCCGAATTGGCCGTCATCACGATGTTGCGGGTGTTGAAGGTGCCGCCCCAGATCTCGTAGCCGTCATCGAGGCCGGCGTGCACCTGGATGAACTCCAGCACCGTGCCGCTGCCCACGCCACCGACCGTCAGGTTATTGAGCTCGGTGTTGGCGGCAAAGGCGTACCCGCCGTACTCGATCTGGGCATAGCGCACCACGCCGCTCGAGTCGGCGTCGTTGCAGCCGCCGAACCGGGTCTCGGACGGTGTGCCGGTGGTGCCCTCGAAGACCACCTCGAAGCAGCCGCCCGAGGCGGCGCGGCCCGCGATGACCGGGCTGGTGAGGGTGGCCGACTGCGCGGCGTTGACGGACGCGTTGCCCATGATGGCCAGGCCGCCCCAGCAGCCCTTGAACTTGGGGGTCTGGTCGCAGGTGAAGACGATCGGCTGCAGCGGGGTGCCCTGGGCGTCGATGCGGCCGTCACGCTCGATGATCAGCTCGGAGATCTGGAAGGTGCCGGCACCGAGGTACATCCCCTCGATGCGGGTGCCGGGCTGGATGGTCAGGGTGGCGCCGCCGTTGACCTTCACCACGCCGTTGATCCGGTAGATCGTATCGCTGAAGAAGGTGCGGTTGCTGGTGATGGCGCCGGACACCGTGGCAATGTTGGTCGTCACGGGGGCGCGGCCGGGGATCAGGTCGCAGACCACCGGGCGGAGGTTGCCCACCGCCTCGTTGGCGACGGCCTGGGCGTCCAGCACGTCGATCACCCGGGTGCCACCGGCGCCCACGCCGGGGATGGGCGAGGAGTTCGGGGCCACGTTGCCCGCGACGACCGGGTCACGGGTGGGGAAGTCGGTGGCCAGCACGGAATTGTTGCCCACCGCGATGTTGCCGATGTAGCTGGCGTCGAGCACGTTCACCGAGGTGCAGCTGGCGCCCGACTCGGCGCTCAGGTTCGCATTGCCGTAGTGCAGGTTGGCCAGGTACTGCCCGGCTACGTGCGGCATCACCTTCTTCTCCTGCTTCACGACCTCAGGGTACAGCGCCTCGTTCCAGTCGGCCATGGACATGGCGCGGGCGGCGGCGGGCACCGCAAGGTCAGCCGCCTCGGCCGTGCCGGCGCGGGTGTAGCGCGAGATCTCCCGGGCGCCGTGGACGTCGGTGGCCATCTCCAGGTCGAACTTGAGGGCCTGGGCGTAGTCACCGCCCTTGACCGCGAACACCAGTGTGCCGGAGCGGCTGCCGATGCCCGTTCCACCCTGGTAGCTGATGAGCTTGAGCTCGCCACGGGCCGCCTTGGTGGTGTTGAGGATGGTCACCTTGGCGCCTTCGGGAGCCTGGCCCACGAACTCGAGCCGGGACGCGTCGTAGGACAGCGTGCCCTGGAGCCCGCCGAGGGCCTCGCGGCCGCTGGCCTGCACGACCACGGCCACCTGCTGGCCCGCGGCGGCGTTTGCCGATGACACGGCCACGCCGACGGCGAGGTCGGCGCCGGCCTGGTTCCCGCCCAGGGGGGTCAGGTCATCCCCGGAGCAGGCGGAGAGAGCGGCAGCCACTCCGGCGATCGCGAAGACCGGGCGGACGTAGAGCCGGGTGAAGGACTTCTGCATGTGGGGCTTCTCCTGTGGGTCTGAACGGATGGGCGGACGCCCCACCACGGGGCGCCCGCCTCCGTCCCGCCGGGTTACGGGATGTCGTTGCGCTGCGTGTTCGGCAGCAGGTCGGTGCCGTTGTCGCTCGCGGCCACGGTGAGCGTGGTCAGGGTCGTCAGGGCGCCGCTGCCCGCGTCGGTGAACGTGCAGGTGAGCACGCCCTGGACGCCGGTCTTGATGCCGGTGGTGGAGAAGTTCAGGAAGCCGATGGTGCCGGCGGTGCTGGTGTTGAACGTGCCGTTGGTCAGGCCCGAGCCGGACACGTTGCCGCAGATCGGCGCGCTGAGCCGGGCGCTGTTGTAGGTGAACGAGCCCTGGATGGCGGAGATATCATCCGCGCCGGGGATCGCCGCGTCATCGCGGGTGGTCATGTCGATCGAGTAGCTGATCGTCACCGTCGCGCCGTTGTCCACCGCGGTGCCGGTGTACTGGTAGAAGGCCGGCGGGGCCACGCAGGGGACGGTGAAGTTGACGGTCTGGCTGCCACCGTTGGTGAGGCCGGTGTACGAGCCCGCCGGTACCGCGGTGCAGCCGGCCGGCAGGTTGGCGAGGGCGACGGCGCCGTTCGCCGAGATGTTGATCGGCACGCCGCTGACGCTGAGGGCGCCCGTGCTGGTCACGTTGCCGGACACCGCGCTGCCGCCCGTCGGGGTGGCGGTCACGGTGATGCCGTCGATCGCGGCCCCGGCCGGGGTGAAGCCGGTGAAGGTGATCTGGCCGGCGATGCTGCCGTTCGGCACCGGGCAGGTGACGGTGAAGTTGATCGTCGCGGTGCCGCCGTTGGTGACGGTGGCCGCCTGACTGCCGGGGTTGGTGCAGCCGGCGGGCAGGCCGCCGGTGATGGCCACCGAGGCCGGGCCGGTCGGGACGCCGGCGATCGAGTACGCGCCCGCGCCGGCGGTGGTGCCCGGGAGGCTGGTGATGCCGCTGGTGGCGGTCACGGTCACACCATTGAGCGCGCCCAGCTGAGGCGAGGTCACGGTGCCGGCGATGGTGCCGGTCGGCGCCGGGCCGCTGTTCTGCAGGTCGGCCGCCACGATCAGGCGGGCGGTAAACTGGCCCACGGTCGGATCGAGGTCAAAGCCCACGTTGCTGGCCGAGGTGGTCGAGCCGGGGAAGATCGGGCCCGCGAACTCTTCCCAGCGGAAGCAGTCCGAGCCGTTGCTCTGGCCGAACCCGCCGCCGCTCCCCTGGCCGCCGCTGCCGCCGCCACCGTTGTTGGGGCTGGAGCAGGAGACATCGTTGAAGAAGCTGTGCGGGGCGCCGTTCCAGTCGGTGCTCGGCGCCACCAGCCCGTAGCTCGGCAAGGTGACGATCACGTCATTACCCTGCCCGCCAGTGGCGGTGCCGCCCGCGGTCACGGCCACCGCGATGTCATACGGGAAGAGGATGGGGCCGGTGGTGCCTGCGGGGGGCGCCGGGAACACGGTCGGGCCGACGAGCTGCACGCCGGAGAGCTTGTTGGTGAGGTTCACGTCGAACGTCACCCGCACCTTGCCGGGCGTGAACGCGCCGATGGCGGAGGCCACGAAGTTCGAGGTGGTGATGTTGACCACGTCACCGCCGACCAGCGACAGATCCACGCCGCGAAGGCTCGCGTCGATGTCCTCGCCGCGCAGGGCACCGAGGCCGTTCTGGGTCCCGGTCAGCTGCGGAGCGCGGATCTTCACTTCGCCGGTGCGCACGTTCACGTCGGCGAGGAAGGCGGCGCGGGTGATCTGCGGATTGGGCTGCGGGGTGCCGGGGAGCACCGGGCCAGCGCCCGTGTTGTCGGACGAGCACGCGCCGGCGACGACGGCGGTGGCGACGATCGCGCCGACCGACATCACACGCCGGGCCTGCCCACCGAGACGGCGGACCAACTGCATGGAACCTCCAGAAGATCGGATGGTGGAAGGGCAGCGGTCCCGAACGGCCTCGGGACAGCCGGGCTCTCAAGCCGCGGGTAAAGTCGGCCGGTAACAGCAAGGCCTCGCCGCGCCGCGGTATCGGTTGCGGCCACGCGAGGTCACGGGGGAGCAGGCCAAAGTCTGTGGGGAAGAAACGCGACCGTGATGTGGAGTTGTGACAGTCGTTGAGTGCCGGAGCAGCGCCACACCAATGGGCCGCGCCGCCTCCGGGACGCCACAGCGGCTGCCCGAACGCGGCGCGGACGCGACATTCCATCGCGGCTCAGGGGAGCGTGAGGCTGCCCTCCACCCTCTGCAGGACGCCGAGGTAGTTGAACGATCCCAGCGCGGCGGTGCTGAGCACGCTGCCCAGGTAGAATCGGGGCGTCGCGGTGCTCCCGCTCGTGCCCTTGGGCCGGAAGTTGACCGTGGCCACCGGCACGAGGCCGGTGTTCGGCGAGAGTGCCACCCCGGTGAAGCTCAGCTTGCACTTGCAGCCGCCGGTGGCGTTCGTGATGTTCGACGACCCGCCGCCGCTGGCAAAGACCAGGGAGTGGTATTCCAGCACGGCCGGGTCCCAGACGAGCGAATCCACCACGTAGCTCCCCAGCGCCTCGGGCCCGGACGTCTGCGGGATGTCCTGGGTGAGGTTGAGGGTCACCACCAGCGGGTAGGCCGCCAGGCCGGCGTTGAAGCCTCCGAAAGTGCTGGTCCAGGTGACCGGGGTGGCAGCGGCGCTCACCGTCACCGCCGCCTGCGCGGTGGCCGTGGCGCCCTGATTGTCGGTGACCGTCAGGGTGACCGTGTAGCTCCCCGCCGCCGCGTAGCTCTTCGACGGGCTCGCCTGGGTGCTGGTGGTACCGTCACCAAAGACCCAGCTGTAGCTGGCGATGCTGCCGTCCGGATCAGACGACCCGGCGGAACTGAAGCCGATCGCCTGCCCGGCCGTCCCGGTGTAGGGGCCGCCCGCCTGCGCCACCGGGCTCTGGTTGCTCCCCCCGCTGCCGGCGGCGAAGGTGTCCTCCACCACGCGGAACAGCGTGTCGAGGGTGACGCTGCCCGCCGCGTCCGCGATGGCGGCGATCGTCGTGCTGGTGACCGAGGACCCACTCCCGATGACGGTGAAGGTGAATCGGGCCGCGGACACCAGGCCAGTCGGCGGGGTCGCGGAGGTGGTGAAGTTGAGCCAGGAGATCTGGCCCGGCGTGCCCGTGCTCACGGTCAGGTTGTTCATCTGCGCGGGAGCCGGGGCGCTGCTGCTGACGTACTGCAGCACCGCCGGGTTGAACCTGGTGATCGCCTGCACCGCACCGACGTTCTGGGAGGGCACGGCCGAGGCATCGAGGGAGATGTCGAGCGTGACGGTCTGGCCGCTGGAGGCGGCCGGCGGCGTGAAGACGTTGCGATAGGTGAAGGGCTGCGCCCCGCCCCCGCCGCCCCCGGTGACGGTCACGGTCGCCTGGTCCGTGGCCGTGGCGCCCTGGTTGTCGGTCACCGTCAGGGTGGCGGTGTAGGTCCCCGCCGTGGCGTACACCTTGGCCGGATTGGCCTGGGTGCTGGTCGTGCCGTCGCCGAAGGCCCACCCGTAGTTCGCGATGCTCCCGTCCGGGTCGCCGGATCCGGCCGCACTGAAGCTGATGGCGTTACCGGCGCTGCCGCTGTAGGGGCCACCAGCCTGCGCCACCGGGTTCTGGTTGCCGCCGCCCGAGCCGGCCCCGACCACGAAGGTGTCCTCGACGACGCGGAACTGGGTCTCGAGGGTCTGGCTGCCATCGAAGTTGCCGATGGTCGCGATGCTGGACTGGGTGCTCGCGGTCTGGCCGGTGCTGCCCGCCACCGTGAAGCTGAACCGCGCCACCGGCACCACGCCCGTCGGGGGCGTGCTGCCGGTGCTGAAATTGAGCCAGGTGATGGTGCCGGGGGTCCCCGTGTTCACGGTGAGGTTGTTCATCAGGGCGGGAGCGGGGGCAGTCGCGCTCACGTAGGTGAGCACCGCCGTGTTGTACTGCAGGCTCGCCTGCACCGCGCCCACATCCTGCCCGCTCACCGCCGAGAGGTCCAGGCTCACGTCGAGCGTCACGGTCTGCCCCGCCCCGGCCTGCGACGGCGTCCAGACGTTCCGCAGGATGAACGGCGCGTTCGGATTCCCGCCGCCCTTGGTGGGACAGGTCACCGCGAAGCTCACCGTGTCGGCAGAGAGCGGGGCCACCTGGACGCTCCGGCTCGCGACGCCGGAGAGCAGGCATGGCGCCTCGACATCGCTGATCGTGACTTCGTAGTCGCCCGGGAGGAGGTTGCCGAAGCCCTGCACGCCGCCGAACCCGTTCACGGCGGCCCCGCCGAGCGCCGGGAGGCTGTCCCCCGTCACCAGGCCCACATAGTCGATCCGGTACCCGTCGGTGTCCACACTGTCGCCGGTGACGGCCACGCGCGCGGCGATGCGCCCGCGGGTGGGATCCACGCACGACAGCGAGAACCCGACGCTGGTCCGGGTATCGAGACCGGTGTCCGTCACCACGGCGGTGCGCACGGAATCCCCGGCGGTGAAGGCGCAGGTGGGCAGCACGTCGCGCAGGGTCACGGTGTAGGTACCGGCCGGCAGCGGGGAGAGGGTCTGCTGCGCCACCGAGCCGATGGCGATCGAGGTGTCCAGCGGCCCCCGGATGTCCACCCGGTAGCCGTTGGGATCCTCCGCCCCCTGGACCGTGCCCTGGAGCGCGGTGGCGAGGACGAGGCCCGGAAGCGGGGGCGTGAGGGCGCCGGCGACAGTGCTGGGGCGGGAGCGGTCCCCCACCTGATCCACGGTGAGGATCCGGTAGCCGTAATAGGTCTCCGGGGACAGACTCCCGTCGAAGTAGCTGGTAGCGCTCGGGGCCACCTCGGCGAGGAGCGTGAACTCGCCGTGCAGGTCCACCCGCCGTTCGATCCGCAGCAGCTGGAGGTCGGTCACGCCTGCCGGGAGGGCCCAGTCCAGCCGGATGGTGCTCAGGTTGAGCGCCGTCGCGCGCACCCCGGTCGGGGCGCCGGCGCCGCCCAGGCCGAGCGACTCGCCGGCGCCACAGGCCCAGGCCACCAGGACCAGGCCGAGGAGCGCCGAGGGGCGGCGCCAGGACTTAGAAGACATCATAGGTGACTCCGACCGACCAGGAGGTGCCGATGGGCGCCCGGCGGGTCTGCACCCGGTTGCCGGAACCCTCGAGGACCCAGCGGACCGCCTGGCCCGTCAGGTTGGTGGCCGACACCGAGATCTTCATCGGCCCGAATCCCTGCTGGACCTTGGCGTCGAGGCTGTACCGGCCGCGTTCCAGCACGTTGGCTGGGCGCGTACCGGGCTGCGACGGCTGGGCCCCGCCGTACCGGGCGATCCGCGTATCGAAGAAGTTGTACAGCAGCGCAATCGAGGTGCGGGATGCCTCGTTGGCCCATGAGAGTGAGCCATTGAGCAGCAGCGGCGACTGTCCCTGCAGCCCGAGCCCCTTCGAGCCGCCGAACCGGACGGGATCCAGCGTCACCTCCGACTGCAGCAGGGTCGCGTTGACCCCGATCGAAAGACCGCCCAGGAAGCCGGGGAGGAAGTCGAGCGACCGGCGTCCCTCGAGCTCCACTCCGTAGTTGCGGGCGGTCCCGCCGTTGGCCGTGAACGAGGTGCAGACATTGGCCGACTCCTGGATCACCTCGACCAGGGGATCATCGAACTTCTTGTAGAATCCGCTGATCGCGAACAGCTCCGCGGGACGGGGATAGAACTCCCAGCGGGCGTCGAGGTTGAGGATCCGGGCGGGGCGGAGCCCCGGATCGCCGGTGATGTCGCACTCGGAGCCGATCGGGACGTACCGGTCGTTCACCAGCTCCCGCGGATCGGGGCGCACCACCGAGCGGAATCCGGCCAGGCGGAAGTTGATCCGGTCACTGAGCGACCAGGTCAGGTTGGCGGACCAGAGTGGATCCCAGGGCCGGAGCCAGGTCACCGAATCGGGGGCCTGCCGGCCGCCCTCGAAGACGGTGAGCCGCCAGTGCTCCACCCGCACCCCCCCGACCACCCGCACCGAGGGCAGCAGCGCGAGGTCGGCCATGCCGTAGAAGGCGGTGAGGTCGTCATCCGAGGCGTAGGACCCGCCGAAGTCGAGCGCCTGACCGGTGAGCACGCTCCCCATGTTCTCCGGCGCGAACAGCCGCTCCGGCGGCAGGCTCAGGATCGCCTCGTCGGTGGTCTGGGTCCGGATCTGGGTGTAGGATGAGGTGAAGGTCCGGGGCTTGTCGCGCAGCAGGCCGCCGAGCTTGAGGATCGCGTCCGACTCGTGGCGCAGCGAGAACGGGACCGTCAGGTCCACCTGACCGGTGCGGATGTTGTCTTCGAGGTCACGCGTCTGGAAGACGCTGAACTGGGACAGGGTCGGCAGGCCGGTGTTCTTGATGTAGTTGGCCCGCCGCTGATCCGGCTCCCGGCGCCGCGCCACGGCCAGGGTGCCTTTCCACTCCAGGCGGGCCCCGGCCAGGAAGCCCAGGACGTGCTCGCCCGAGAGCTGCGACTGCACCAGCTCCCGCTCCACGTACTGCGCGCCGTAGGTGTCGAAGATGGTCCCGTTCTCGGTGTTGTATCCCGAGCCGCTGCTCAGGATCTCCTCGGCGTTCCGCGTGTAGAGGTTCTTCCAGCCCAGCTTGCTGCTGCTGCCCAGGCGCACCGAGAGGTTGGCCAGCGCGCCGAGTTCGACCTCTACCCCGCTCTCGTCCAGCACCCGGCCGTTGCCGCCCTGGCCGTCCTTGTTGGGGATGTAGGCCAGCAGCTTGCCGGGGGTGTAGCTGCGCTTGTTGCCATACGTCAGCGCGGCCGAGAAGCCGATCGGGAGGGCCTCGCCGAACTGGCCGCCCAGGTTCAGCGACACCCCGAGGTTGGGCGCCGCCTCGACCCGCCGTCCCGTCCACACGTTCCGGTAGGACTCGAGGGCGCGCTCATTGAGGCGCCCCGCGATCGCGTCGGCGTTGGGGCGCCGGCGGGCGTCACCGAAGCCGAAGAAGTCACTGGTGGCGCGTGGTGCCTGGGCCATCGGCTGGAAGGTGGTCAGGCTGTTGAACCCCTGGGACACCCCGACCTGCATCACCCAGTTCTCGGGGAAGTCCTTGGTCCGGATCTCCACCGAGCCGCCCGCGAAGTCGCCCGGCTTGTCGGGCGTGGCGGTCTTGGCGGTGACGATCGACTCCAGCAGGCTGGCGGGGAAGATGTCGAGCGGCGCCACCTTCTTGAGCGGCTCCGGGCTGGGCAGGTCGGCGCCATTGAGCGTGGTGTTGCTGTATCGCTCGTTGAGGCCGCGGACCACCACGAACTTCCGGTCGAACACCGTTACCCCGGTGACCCGGCGGATCACGTCGCCGCCGTCGGAGTCGGGGCTCCGGCTGATGGCCTCGGCACTGATCCCGTCGCTGACGCCCGGCGCCGCCTGCTGTGCGGCGAGCAGCCCCGCGTCGGTCTTGGGGGCCGTGGGCACGGCCCCCTCGACGGCCAGTTCCTCGAGCTCCACGGCCTTCACGGTGAGCGCGAAGTCCACCGTGACCGTCTGGCCGGCGAGCACCTTCACGCTGTCCCGGCGCGTGGGGGTGTAGCCGATGTAGGCCGCCAGCACGGACTGCAGGGTCGCCGGCACGGCCGCCGTCCGGTAGCGCCCGTCCAGGTCCGTCTCCACCACGCCCGGGATCCCCACCACCGAGACCCGCACACCCTGGATGGGCCGGCCGGTCTCCCGGTCGATGATCCGGCCGGTCACGCGGCCGGTGGGCGTCGGGACCGGGGCCGTGGTAGCCGGCGGGGCGGTGGGCGCGGGCGCAGGCTGCTGGGCCCGCACCGGCGCGGCGAGGTGCAACAGGAACAGCGCGGTAGTCGCGGGGGGGGCAAGCCGCATGTGCGTTCGCTCTGGGGTGCGTGACACGGGCGTCAGCATTGAGCCGGGACCGCGGCGGGCGAGAGCCGCCGACCGAGGGCGAGGTAGTATCGTCACCGCGTGCAGGACTTCCAGCCCGGTGCGGTCACGAGGTGGTCACGGGGCAGCGACGGCGGCCGTGACCCGCCCCGGGCATCACTCCGCACCGGACAGGAGGGTGTCCGGGGGCGCGGTCACGCGGACGGCCGCGGGCGGGAATCGCCCAGCCAGGAAGTGGCTGACCGCCGCCTCCACCGCCGCCGGGGAGCGCACCCATGGAAAGAGCGCGCTGCCCGGGACCTCCAGGAGGCGGCCGTCCGGCAGCCGGCCCGCCCACCCCCGTGCGCCCCAGGCGAGGATCGGCGAGGCGTCGCCCAGCAGCACCAGCGCCTCGCCCCCGAGGCGTGGAATCGAGTCCCACCAGTTCCAGGTGCCCATCGCCAGGTAGAACCGGCGCTGCTCCCCTTCCCGCGCGAGCAGCCGTGCGGGGTCGCCGGCGCAGACCGCCGGCGCGAGCGCGCGGATGACGGTGGGGTCGGTCTCTTCGATGGGCGAGAGCGCGAAGCCCCAGTAGGCCCGGCAATACCCCGCGGGGTCGGTCGTGTCGGCGCGGGCCGCGCGCGCGGCGCCATGCCGCCGCCGGGCGGCGGTGTCGTGGGGCTGGCGGATCAGCTCGAAGACGAAGTTGGCCCGCTGCGGGAATGGCGAGAGCAGCACGCTCCGCGTGAGGTGCCCCGGGTACCGCAGCGCGTGCTTGAGCAGGACGGCGGTGCCCCAGTGATGCCCGACCGCGGCGAAGCGGGCCAGGCCGAAGTGCTGCCGGACCGCTTCGAGGTCGGCGGCATCGGTGTCCAGGCCCAGGGAGTCCAGGACGCGCGCTGCGCTCGAGCCGCCCCGGCCGCGCAGGTCGATGAAGAGGAGCGCGTACCGGTCCGCGAGGCTGCCGAACGCCTCCTCCAGATACCGGGCGCCGAACATCGGGCCGCCCGGCACGAAGACCACCGTGTCCGGTCCGCCGCCGAGCAGCCGGTAATGCAGGGAGTCGCCGCCAGGAACCGCGATCATCCCCTCCGCCACCGGAACCGGGGCCGGGGCACGGCAGGCGAGCAGCACGAGGGCGAGGAAGGTCAGCATCGCGCGGAGGCGTCCGCGCTCGGGGGGGTGGCGGCGAAGCATGCGAGAAGGGTACGCGCACCCGTCACGCGCGGGTCACGCCGGAAGACAGGATGCGGTAACGGCCGCTAGTAGCGGTAGCGGAACCCGGCCAGGGCCCGCGGCCCGGTGGGCCACCAGAGGAGGCCGGCACGCAGGTCGAGCACCGGACCGAGGGGAATCGTCACCAGGCGGCCGGCCCGATCCGGAATCCGGAGCGGCACGGCGGCACGAGGATCGACCACCTGGGCCATGATGGGGGGCCGGTCGGTGCCCTGGCCCGCCAGCATGGCCCGCAACCGGATCGCGGCCACTCCGCGCTGCAGGGTGGGGCGCGCCACGGCGTGCTGGGCCGCGACCGGGGTGGCCGGCGTCAGGCAGACAAGCAGGAGCAGCGGGATGAGGGCACGGTGCGCCATGCGCAGAGCATGGACCCGGTGTATCACGTCGCGATGACGTCCGCGTCAGGGGCCGATGACGGGACGGGTCCGCTCAGCCGCCGGAGAGAATGCGGTAGACCCACTCCACCGCGCGCCGGTAGGCCTCGGGCACCCGGGACTCGGGGAACGCGATCCGGCGGGCGAGCACCTCCACCCGTTCCCAGTCGGCGCGGTCGTAGGCGACCGCCAGCCCGAGGGTGTCGGCCAGGTGGTTGTCCCCACCGAGGAGGGCATGCCGGATGTCGTCGCTGACGGCCATCTGTTCCAGGACCTGGTCGAGCGGCCGGTCGAGCAGCGCATCCAGGGTCGAGAGCAGTCCGGTCAGGAACAGGTCGGCCACGGTCTCGGGCAGCGCCCCCTCGGCCCCCAGTTCCTCGCAGAACTGGGCCCGGACCAGGCTGGTCACCACCAGTTCCACCGGCTTGTCCTCGCCGATGAGCGTGAGCGCCACCAGCGAGGCCCACTTCCGGGTGGGCCGCTCCCCGAGCACCCGGAGGGCCTGGGAAATGGTGCTCACCTCGTGCCGCCAGCCGAAGCCGGCGGAGTGGAGGAAGCGCAGCAGCTTCACCGACAGCGCCACCTCCCGCTTGATGATCGCCTCCAGCGCATCGAAGTCGAGGTCGGGGCGGTTCACCTCCTGGATCAGGCGGACCAGGTTGGCCTTGACCGGCGTGACGTCCTTGCCGGTGACCATCTCCGGCTTGCAGAAGAAGTAGCCCTGGAACAGCTCATAGCCTGCCTGCAGCCCGTCGTGGAATTCCTCGTAAGTCTCGACCTTCTCGGCGAGCATCTGGATGCCGCGCGGGGCGAACCGGCGCACCAGCTCCGCCCGCTCCGGGCCGCGGGTCACGAGGAAGTCAATCTTGATGACGCTGGCGTACGGGAGCAGCGCCTCGTACTCGGGGCGGAACACAAAGTCGTCGAGCGCCAGGCGGTAGCCCGCGGCGCGGGCCGCCTTGCAGGCGGCGGCCACCTGGGCGTCCGGCTCGATGGTCTCCAGCACCTCGATGACGGCCTTGGCCGGCGGGAGCACGGCCCAGTGCTCCTTCACCAGCACGTCCCGCGAGGCGTTGAAGTAGGCGGGCTTGTCGCCGACCAGGGCGTCGAGCCCGAAGCCCAGCAGCGTCGTGTCCATCATCTGGAGCGACGCCTTGTTCGGGTCATTCTTGCCGAAGACGTTCTGCAGGCTCGAGCGGAACAGCAGCTCGTAGCCCACCACGTTCCGCCGCCGATCAAAGATCGGCTGCCGGGCGACGAAGATGTCCACGGGGGATCAGATGTGCGCGAGGGCGGGAAGCGCCGCGGCCAGGTCGCCGGCGCCGGCCCAGCGATCGGCCCGGTCCTTGGCCAGCGCCCGCTCCACTGCGGCGGCGAGGGCCTCGGGCGTGTCGGGGCGCAGCGGACGGATGTCGGGCACGGGGGCGGTCTGGTGCTTGGTGAGCACCAGGTCCTCGAAGGGATCGTCGTAGGGCGGCCGGCCGGCCAGGCACTCGAACAGCACGCAGCCGAGCGAGTAGAGGTCCGACCGCGCGTCGATGCCGTCGAACCCGGTGATCTGCTCCGGGCTCATGTAGCTGGAGGTCCCGACGGCGAAGCCGCTGCGGGTGAGCCGGTCGGACCCCGCGGCCGCCACCGCCTTGGCGATCCCGAAGTCCACCAGCACCGCCCCCGCCGGGGACACCACGATGTTCTCCGGCTTGACGTCCCGGTGGATGATGCCGCGTGCGTGGGCGGCGCTCAGGGCGCCGCAGAGGTCGTGGGCCAGCCGCACCGTGTCGGCCACGGGCACCTTCCGCACCCGCTCGAGGTGCTGCCGCAGCGACGGCCCCGGCACGTACTCCATGACGTACCAGAGCAGCCAATCGCCTTCGCCGTAGTCGAGCAGCCGGGCGATCCGCGGGTGGCTGAGCTGGGAGGCGAGTTCGATCTCGCGCAGGAAGCGGTCGGCCGTGATGCTGGCGGCGAGCTGGGGATGCAGCACCTTGAGCGCCACGGGGGCGCCGCCCGGGGTGTGCGCCAGGAAGACCCGCGCGGCGCCGCCCCGGCCGACCTCGCGCTCGACCTCGTAGCGCCCGGCCAGGGCCTGCCGTACCAGCGGGAGGAGATCGCGGGCCATGCCTGCTCCGCGGTGAATCCTGTAGGGGGAACGGTAAGTAGTGGCCGGTGACCCGGCGCCGCAAGGGCCCCTTCCAACCCCGGGGCCCCGGCGCCGGTCCAACGCGCATACCCCGTCCCGGAGAACCCCGCATGCGTGCCGTGATTCCCGCCCTGCTGTGCCTGGCCCTGCCCCTCGCCGGCCAGGGCGCCAAGACCTATACCCTGTCCGGGGAGTCGGTGGCGGTCTACAACATCGCCGGGGTGATCCGGGTGGAGGGGAGCCGGGGCGGCGCGGTGACGGTGGCCGTGACGCCGACCGGCCCCGACGCCAGCCGGCTCTCGGTGGAAAGCGGCGAACTCCGGGGCCGCACCACCCTGCGGGTGATCTATCCCGAGGACCGCATCATCTACCCGACCCTGGGGCGCGGCTCCAACTCCGGCTTCACCATCCGCCCCGACGGCACCTGGGGAGATGACGATCGCCGCTGGGGCCGGGGCGAGGGCCGCAAGGTCACCGTCCGCGGCTCCGGCGACGGGCTCGAGGCCGCCGCCGACCTGACGGTCACCATCCCGGAGGGCCGCCGGGTCGCGATCTACCTGGGCGTCGGCCGCATCGAGGCCGTCAACGTCAACGGCAACCTCCACCTGGACGCGATGAGCGGCGACGTCACCGCCCGGGATACCCGCGGCAGCCTGAGCATCGACACCGGCTCGGGCGACGTGCGGGTCACCGGCGCCAGCGGCGCCCTCTCCCTCGATACCGGCTCGGGCGACGTCGAGGTCTCCGACATGAAGGAAGGCGACCTGAAGGTGGACACCGGCAGCGGTGAGGTGCAGGTCCGCGAGATCACGGCGCGCACCCTCGACATCGACACCGGCTCGGGCGACATCCGGGTGGACGCGGCGCAGGTGCCCGAGGCCACCCTCGAGGCCGGCAGCGGATCCATCGCGATCTCGCTCGGCGGCGGCGTCGACCGGCTGCACGTGGAGACCGGCTCGGGGGACGTCACGGTGCGGCTGCCGGAGTCGGTCAACGCCACCGTGGACCTCGAGACCGGCAGCGGCGACCTGGACCTCGGCGTGCCGCTGCAGCTGGTGCGGAAGTCGGAGGGAGAGATCCGCGGCACACTGGGCAACGGCCGCGGCCGCATCGAGATCGAGACGGGATCGGGCGACATCTCCCTGACCCGCTGACCGCTATCGCGCGGCCAGCACCCGGCACTGCACGGTGGCCTCCACCCGGACCCCGGTCTCGGTGGTCCCCACCAGCCTGAGCACCGCCCCCGCCCCGCGCCGCTCCACCACGGCGCTGGGCGGTGTGTCTTCGCGGACCATGCGGCCATCCACCACGTAGCTGCGCCCGCTGGGCAGGTTGCCGACGTTGACGCTCAGCTGGAAGTCCCGGGTGGCGCCGGAATCGACCTGGATCCGGAGCTGCACGGCGGTGATGCCCAGGGAGTCGGCCGGATTGGCGTAGAGGTTGGCCCAGCTGGGCGCGGCGCCCCCCTGGTGGGTGCACGACGGTGGCGTGGAGAACACGTCGTAGACCCCGCCATCGGGTCCGCCCACGAGCACCAGGTGGATCACGGTCGCCGCGTCACGGGCCAGGACCTCCGGGTCCGGAGGCGTGGCGATCTCCAGGTTGGGGATCTCCACCGCGGTGTCCGCGGCTGCGGCGCCGTCCGGGCCCCCTTGGCGGGCGCTGGCGCGGAGCGCCTGGACCCGCGCGCTCCAGGCGGCCACCTGCTCGGGGGTCCGGATGCCGTTCCGCGCCAGCAGCCACCGCAGCACGCCGTCCGCGGTCGCGGCGGGAATCACGAGGCAGAACAGCGCCAGCAGCCCGGCGTAGACCAGGCCACGGTTGTAGGGCTGGACCTCGTACTCGGCACGGTCCAGCGCGCTGAACACCGCGAGCACCACCGAGCCGATCCACCCCATGGTGAAGACGCCCACCGGCACCAGCACCCCCGAGATGAGGGGCCGCGGGTCGGCGGCGGCCAGCAGGCCGACCACCCGCGAGAGGCCGAGCAGCGCGGATCCGTACACCACGAGGTTGACGACCACCGCGAGCCCGGGCTGCCCGTTGTAGAGCTGGCCCAGCCCCGGCAGCAGCAGCGAGAGCACGCCCGCGATGGCGGGATTGCGCGGCCGGATCTCCCCAGCTGCCATGGCCGGTTCTCCTCAGTGTCCGGTGCTGTCCGGCACCGCCGGCGCGGCGAGGGCCGCCGCCAGCCGCGCGAAGGCGCTGTCGCCTTCCACGCCCCGCATCAGGGTATCCAGCGCCGCCACCGAGGCGCGGATGTCGGCGCCGTGCCCCTGGTACCACGCCTCGAACAGCTCCAGCCGCGTCCGGTAGATCCGCGCCGCCACCAGGCGCGCGTTGTTGACCGGCCGGTCCGCCATCGGGCCGATGGTGTAGGTCCGGAGCTGCCGCCCCACCGTGCCCTCGAGCTGCTCCCGGGCCCAGCGGCCCAGCGCCGCGCGGCCGCTGTCCACCGCAGCCGAATCCGGCGCCACCCGGTAGAGGGAATCGAGCCGGTCGGCGAGGGTGGTGTAATAGCCGCTCAGGACCACCTCGTCGAGCCAGCGGTCGGCCGCCTGCCGGGCCGCCACCTCCGACCCCCGCCGCCGGAAGAACGCCTCGGCGGCGCGGTACCCCGCCAGCTGGGCGAAGCTCTCGTTGAACGGGGTGGCGCTCTTGATGTAGAGGGTGTTGTGCGCGATCTCGTGCAGCACCGTGGCTGCCAGCTCCACCGAATCGCGGCTCATCGCGGTCGAGTAGAGCGGGTCGTTGAACCACCCCAGGGTGGAGAAGGCCCCCGCGGGGCGCAGGTAGATGTCGTACCCGCGCTGCTCCAGCCGACCGGCCTCCCGCCGCGCCATGGCCGGGTCGAAGAAGCCCTTGTACGGGATCCGGCCCACGATCGGGTACTTCCAGAGGTAAGGGCAGAGGCAGTCGCGCGGGCTGGCCGAGAGCACCAGCAGCAGCGTGTCGCGGCCGACGTCGGCGTAGGTGGTGTAGGTCTCCTTCGCCTCGTACCCGATCTCGGCGGCGAAGTCCCGGGCATCGAGCACCAGCTGGAGCTGGGCCCGGGTCTCGGCCGGCGTGTCGGGGCGGCCGAGGATCTCGGCGATCGGCGTGCGCGCCTCGAGGATCTTCGTCTGCTCCAGCCCGGCCCGGGTGAGGTAGCGGACGTCCTCGCTCGCGACGTAGGCGGTGCCGTACCCGGCGATGAGCGCGCCGGCGAGGATGAGGAGGACCATGCAGCCCTTTCGCCGCATCAGAGGGTGAAGCGCAGTCCCAGCCGGTGGATCTCGCGGCCCAGCCGCGTCCGGCGCTGCCAGGCGTAGTCGATGTTGAAGCGGCTGAGCACCAGGCCGGCGCCGAGCGAGATCTCCTTCTGCCCCGAGCCCTGGGGCGGGGCGCCGTAGCCCACCCGGCCCACCAGCCCCACGCCGCTCAGCACGGCGCCCGCCTCGACACCGATCACGGTGCGCCGGGCCGCGCGCGCCTGCCACACCACCTCGACGGTGCCGAGCACCCGGGCGGTGAGCTGGGGATCGGTGAAGTTGAACGCGAACGCCGCGTGCTTGCTCACCGGCAGGAGCAGCGGCCCGCCGGTCACCCGCCAGCTCTCGAGGTTGCGGACCGAGAAGGCGAGCGTCATCAGGTCGAACACGTGGATCCCGAGGCCGGCGTCGAGCGCCGCGGTGCGGCGGGTGACCCCGGAGGTATCCTCCAGCGACACGTACTTGAGCGAGCTGCCCGCCGCGATCAGCCCCACGCGGTACACCGCCGAGGCGGTCCACTGCAGGTTGTCCACCACGGCGGAGGAGTCGCTGAGGCGCAGGTAGTGGATGCCCCCGCCGAAGTCGAACTGCAGGAACCGGAACCCCGCGGCCGCGAAGCCCTCGAGCGAGCCATCGGGATACCGCTGGGCCGCCCCCTCGATGGCGATGTTCCGGATGGTGGCGAGCCCGGCGGGGTTGAGGAACGTGGCGCTGGCGTCGCCATTGAGGGCCACGCTGGCGCCCCCGAGTCCGGCGGACCGGACCGAGATCGGCAGGGTCAGGATGAGGGGCGCCAGCGGCACCTGGGCCTGGCCCGCCAGCGCGGCCGGGAGGAGCAGGGCGACGAGCGCCCCCCGCCCGGCCCGGCCGATCACCGGATCCTCAGCACCGCATAGCGCGGCTGCACCGCCCCGGCATTCTCCACCGACAGGCCCAGGGCCACCGCCGCGGCGCTGCCGGACTGAACCACGCGGACGTAGGTGCCGGACCCACCCCGCAGCGTGCCGGCGCCGGCGTAGCCCGGGCCGGACGTGGAGTCGGGGAAGAGCGGATACGGCCCCGGAATGACCTGGTCGAACGCCGCGACCAGGTCCCAGCTCCTGAAGCGGAGCCGGCCGCTTGGCTCGGTGAAGCCTGGCACGACCTCGGCGCCATTGGCGAGGTGAAACTGCCCTGCAAGCGTGGCGAAGGACACCCCGGGCTGGAACAGCTGGGCCGCCGCGACCACCGCGGCCCCGCCGGTCACGCTGAGCCCGCCGGCCTGGTCGGCGCCAAGCAGCCGGCGGGTGATGTCGGTGCCGAGCAGCGTGTCGGTCGGCGACTGGTCGGCCAGCCAGCGCACGAACAGCCAGTTGGCGCCCCGCTCGCGGAGCGTGCCCCCGGAGGTGCCGGGCTCCACGAGGTACGTCGCCTCGGGGGCCGTCAGGTAGTCGTAGGCGTTGAGCAGGTTCCCGGCCGCGAACTGGTCGAGGCAGTTGCTGGCGGTGCACGCCGCGTTGTCGGCCTGGCGGCCGCCCAGTTCCTCCGCGAAGTGCGACAGCCCCTCGTTGAGCCAGGTCTCCTCCGCCGCGCCGCCCCCGAGGAGCACGTGCCGGTGGAAGCTGATCATGTGCTGGAACTCGTGGATCAGCGTCGGCGGCAGCAGGTCGAGCACCCGCGCCTTCCCCGCGCAGAGCGGTTTCGCCGGGTCCGGCACCAGGCCGTAGAACACCTCGCCGTCGTTGGAGTGCGGCTGCCCCGGCAGGAGGTCCAGGCCGAAGAAGTACCCCACGATGATCTGCCCGGTGGACTCGCAGTTGGGCGAAAGTGCGTTGACCTGGTCGGTCAGCAGCACCGCCACGATGCCGTTGGCGTCGACGTCCGACTCGCGCCCGAAGGCGGTGGTGTCGAAGGCGTACAGCTCCTGGTCGAACAGGTCGCCGAAGGCGGTGATGTCCGTGCCGCTCAGCCCTCCCGCGGGCACGGTGTCGTCGAGGTAGATCGCGGTCCGGCTCCCCACATACTGCGCCGTGGCCGCCACGGTCACGAACGAGGTGCAGCTGGTGGTCTTGCAGACCTCGAAGTCGCGGGTGGAACCGACGGTGGGCGGCACCAGCGCGCGCGCGGGCCGGCTCCGCGCCAGGCTGGCAGCGGGGCTCCGCGAGAGCGCCCGGTCCCGGGTGCGCAGCATCTGGTGGAAGGCCTCGGGCGCCGCCGGCGTCTGGAACGCCGCCAGCCGCGGTGACGGGAACAGGGCGGCGTGGAGCGCGGCGAAGTCGTCGGTGACCCCCCGCAGGGTGAACGCCCCCTTCACTCCGTTGGTGGTCTCCTGCCCGTTGGCCGAATACGCCACGACGAGGTGCTCTGCGCCGGCCGGTCCCGCCGCCGGGAGGCGCAGGCAGCCGTTCGTGGCCGTCGGGTCCACGATAACGTGGCCCCCGACCGCGAGGCTGGTGACCGGCTCACCGTCGCAGGCGACCCCGGGAGTCACCGGGTCGGATCCGCCGCCGCAGGCCACGAGGGCGAGACCCGCGAGCAGCAGGACGACTGGCAGGGGGTTCGGGGCCGGGTGTCGAGTCATGGTAGGTGGGGGTAGAGTGAGGGCAAGATAAGGCGCCACAACGGCTTTTGACAATCATATCACCCGCCGATACCTTGTGGCCGTGACCCGTGACCACTGGCTGGAACAGGTGCGGTTTTCCGCGGAGGGACTGGTGCCCGTGGTGGCCCAGGATCGACGCCACGGGACCCTCCTGATGCTGGCCTGGGCCGACCGCGACGCCCTGGCCCGGACGCTGGAAACCGGCCAGGCGCACTACTGGAGCCGCAGCCGGCAGGCCCCCTGGCGCAAGGGCGAGAGCTCCGGCCACACCCAGCGGGTGGTGGAGATCCGGCTCGACTGCGACGCCGACACCGTGCTGTACCGCGTGGAGCAGCAGGGCCCGGCCTGCCACACCGGCGCCCCGACCTGTTTCTCCACCGTGGTCCGGGCCGACGGCAGCATCGCCGCTGGCGCCGATCCCGGCGGCCACCTGCTCGGCCGGCTGGCCACCACCATCGCCGCCCGCGCCACGGAGCGGCCCGCCGGCTCCTACACGGTGCAACTGCTCGATCACGGGGTGGCGAAGGTCTCGCAAAAGGTCGGTGAAGAGGCCGTGGAGGTCGTGGTGGCCGCCAACGCCGAGGGCGGACCGCGGCTGGCCTCGGAATCGGCCGACCTGCTGTTCCACCTGCTGGTCCTGCTGCAGTCCCGTGGCGTCGCGCTGGACGACGTCCTGCAGGTGCTGGAAGCCAGGGAGAAATAGGCCGTCAGGCCCCCGGCGCCCCGGTCCCTCGACCCCGATCGAGTCGCCGAGCTGCCGGGTCGCCGAGCCTCCGAACCGCCATGTCCTTCGTTCATCTCCACACCCACTCCGAGTACTCCCTCCTCGACGGCGCCAACCGCATCCCGGAGCTCGTCCGGCACGTCCAGTCGCTCGGCATGGACAGCCTCGCGGTCACGGACCACGGCAACATGCACTGCGCCTGGTCGTTCTACGAGGAGGCGAAGGCCCGGGGGCTGCGTCCCATCCTGGGCTTCGAGGCCTACCTGGCGTTCGGCCCCCGCACCTCGATGCAGAAGCCGTCGTGGGCGCCGGCCCAGTACAGCCACCTGGTGCTGCTGGCCCACTCGCGCGCGGGTTACCGCAACCTGATCAAGCTCTCCTCGATCGGGTACCTCGAGGGGTTCTACCGCCGGCCGCGGATCGACAAGGAGGTGCTCGCCGCCCACAGCGAGGGCATCACCGGCCTGGCCGCCTGCCTCTCGGGGGAGATCGCGCTGTACCTCCGGCAGGGCAACTACGAGGAGGCGAAGAAGTCGGCCGAGTGGTTCGCGCGCACCTTCGGCGAGCGGCACTTCTGGCTCGAGGTGCAGCTGCACGGCATCCCCGAGGAGCAGGGCGTGAACGAGGGGATGTTCCGCCTGGGGCAGGACCTGGGGCTCGGCGTGGTGGCCACCAACGACGCCCACTACCTGCGGCGGGAGGACGCCGAGGCGCACGACGTGCTGCTCGCCATCGGGACGGGGGCGGAGCTCGACGACCCCAAGCGCTTCCGGTTCACCGGCGAGGAGTCGTACGTCAAGTCCGAGGCGGAGATGCGGGCGCTGTTCCGGGACCACCCCGAGGTCCTCGAGAACACCCAGACGGTGGCCAACGCCTGCGAGTTCAGCTTCGAGAAGAAGTACTTCGTGCCCGCCTTCCCGCGACCGGAGGGGCTGACCGAGGAGGCGCTGCTCGAGAGCCTGGCCACGAAGGGGGCGGCGGCCCGGTACGGAACGCCCCTCCCCGCCGCGGTGCAGGACCGGCTGGCGTACGAGCTCGGCGTCATCAACAAGGCCGGTTACGCGGGCTACTTCCTCATCGTGCAGGACTTCATCCAGGCGGCCCGCGACCGGGGCATCCCGGTGGGGCCGGGCCGCGGCTCGGCCGCCGGCTCGCTGGTGGCGTACGGGCTCGGCATCACCAACGTGGACCCGCTCCGGTTCGACCTGCTGTTCGAGCGCTTCCTCAATCCCGAACGCGTGTCCATGCCCGACATCGACGTGGACTTCTGCTTCGAGCGCCGGGGCGAGGTGATCGAGTACGTCCGCCAGCGCTACGGCAGGGGCAGCGTCGGGCAGATCATCACCTTCGGGACGCTCAAGGCCCGGGCGGCGGTGAAGGACGTGGCCCGGCTGCTGCGCATCCCGCCCGGCGACGCCGACAAGCTCACCAAGCTCATCCCCTCGGGGCCGGCGTTCGCGCTCGGCGTCGAGGAGGCCATGGAGAAGGTCAAGGAGTTCCGCGAGCTGGTGGAGACCAGCCCGCAGTACGAGCGCTGCGTGCAGCTGGCCAGCCGCATCGAGGGCATCAGCCGCCACGCCTCGGTGCACGCCGCGGGGGTGGTGATCGCCCCGGGCCCGCTCGCCGATTACGTGCCGGTGTGCACCGCGCCCACGAAGGGCGCCGGCCAGGCGGCCGAGGGCGAGGACGCCATCATCACGCAGTTCGAGATGGGTCCGCTCGAGAAGGTCGGCATGCTCAAGATGGACATGCTCGGCCTCAAGACGCTCACCGTGATTCACGACGCGGTGGCCATGGTGCGGGAGCGGCACGGGGTGGCGCTCGACATGGATGCGCTGGACCTGGAGGACGCCGGGGTCTACAAGCTCCTGCGCCAGGGCCGCACCGCCGGCGTCTTCCAGTTCGAGTCGCCGCTGGCCACCGAGACCCTGCGCAACATGAAGTGCGACCGGTTCGACGACCTCGTCGCCTCCAACGCCCTGCTCCGCCCCGGCCCGCTCGACACCGGGATGCACCTGGTGTTCATCAAGCGGAAGCTGGGCCACGAGCCGGTCAGCTACCCGCACCCGAGCCTCAAGGACGTCCTCGAGCCCACCTACGGCGTCATCACCTACCAGGAGCAGGTGATGCGGATCGCGAACGTGCTCGCGGGGTTCAGCCTCGCCGAAGCCGACGTGCTCCGCAAGGCGGTGGGCAAGAAGGACGCCGAGCTCATCCGCAAGGAGCTGGGCACGTTCGTCGAGCGGGCGGTGGCCCTGGGGCACCCCCGGCGGCTGGCGGAGGAACTGGCCCAGCAGATCGAGACCTTCGGCCGGTACGGCTTCAACAAGTCGCACTCGGTGGCGTACTCGGTGCTGAGCTACCAGACGGCGTGGCTCAAGACCTACTACCCCGCCGAGTTCATGGCCGCCCTGCTGTCGTCGGAAATCGGCAGCACCGACAAGGTGGTGCAGTACATCAACGAGGCGCGGGAGCTGGGCCTCGAGGTGCTGCCGCCGGACGTCAACGAGTCCGGGTTCAAGTTCACCGTGGTCGGCGAGCGCCGGATCCGGTTCGGGCTGGGCGCGGTCCGCAACGTGGGGCGCGGCGCCATCGAGTCGATCATCGCCGGGCGGCAGGTCTCGCCGTACGCCGCCCTGCCCGACTTCGCGCAGCGGGTGGACCTCCGGCTCTGCAACAAGCGGGTGCTGGAGTCGCTGATCGCGGCCGGCGCCATGGACGGGCTGGGGGGCCACCGGGCCCAGCTCACCCACGCGCTGGACGAGGCGCTCCGCGAGGCGCAACTTCTCCAGCAGGAGCGGGAGGTGGGGCAGGCCTCGCTGTTCGGCGACGCCCCCGAGCAGGCGCCCCGGCCCACCGGCGGCGCCCTGGCCGATGTCCCTGCCTGGACGGAGCAGGAGCGGCTGGCCAAGGAGAAGGAAGTCATCGGGTTCTTCATCTCCGGCCACCCGCTGGAGCGCTTCCGGGCGGAGGTCGAGGTCTTCGGCTCCCGCACCACCGCCACGCTGCACGAGTGGAGCGAGCACCAGGTGACGCTCGCGGCGGTGATCACCCAGGCCAAGCGGCAGATCTCCAAGAAGACGGGCAAGGAGTACGCGCGGCTGGTGCTCGAGGACTTCCATGGCACCGCCGAGGCCATCGTCTTCCCCGACGCGTGGGCCAAGCTCAATTCGGTCCTCAAGGAGGACCTGGCCGTGCTGCTGACGGGCGGCTACAGCGCCCGGGACCGCGGCGAGGACCGGGCCCCGTTCGTGATCGAGGCCGCGCGGCCGCTGGAGGACCTCAAGGGCTCCGGCGCGCTGGGCCTGGCGCTCCGGTGGAAGCTGCCCGAGGCGCCGGCGCCCGACCTGCTGCGGCAGGCGGTGGCCCTCTGCACCCGGCACCCGGGGCCGGTCCCGCTCTATATTGAGTGGAGCGACGGCAACGGCGAGAAGCTGCGGGCCCGCTCCCGGCGGGTGCGCGTCACCGCGGAAGAGGAACTGGTGTCGAGCCTCCGGCGGCTGCTCGGGCCCGAGGCCGTGGCGTTCGTCAAGGCAGGCTGAGGAGCCCTCATGGCATCGAACTACTCGCTGGATTTCGAGAAGCCGCTGCAGGAGCTCGAGCGGCAGATCGAGGACCTGCAGAAGCTGGGCGAGGAGCGGCAGATCGACGTCTCCGAGGAGGCGCGGCTGCTCCAGGTCCGGCTCAACACCCTGCGCTCCGAGATCTACCACAACCTCTCACCCATCCAGCGGGTGCAGGTGGCCCGCCACCCGCGCCGCCCGTACACCCTGGACTACCTCAGCACGATCTTCACCGACTTCATCGAGCTCCACGGCGACCGGCTGTTCCGCGATGACCCGGCAATCGTCGGTGGCTGGGCCCGCCTGGCCGGCACGTCGGTGATGGTCATCGGGCACCAGAAGGGCCGCGACACCAAGGAGAACCTCAAGCGCAACTTCGGCATGGCCCACCCGGAGGGGTACCGCAAGGCGCTGCGCCTGATGAAGCTGGCGGCCAAGTTCGGCGCCCCGGTGGTGACGCTCATCGACACCCCGGGCGCCTACCCGGGCCTCGGCGCCGAGGAGCGGGGCCAGTCCGAGGCGCTCGCCCGCAACATCCTCGAGATGGCCGCGCTCCCCACCCCCATCGTCGCCGTGGTCATCGGGGAGGGCGGCTCCGGCGGCGCCCTGGCGCTCGGCACCGCCGACCGGATCCTGATGTTCGAGAATTCGGTCTACTCGGTCATCTCGCCCGAGGGGTGCGCCGCGATCCTGTGGAAGGACGCGAGCCAGCGGGAGCGCGCGGCCGACGCGCTCAAGATCACCGCGCAGGACCTGCTCAAGTCCAAGCTGGTGGACGAGATCATCCCCGAGCCGATCGGCGGCGCCCACCTCGACCCCGAGGCCACCGGCGAGGCGCTGCGCGAGGTGCTGATCCGCCACGTGAACGAACTGCGCAAGGTCCGCCCGGAGAAGCTGGTCCGCCGCCGCGCCGACAAGTTCGCGGCGATGGGCGCGTATTCCGAGGCGTGATGCCGCAGACCATCGAAGTCCGCTTCAAGGGGATCCGCCGCGAGTTCTTCCAGTGGCCGGACGCCCAGAACCCGCTCCGCCTGAGCGAGGCCGTGATCGTGCAGGCGGAGCGCGGCCTCGACTTCGGGCGCGTCCACACCGCCGGGGCCGCGGCCGAGGCCAAGTGCGGCACCGCCTGCGCCGGCTGCGAGCGGGGCACCGCCGACAAGACCCCGCTCGTGGCCGCCGGGGACGCCGCCGACGACCCGGGCGAGCCGCTCCCCGGCGCGGACCCGTTCGCCACCGGCGGTTCGGAGTCCTCCCTCGCCACCGAGCCCGCCGCGCCGACGGAGCCCCCGCCGGCCGAGCCAACCGAGCCACCGAACCGCCGAGCCGCCGAGCCGCCTGCCCTGCGCCCCATCCTCCGTCGCGCCAGCGTGGAGGAGATCCGCACCGCCGACGAGCTCCGCCGGCAGGAGGAGGACGGCCGGCGGCAGGTGGCAGAGAAGATCCGCCACCACAAGCTGGACATGAAGGCCAGCGACCTCGAGTGGCAGTGGGACCGCAGCAAGCTGACGGTCTACTTCACCGCCGAGAAACGGGTGGACTTCCGGGCCCTGGTGCGCGACCTCGCCGGCATCTTCCGCACCCGGATCGAGCTGCGCCAGATCGGGGTCCGGGACGAGGCCGCGCGCCTCGGCGGCGTAGGGCGCTGCGGCCGCGAGTACTGCTGCTCCACCTGGCTCGGCGAGCTGAGCCCCGTGAGCCTGGCCCTCGCCAAGGACCAGCACCTCTCGCTCAACCCGACCCAGATCTCCGGCGGCTGCGGCCGCCTGCTCTGCTGCCTCAAGTACGAGCACGAGTTCTACGTGGCGGCCCGCAAGCGCTTCCCCCGCGAGGGCAAGGCGATCGCCACGGCGCGCGGGCGCGAGAAGGTCATCGCGGTGGACATCTTCCGTGAGCGGGTGTTCCTCCGGCACGATGAGCAGGGCTCCCGCATCATCCCGCTGACCCAGCTGCGCGAGGAGATGGAGACCGCTCCCTCCCTCGAGATGCTCGCGGCCCAGCCACCCGCCCCGCCGCCCCGCCGCGAGCCACGCGAGCGCCCCGCGACCGCCGCGGGACCCCGGCCCGAGCGCTCCCGGGGGGAGCCGCGGCCGCCGGCCCCGGACGGCCGTCGGGAGCGTGGCCCCGAGCGCCCGCAGGATCGCGGCGCCGGGCGCCCGGAACGCCGGCCCGGACGGGAGCGGCCGGGCCGCCCCGCGCGCGGGGAGCACCCCGGCACGCCCCCAGCCCCAGCGTCACGCGCACCGCCGCCTCCCGCGACACCGGCGGACGCCGCCGCGGGCGCGCCCGGCAATCAGCCGCGGAAGTCGCGGCGCCGCCGGCGCGGCCGGCGTGGCGGGCGCGGACCCTCCGGCGGCGCCGCCGGCCCATCCTCCCCGCCCGAGGCCTGAGTGGCGCGCTTCTTCATCACGACCGCCATCGACTACGCCAACGGCGACCCCCACATGGGGCACGCCTTCGAGAAGGTCGGCGCCGACGCCATCGCCCGCTATCGTCGCCTCCGCGGTGACGAGGTCTGGTTCCTGATCGGCATGGACGAGCATGGGCAGAAGGTGGCGCAGGTGGCCCAGGAGCGCGGGCTGTCGCCCCAGGCGCTGACCGACGAGATCGCCGCCACCTTCCTCGCGACGTGGCGGGAGCTCGGCATCTCCAACGACCAGTTCATCCGCACCACCGCCGCCGAGCACAAGGCCGGGGTGACCGACCTGATCGAGCGGATCTTCGCCCGGAACCCCGACGACTTCTACGAGCGGCGGTACCGGGGCCGGTACTGCGTGGGCTGCGAGTCCTTCAAGACCGACGCCGACATCGTCGACGGCAAGTGCATCCTGCATCCCACCAGGGTGCTCGAGGACGTGGAGGAGCGGAACTGGTTCTTCCGGCTGAGTCGCTACCAGGGCTTCCTCGAGGAGCTGCTCGAGCGGAATCCCGGGTTCATCCAGCCCGAGATCCGCCGCAACGAGGTGCTGGGCCTCCTGCGCCAGGGCCTGGAGGACATCTCCGCGAGCCGCAGCCGCATCACCTGGGGCGTGCCCTTCCCCCGCCCCAGCAGTGACGGCGAGGCGCAGACCACCTACGTCTGGTTCGACGCCCTGCCCAACTACTGGACCGCCTCGCGGTTCGGCGGCTCGGGCGCCGCCTGGCCGGCCCAGCTGCACGTCATCGGCAAGGACATCACCCGGTTCCACTGCGTGATCTGGCCGGCCATGCTGCACGCCGCCGGCGAGTCGCTGCCGGAGCGGGTCTGGGCCCACGGCTTCATCTACTTCGGCGGCGACCGGCTCTCCAAGAGCGCCGGGGTGCGGCTCGACCTGCGCGAGGCGATCGCCCGCCACGGCCCCGACGCCCTGCGCTACTTCCTCCTCCGCGAGGTGGGCTTCGCGAACGACGGCAGTTTCACCTGGGAGCGCTTCGACGAGCGTTACACCTCGGACCTCGCCGACGGCCTCGGCAACCTCGCCAGCCGGACCCTGGCCATGATCGAGAAGTACCGCGGCGGCCTGGTGCCCGCCGGGACCCCGACCAGCCTGGACCGGGCCGGGGAGGAGGCCACCGCCCAGTACTGCCAGGCCATGGACGCCCTGGACCTCCGGGGGGGCGCCGAGGCCGCCTGGGGGCTGGTCACCGCAGCCAACCAGTACATCGTGCAGACTGCCCCATGGGCCCTCGCCAAGCAGGCCCGGGAGGGGGAACTCGATACCGCCCTCCACGCCCTGGCCGGCTGCCTGCTCCGGCTTGCCGTCCTGGTGTCCCCCTTCATGCCCGGGAAGGCCGGGGAGCTCTGGGGGTACCTCGGGCAATCCGCCTCGCTCGCGGCATCCTGGCGCCAGGCCGAGGCGCCACAGGCAGTTGGCGCGCAGGTGCGCAAACCCGACGGGCTCTTTCCCAGACCCACCCCTACAACTCCTTGACAGTCAAGGAGTTGTACGTGACAAATCTCACTTGACGCCCCCCGTACCGGGGGGCATGTTATCCCGCCCTCGCCCGGCCCTCCGGCCGGGCCCCCCATTCAGGCACAGGACTTTCATACCGACGGGGTATCCCGTCGATAGTGGGTGTCAGTATGCCGCCACGGAAATGGACATTGGTCGTCGTGCCGCCGGGCTCCGGCGCCTCGAGAATGATCGAGGTGTCGCAGCGCGTGCTGAAGGCCGCGACCGGCGTCGCCACCGTGGTGGTGCTCCTGGCGCTGCTGCTGGGGTATGGGGCCGTCTCGCGGTCGGTGGACCTGCGTCGGACCGCGGAACTGGAGCGGGAGAACGCTGCCCTGGCGGAGGAGCTGACCCACCTGCACGGTGAGCTGTCGACGCTCAGCGATACCATCCGGACCATCGCGGAGCGCGACGCGCGCATCCGCCTGCTGGCCAATCTCGAACCCAACGACCCGGGCGTGCAGCTCGCCGGCATCGGCGGCCCGCGCGGGCGCGATTCCGCCGGCAAGTGGCAGGACCGCTACGGCGCGCTGGGCCGCCGCGCCGCGGAGGTCCGGGTGGACCTCGGCGCGCTCATCCGCCGCGCCAACCTCCTGGCCGCCTCCTTCGATGAAGCGGGCGACTCCTTGGCCCACCACCGGGACCGGCTGGCCGCCATGCCGTCGATCATGCCGACCGCGGGCTGGCTCTCCAGCGCGTTCTCGTCGATGCGTGAGCACCCGATCCTGCACATCGCCCGGCCGCACGAGGGCATCGACGTCACCGCCCCCATGGGCGCGCCGATCCAGGCGCCGGCGGGCGGCACCGTCGTCTCCGCAGGCTGGGTAAGCGGCTACGGCAACGTGATCGAGGTGGACCACGGCTACGGCATCGTGACCCGGTTCGCGCACTGCTCCAAGCTGCTGGCCCAGCGGGGCCAGCGGGTCAAGCGCAACCAGGTCATCGCCGAGGTGGGCAACACCGGCCTCGCCACCGGGCCGCACCTCCACTACGAGGTGCACGTCAACGGCAAGCCGGTCGATCCGCTCCGCTACGTCCTCCCGGACGTCGTCGTCGACTGACGGCCGCGCGGGTCCGGGAACGTCAACGCGGGGTCCGGCCATCGGCCGGACCCCGCGTCGCGTTGGAAGACCGGCGGGCTAGTCCTCGTGCAGCCCGAACAGCGCCACCGGCGGCTGCGCGAGCAGCGCTCGCGCCGGGAGGAAGGCGCCGAGCAGCGCCGCGGCCAGCAGCAGCGCGGCCACCGGTAGCAGCAGCCCCGCGTCCCAACCGCCCAGCCCGGGCAGCCAGAGCCGGAAGGCCTCCCAGAAGAGCGGCCCCAGCCACGCCCCGAGCAGCACTCCCCCGGCCCCAGCGCCCGCGGCCCGCCGCAGCAGGAGCGCCAGCACCCGCCGGCGCCGCGCCCCGACCGCGCGCCAGACGGCGATCTCACCGGAGAGTGACAGCACCCAGAGCCGGATGAGCGCGAAGGTGCCCACCGTGGCCAGGAGGAGCATGGCCCAGCCCAGGCCGGCAAAGACGGGCCCGAACCAGCGCAGCGGCGCCTGCTCCGCCGCCAGCAGCGCGGCGACCGGCTGGGCCGCGCCTGCCAGTTCGAGCCCGGGGATCGGCGCCAGTGCGCCACGGATGGCGTCGTCGCGCCCTGCCGCGTCCGGGACGACGAGATCCACCGCCTGCGGCGGGTGCTGCAGGATGCTCAGGTAGACGGCGTACACCGGGCGCTGGCGCGCACCGAGGCCCCGCGGCGGCGGGTCATCCGCCACCCCGACGACGCGGTACCACCGGTCGCGGTCGTCGCCCACCATCACGGCCTTCCCGACCGCCGAGCCCAGGAACTGCTCCCGGGCAAACGCTGCATTGACGATCGCCACCGGCTCCGCGGCATACCGATCCGCGCTGGTGAACGCCCGCCCCTCCACCAGCCGCACGCCCATGGCGTCGAAGCTGTCGGCGCTCACGTAGTAGTGCGCCGCCGGCCGGGGACGGAACCGGAACGGCCAGCAGGGACCGCAGTCCGCGTTGGCGATGCTCGCGGCCCCGAGCCCGAACAGGGCCCCGGGCTGCACCAGGCTCGGCGCCGTGACGCCCGGGAGGGCGGCCAGGCGGACGAGCACCGAGTCGAGTGCCGCCGCGCGCCGCGCGAGGTCGCCCGACGTCATGGCCAGCCGGTAGACCCGCGTGTCAGGGGCGTCGGTGCCGCCCCGTGCCATGAGCGACTGCATGTGGCGGGTGATCAGGAGCCCGGTCGCGAGGGTGGCCAGGGAGAGGCCCAGCAGGAGCGTCGGGATCCGGAGCGCGATGCCCGCATCGGCGGGCTCGGTGATCTCCGGCCGCCGGGCAAAGAGAAGCGGGAACAGCGCGCCCAGGACGATGAGCGCGATGGGGATGGTGGCGAACAGGGCCGCCGGCAGCATGCCGCCGGCCACCACCTGCTCGGGCCACCCTGCCACCAGCCGGCCGGTGAGCAGGATCCCGGGCGGCAGCCCGGCCGCGACGCCCAGCGCGGCGATCGCGGCGCCCTCGAGCAGGAAGCCCCCGAGGAGCATCCGCCGGGAAGCTCCGACCGCGCGCCGGACCGCCACCTCCCGCTCGCGCTGCGCCATCCGCGCCGCGGCCAGGGCGATGAGCGTCAGCGCCGCGACGCCGACCACCAGGCCGGCCGCCCCGAAGAGCGCCCCGAACAGCCCGTCCACGGCCTGCTGGCGGAGCAGGTTCGGCGGGGTGACTGGCGAGCTCCAGGCCAGGCCCTCGAGCGGTGCCCGGTCCGGGTCGACAACCAGCCGGCCCCGGGCCAGCGCCACCGGCAGGCCCGCCCCGAGCGCGACCGCCAGCGCCGCGGCCAGCAGCAGCGCGGTGCGGCGGTAGGCCCGGAGCAGGGCGAGCGCGGTGGCCCCCATCGGCTAGTTGCCGAAGTTGACCGGGGGCGGCGCGTCGGTGCCGTCCTTGGCCTCGAAGTAGGGCCGGGGGCCGCTCGCGCCGAACAGCTTGGCCGTGAGGTTGTAGGGGAACGACCGGATGAAGCTGTTGTAGCCGTTCACCGCCTCGTTGTAGTCCTGGCGCGCGGTGGCGATCCGGTTCTCCGTCCCGGTCAGCTCGTCCTGCAGGGCGCGGAAGTTGGCGTCGGCCTTGAGCTGGGGATACGACTCGACGATAGCCAGCAGGCGCCCCAGCGGGGCATTCATGGCCGCGTTGGCGGCGGCCATGTCCTCGAGGTTGCCGCCCTGCAGCGAGGTGTTGAGCCGGGCCCGCGCGTTCGCCACCTCAGTGAAGATGGACTCCTCGTGCTGGGCGTAGCCCTTCACGGTGGCCACCAGGTTCGGGATGAGGTCGGCGCGGCGCTGCAGCTGGGCCTGGATCTGGCCCTGCGCCTTGTTCACCGACTCGTCCATGGTCTGGATCCGGTTGTACCCGCACCCACTCGCGGTGAGGGCGAGGGCCCCAAGCAGGAGCACCCGAAGCGACCGCGTCATTGGCGTTCTCCAGTCTGAAAGTGGTCCACGAAGCCCGCCGCCGTCTCCACGGCGGCGAGGTACCCGCGAAGATCCTCCGGGCTGCAGGCCCAGCCCTCCTGTCCCCTCCGGGTGACGATCCGCGCCACCGCCGGTCCCGCGAAGCCGGCCACCCGCCCGGCGTGATTCACCAGTTCCACCGGGTCGCCCGGCGGCGTCTCGCCGGCGAGCACCAGCAGCCCGCGGCAGAGGAGCAGGATCGCCGGGATGCTCTGCCGCACCACGTCGCCCAGCGCCGGCGGGTCATCGCCCAGGAGGACGTACACCTGGCGCAGCCGCAGCAGCTTGCCGCGGAACTCGCGCTCCAGCGCCAGGCGCAGGTCCGCCGGGCGCACCTCAAGGCCGGCCAGCGGATCCGCGCCCCGGAGCACCCGGTAGCCGGTGCGCATCTCGGCGATCTCGAGCGGATAGGCGTCCGCCGCGCGATGCCACTCCGCCCGCGTGAGCAGGAGCGGCACCGAGCGGGCCTCGGCCTTCCACCAGCGCAACAGCGGACGCAGCGCCTCGAGGGTGGCCGTCGGGAGCGCCGGGAGCACCAGCAGCAGGTTCACGTCCGAGAAGCCGGGCACGTGCTGGCCCCGCGCCGCGGAGCCGTGCAGCACGACGCTCGCATCCGCGAGCGCGAGCCGGTCGAAGTCGGCCAGGAACCGGTCGAGGAGAGGTTGTACCTGCGTCATCAGAAGCTCCTTCCGGCGCCGCCGCCGCTGAACCCGCCGCCGCCCCGAAGAGAATCCCCGAACCCGCCCCCTCCGCCCCCACCGAAGCCGCCGCCGCCGCCCCATTCCCCCGCCCCAGCTTCCGCCGCCACCGCCCCAGCTGCCGCCACCGCCCCACCCGATGCCGGTGCCGCCGTACCGCGGACGCCGGCCGCTACGACCGCCGCCCCCCCGGCCGCTGTTGTGGGCGATGATCGTCAGCACGATCACCAGGATGATGAAGAACACGATCGCCGGGACCGGCGAGCCGGAGGTGGACTGCCCGCCCCGGAACGGGTCCGCGTTGGTGAGCGCGGAATCCGAGACGCCGAAGCCCTTGGCGACGGTGGCCGCGATGGCCCGTGCGCCGAGCGTGAGCGCCGGGCCGTACTGCTCCTGCTGCAGCGCCGGCACCATGAGGTCGGTGATCCGCCCCACGATGGCGTCGGTCATGATGCCCTCGATGCCGCGACCGGTGGCGATCCACAGCCGGCCGGTGCCTGGCTGGTGGTTCTGCTGCGGCACCAGCAGCAGCACGATCCCGGCGTTCTTGGCCGAGTCGCCGGCCTCGCCCTGGGCACCGACGCCCCAGCGCCGCCCGATTGCCAGCGCCACGTCACTCGGCGCCGCGTCCCCGATCGTGGGCAGCGTCACGACTGCCAGCTCGGCCCCGGTGGCCGAGCGCAGCCGCTCCGCCCAGCTGGCGATCTCCGCGGCCTCCCCGCCGGCCACAATCCCGGCCACGTCGGTGAGGTAGCCGGCCGGCCGGGCCGGGAAGAGCGCGGCGAGCCGCTCGCCCTGCGCCGCGAGCAGCGCCGGGACGAGTTGTAGGAGCCCGAGCAGGCAGGTAGCTTTCCGCGTCCATTGCCGGAGCGCGCTTCCCGTGTCCCCTCGTGCGGTTGTCCTGCTCCTCGCGCTGGCCGCCTGCAGCGGCCGCGAGGTCCAGCTCGAAGTGGCCATTCCCGGTCCTGACTCCGTGGACGCGCCCGTGGCGCACCTGGGATTCGTGGCCCTGCCGTACGATCGTGACAGCGTCCTCGCCCTGCTCGAAGCGGCCCACCCGCGGCCGAGCGCGATTACGCGCCAGCTCGACAGCCTGTTTCAGGCGTACCGCGCCCCGTTCATGACCTACGCCAGCGCCGCCTACCACGCGCAGCGCGAGCAGGCGCGGCTGGCACAGCTCAAGGCCCGGCTCGACAGCCTGCCCCGCGAGAGTCCCGCCTACGATTCCCTCTACCGCCGCTTCGCCGCCGGGTCCGACAGCATGGTGCCGCTGCTCCGCCGGCGGGACGCCGCCCAGCAGAAGCTCGCCGTGGCCCGCAACGACTACGGCGCCGCCATCGACAGCCTGCGGGGCCAGATGAGCCGCTGGAAAGATAGCGCCTACCGGGCCTATGACAGCCTCACCAAGTCCCTCGGCACCGGCCTCGGCCGCGAGCCCTTCGGCGACAGCACCGGCGCCGACGGACGGGCCACGCTCCGGCTCTCCAGCGGCGACTGGTGGATCTACGCCCGCTCCTGGGACACCTGGGACCCGAACAGCGAGTGGTACTGGAACGTGAAGGTCGCCGGCGACCGCCTGGTGCTCGACCGGGCCAACGGCAAGCGGGTGCCGCGGTACTAGGCGGCTCGGCGGCTCGGCGGCTCGGCGGCTCGGCACTACAGCAAGGGGGAGTTCGTGGGCGTCTCGCGCAAGTCCGTCACCCTGACCGCCGCGGCGGTGGGATTGGCCACCGTGCTGGGCTGGCACGCGTGGGCTGGTGTCCCGGGGGCCCGGCCGGCGGCCTACCGCCAGGGCGACCCGCTGATCGCCCAGCGGACCCGCGGGCTCGCCAGCGCCCCCATCACCATCTACGAGCTCTCCGACTTCCAGTGCCCCTTCTGCCGGCGCCAGGCGGTCGAGACCTTCCCGGCCATCGAGCGCGAGTACATCGCCACCGGCAAGGTCCGCTGGATCTTCCTCAACTTCCCGCTCACCCAGATCCACCCCAACGCCCTGGCCGCCTCGGAATTCGCGATGTGCGCCGCGAAGCTCGACAAGTTCTGGCCGGTGCACGACCTCCTCTTCCTCCACCAGGGCAAGTGGGCACCCCTCAAGGACCCGGTGCCGTTCCTGCTCTCGCTCGCCGACAGCGCCGGCATCATCCGGGACGACATCCTCCCCTGCCTGCAGAACGGCGAGATGCGCGCGCTGGTCCAGGCGGAGGCGGAGGGGGCGGCCAAGTCGGGGGTGGAGAGCACGCCGACGGCCTATGTCGAAGGGGCGGGCCTGCTCCGGGGGGCCATGCCGTTCGCCATCTACAAGCAGGTCCTCGACTCGCTCATCGCGGAGCGGGCCGGCACCCGCTAGGCGCCGGACGGGGCTAGAAGCCCCCCCGCAGCGTCAGGAACACGTCGTAGAGGGCGTGGGTCCAGGCCGCGATGCCGAAGCCCCGCGCCAGGAACAGCCCGGAGAGCAGCAGCCCGGCCACCATCCGGAAGGTGAACGAGCCCAGCTCCAGGGTATCGCCGAGCGGGCCGATGTAATGGAAGGCCGAGAAGATGGCGGCGCCCACCACCGTGGCGAACGCGCCCGCCACCCAGGGGCGCCAGCCGAATCCCGCCAGCGCCAGCCGCGCCAGCAGCCCCACCAGGACCACCCGGAACAGCAGTTCCTCGTAGATGCCGGCGCCCAGCGACACGACCAGTTCGGTGGGGAGCCCCAGGTCCTTCCCCTGCACCACCGCGAGGGCCGCCGGGCCGTGGAGCAGGAGTCCCGTGAGCAGGCTGGTGATGGCGCCGAAGCAGGCGGCGTAGACGGCCGATTCCGCGAACATGCCAAGGAAGTAGCCGCCGGCCGGCGCGCCGCTCTTGCGCCAGTCCCGGATGACCAGCACCAGGCCGGTGCCGAGCACCACCGCCGCGAAGAGTGTCAGGCCGTGGCGGCCGCCGAGCAGCAGGAACAGGCTCTTGAGCAGGACGTCGGCGCCGTTGCGGATGCCGCTGTCGGCGGTCACCAGCCGGGCCAGCAGCTCGTACAGTGCCAGCAGCGGCAGCGCGAACAGCAGGCTGTAGCGCGGTGCGCGGGTATCGCGCCAGTAGGAGGCCATGGCCGTATCGTAAGGGGGCGGAGCGGCCCGCCGGAAGGGGTGGCGGCGGCGGGAAAGCGGTGAGGGCGGAGCATCGGCTCCGCCCTCACGGGGTGCATCGGACTCGAGGCGATCCCGGGGGATCTGCGGCCGGGCGAACCCGGCCCACCAGGAATCAGCAGCTCACCAGGCGATCGCTTGCCCTGTTCGAGCCACGGATGCAACTGTCACCAGACAATGGATCACCTCCTCTCACAGGGTTAAACATCGGGCGGACAATGCAACCTAGGAAGCAGCCGCCGGGCACGCAAGCCGGCGCCCGCCCCGCCGCCCCGCCGCGCACGTACCGCCTGGCGGTCCGCGCGCTCGGTCTCCTCGCGCCGCTGGCGGCACGGTGGTCGCCCAAGCTCGCCGCCGGGCTGCGGGGGCGGGCGGAGAGCGCCATCGCCTTCGCGCACTGGGGCGCCACCGGCCGGGACCCCGCCCGGCCGCTCCTCCTCGCGCATGCGGCCTCCGCCGGCGAGTTGCGCCAGCTGGAGCCGGTGCTGGTCCGGCTCCGCGCCCGTCACCCCGGCTGGCAGCTTGCGGTCACCTGCTTCAGTCCCTCGGGCCTGCCGGTCGCCGCGGACCTCGGCGCCGACCTCGCGGGCCTGCTCCCCTGGGACGAACCGCGCGCCGTCGCCGCCCTGCTCGATCACCTTCGCCCCACCGCCCTGGTCCTCACCCGGGCCGAGGTGTGGCCCGAACTCCGGGGCGCGGCGTCGGCGCGCGGCATTCGCCTAGGCCTGCTGGCCGCGACCGTGCCCTCGCGGAGCCGGCGACTCCGCTGGCCGGCGCGGCAGCTGCTGGCGGGCGCGCTGGGCTCCCTCGAGGTCGTCGGCGCCACCTCGCCCGAGGACGCCGCACGCCTCCGCCAGCTCGGCGTGCGCCCCGCAGCCCTCCAGGTAACCGGCGACCCCCGCGCCGATGCCGTCCTCGAGCGGCTCGAACAGGCCGCGGCCCCGACGCAGGAACCGGCCACGCTGGTGGCGGGGTCCACCTGGCCGGCGGATGAAGCGGTGCTGCTCGCCGCCTTCCGGTCGGTGCGGGAACAGCATCCGGACGCGCGCCTCCTCCTTGTGCCGCACGAGCCGACCCCCGGGCACCTGGCCGGGCTTCGGGCCCGCGCGCGGGCGGCGGGGTTCGGCGAGGTGCCGGCCTTCGGCGCCCGGGACGATGGGGCGCCGGCCCGGGTGGTGGAGAGCGTCGGGGGACTCGCACTGCTGTACGGCCTGGGCCGCATCGCCTACGTCGGCGGCGGGTTCGGGGGCGCGGGGCTGCACTCGGTACTGGAGCCGGCGGCGGCGGGGATGCCGATCCTGGTGGGGCCGGAGGGACGCCGCAACCCCGACGCCGTCCAGCTCAACGAGGTGGGGGCGCTCGAGTGGCTGCCCCGGCGCCGTACCACCGCCGTCCTCGAGGCCTGGTGGGCCACCTGGCTCACCGATCCCGCCTGGTGCCGCCGCGCCGGGGCCAGTGCCCGCGAGTGCGTGGCGCGCGCGCGTGGCGCGGCGGAGCGCTCGGCGGCACTCGTGGAACGGTTGATGGCGGAAACGCGAGGGGGCGGGCCGGAGGCCCGCCCCTGACGGCATCGGCGGGGACCCCGGCGCTACTTCGTGACGACGACGCCCTCGACCGTGACCGACCGGGGGACCACCAGCCCGAGCGTGAGCCCGGTGATGAGCAGGTCGCTCAGGCGGCTGCGCACCCGGACCCGCACGTCGGCCACCTCCTGCCCGCCCGCCAGCTGCGCCGCCAGGGCCTTCCGGAGCGAAGGCTCGGAGAACTTCACCGCGCCCCACAACCCGTAGACCGCATGGCTGGTGACGCTGAAGGAATCGCCGACCGCGGGGGCGCTGGCGGAGCTGGCCAGCGTGGCGGGGACGCCCAGGCGGGTGGCGTCGAGGGTCATCGAGCAGCCGGACCACAGCAGCGCGGCCGCCAGCAGCGGCAGGATCCTGAGGCGGGGGCGCATCAGAGGCCCGGGACCTTGATCGAGTAGCTCACGCCGGCGCTGAGCACCGAGGGATTCACGCTGTTCCCGGCCCAGGTCCGGTCGTACGCCAGCCCGAAGCCCAGCCCGCCCAGCAGGCTGAAGTCCACGCCGCCGCTGATGCCGAAGTTCGACTCGGTGTCGCTGTTGATGCCGCTGCCGCTCACCCGGAAGACGTCGAGGCGGGGCGCGATCCACGGCTTGATGGCCAGGGCGGGGTTGGGAATCTTGAGCGCGATCCCGAGCCCGATCGGGGCATGCACCCCCTTGATGCCGCTGTTGCTGCTGTACTCCGCGCCACCCTGCAGCGTCACCGACAGCGGGATCAGCGGACCCCCGAACACCTTGAGGCTCAGGTACCCGCCGACCGCCGTCTGCGCGTCGAGCGGGCCCTTGGGATTCCAGCGGGAGGCCACCGCGCTCACACCGAGGGGGCCCAGCCCGAGCGCGCCGCGTGCCCCGAAGGCCGTCCCCTTGCCGTAGTCGGCGTCGGGAAAGCCGATCTCGGCCCCGATGGTGAGCCCGCCGGTGACGCCGGCATTGCGGACAGGCAACCCGGTCACCTGGGCCGCGAGCGGCTGGGCCAGGACGAGGATCGCCCCGACCGGGACGAGGGAGCGGACGACGAAGCGCAACATGATACCTCCAGGACGGCCGTGGTGGAAAAGCGCCGCAAAGTACCGTCGAATCAGGGGATAAGTCAATTGTACATGCCCAAAGCACTCGGGGGACCTCTCCCTGATGCGGAGAGGTCCCCCGAGCAGACGAGCCGCCGAGCCGACTAGCGGTGCCAGGCGGCGCCGATCGCGATGCCCTCGAGGTCACCGAGCGAGCCGCTCACCCGGAGGTCGAAGGTCTTGGTCAGGGCGATGTCGACGCCGAGGCCGATGCCGAACTGCACGTCATCGAGCAGCTCGCCGAAGGTCGGGGCGATCACCGGGTTGACGTACGGGGTGAAGCTGATGTTGGACTCCTCGAGCAGCACCTGGCGGCCGACCGTGACGCCGACCGGGATCAGGAAGCCGGTCTTGCCGTCGGCGATCAGGGTGCCGAAGCCGCCGGTGAGGGCCGCGTCCAGGGGGAAGTCCCGGGTGTGGCGGGCAATCCCGGTGCGGGCGTCGACGCCCAGGGCGAAGACGCTCTTGCCATTGCCCTTGGTGTCGAGGTAGCCCAGCCCGAAGCCGAAGTCGAACTTCTTGCGGGCCATGCGGTACTCGCCCTGGAGCCCGACGCTGAAGGCCTCGCCCGGGTCGGAGATGTAGGCGCCCAGCTCGGTGTGCTTGAAGGACGTGTAGGGGCTCTTCATCACGGGGGTGGCCAGGGTCTGGGCCCCGGCGGCCGTGGTGCCGAGCGCGGCCAGCAGGACCGCACCGAGAATCGACCGACGCATGCGTTACTCTCCTTTGACCTGTTCCGCGACGACGCGGACAGTATTGTTGACCGCCTGAAGGAACCCGCCCTGCACCCGGAACCGGTGGACTGCGTCCCCGGCCTTGACCACGAGGGGGCCGCGCCCGAGCAGCGTCATGAAGGGGGCGTGCCGGGGCAGGATGCCGACCTGGCCGTCGTAGGCCGGCGCCGTCACCGCATCCGCCTCGCCGTCGAAGATGGCGGACTCGGGCGAGATCACCGTGACGCGCATCACGCGCTCGCCAGCTTCTTGGCCTTCTCGACCGCTTCCTCGATGCCGCCCACCATGTAGAAGGCCTGCTCGGGGAGGTCATCGAACTCGCCCGAGAGCACCCGCTCGAAGCTCTCGATCGTGTCGGCCAGCTTGACGTACTTGCCCTCGAAGCCGGTGAACTGCTGGGCCACGAAGAACGGCTGCGACAGGAAGCGCTGGATCCGGCGGGCCCGGGCGACGACCAGCTTGTCGTCCTCGGAGAGCTCGTCCATGCCCAGGATGGCGATGATGTCCTGGAGGCTCTTGTACTTCTGCAGCGTGCGCTGCACCCCGATGGCCACGTTGTAGTGCCGGTCGCCGATGTACTGGGGGTCGAGGATGCGGCTGGAGCTGTCCAGCGGGTCCACGGCCGGGTAGATGCCCAGCTCGGAGATGGCGCGGGAGAGCACCACGGTGGCGTCCAGGTGGGCGAACGCGGTGGCCGGGGCGGGGTCGGTCAGGTCGTCGGCGGGCACGTAGATGGCCTGCACCGAGGTGATCGAGCCCTTCTTGGTCGAGGTGATGCGCTCCTGCAGGTCGCCCATCTCGGTGGCCAGCGTCGGCTGGTAGCCCACCGCGGACGGCATCCGGCCGAGCAGCGCGGAGACCTCGGAGCCGGCCTGGGTGAAGCGGAAGATGTTGTCGACGAACAGCAGCACGTCCTGGCCCTCGACGTCGCGGAAGTACTCGGCGACCGTCAGGCCCGACAGGCCCACCCGGAGCCGCGCGCCGGGCGGCTCGTTCATCTGGCCGTAGATCAGGGCGCAGCTCTTGATGACGCCGCTCTCCTCCATCTCGAGGTAGAGGTCGTTGCCCTCGCGGGTGCGCTCGCCCACGCCGCAGAAGACCGACTTGCCGCCGTGGCCCTTGGCCACGTTGTTGATCAGCTCCATGATCACGACCGTCTTGCCCACGCCGGCGCCGCCGAAGAGGCCGATCTTGCCGCCCTTCACGAAGGGCGCGATCAGGTCGATGACCTTGATGCCGGTCTCGAAGATCGTGGTCTTGGGCTCGAGGTCGACGAACTTCGGGGTCTCGCGGTGGATCGGCCAGCGCTCGTTGGAGGCGGGGATGGCCGCGCCGCCGTCGACCGGCTCGCCCAGCACGTTGAGGATGCGCCCCAGCGCCGCGCTGCCGACCGGCACCGAGATCGCCGCGCCGGTATCGGTCACGGCCATGCCGCGGACCACGCCGTCGGTGGTCGACATCGCCACCGCGCGAACCTGGTTCTGGCCGATGTGCTGCTGCACCTCGGCGGTGAGCCGGATCGGAAGGGCGCCGCTCGCGTCCTCGATGACCAGCGCGTTGTAGATCTCGGGCAGGTGCTCGGGCTCGAACTCGACGTCGAGGACCGGGCCGATCACCTGGACTACCTTGCCAACGTTCTTCATGGTCGCCGTCGCCATTGTGTCATCAGTCCTTGTCGTGGTCGCCTGCCTGGGCAATCAGGCGGTCCGGCGGTCGGATCGTCCGCCTCGGCCCGCCCTCGCCGCACCAACCGCCTCACCGTCCAACTGCCTGCTCACCCCTCCAGCGCCGCCGCCCCGCCCACGATCTCGGCGATCTCCTGCGTGATCGCCGCCTGCCGCTGGCGGTTGTAGGTGCGCTTGAGGATCTCGTAGATGTCGCCCGCGTTGTCGGTGGCGTTCTTCATCGCCGTCCGCCGCGCGCCGTGCTCCGCCGCCGCCGTCTCCACCAGTCCGCGGTACACCTGGTTGCGGACGTAGAGCGGCAGCAGCTCGGCCAGGATCTGGTCGGCGCCGGGCTTGAGGATGTAGTCCGCCCGCACCCCGCCCTTCTTCGCCGCCGGCGTGCGGACCGGCAGCACGCCGAGGGTGGTCGGCGGGGTGGAGATGGGCGACACGAACCGGGCGTAGACCACGTCCACGCTCGCCAGCCGCCCCGCCTCGTACTCGGCGATCAGCGGCGCCACCAGCTCCACCGCGTGCTGGGCCGTCGGCTTGTCGCCGATGTCCAGCCGCTGGGTGGCCATGGCCCGGCCGATGTACTTGAAGAACCCGATTGCCTTGCGTCCCACCAGGTGCAGGTCCACCTCGTATCCCTGCGCCTCGAGTGCCGCCACCCGCTTGCGGGCTTCCTTGATCAGGTTCGAGTTGAAGCCGCCGCACAGCCCCCGGTTGCTCGTGACGAGCAGCACCGCGGCCCGCCGGGGCCCGCCCTTCGCCGGCGGGGCCGGCTGGCGCAGCAGCGGGAAGCGCTCGGCCAGCTCCGGCGTCACCAGGTCCGCGATGACTTCGGCCAGCGCCGCGGCGTAGGGCCGGGCCGCCACGACCCGGTCCTGCGCCCGCTTGAGCTTGGACGTGGACACCAGCTCCATCGTCCGCGTGATCTTCCGCGTGTTCTGGACCGACCGCATCCGCCCGCGGAGCGCCTTCGAGGCCTTCGCCATTACTCGGCCTTGAACATCGGCTTGAAGGCCGCGATCGCGGCCTTGAGCCGGGCCGTGAGGTCGTCGTCCAGCGCCTTCTTGGCCCGCAGCCCCTCGAGGATGCCGGCGTGCGCCGCCTCGAGGTAGCTGATGAAATCCGCCTCCCACTTGCGGATGTGCTTCACGTCCACGTCGTCGAGGAAGCCGTTGACGACCGTGTAGATGATCGCGACCTGCTTCTCGACCGGCACCGGCGCGTACTGCGGCTGCTTGAGCACCTCGACCGTGCGCGCGCCGCGGGCCAGCTGCCGCTGGGTCGCGGCGTCGAGCTCCGACCCGAACTGCGCGAAGGCCTCGAGCTCGCGGTACTGCGCCAGCGAGAGGCGCAGCGGGCCGGCCACCTGCTTCATGGCCTTGATCTGGGCGTTGCCGCCCACCCGGCTCACGCTGATGCCCGCGTCCACCGCCGGCCGCACGTTCGAGTAGAACAGGTCGGTGGTGAGGAAGATCTGCCCGTCCGTGATCGAGATGACGTTGGTCGGGATGTAGGCCGAGACGTCGCCCGCCTGGGTCTCGATGATGGGAAGCGCGGTGAGCGAGCCGCCCGGCGTCTTGATGCGGCCGTCCAGCTTCACCACGTTCGGGTCCTCGGAGATCTTGGCCGCGCGCTCCAGCAGGCGGCTGTGCAGGTAGAACACGTCGCCCGGGTACGCCTCGCGGCCCGGCGGGCGCCGCAGGATCAGCGACAGCTGCCGGTAGGCCGCGGCCTGCTTGGAGAGGTCGTCATACACGCAGAGGGTGGCCTTCCCCTCCTGGTACATGAAGTACTCGGCGATCGCGCAGCCGGAGTAGGGGGCGATGTACTGCAGCGGCGCCGGGTCGGACGCGCTGGCCACGACCACGATGGTGTAATCCATCGCGCCGTGCTCCTTGAGCTTCTCCACCACGGTGGCCACGGTCGAGCGCTTCTGCCCGATCGCGACGTACACGCAGATGACCCCGGTGCCCTTCTGGTTGATGATGGTGTCGACCGCGATGGCCGTCTTGCCGGTGCCGCGGTCGCCGATGATCAGTTCGCGCTGGCCGCGCCCGATCGGGATCATGGCGTCGATCGCCTTGATGCCCGTCTGCAGCGGCTCCTTCACCGGCTGCCGCACGATGATGCCCGGCGCCACCATCTCCACCGCCCGCGCGCCCGTCGCCGCGATCGGCCCCCGGCCGTCCACCGGCTGGCCCAGCGCGTTGACCACCCGACCCAGCATCCCCGGCCCCACCGGCACCTCGAGCAGGCGGCCGGTGCAGCGCACCTCGTCGCCTTCCTTCAGCTTCAGGTAGTCGCCCAGCACCACCGCGCCGACGTTGTCCGCCTCGAGGTTGAGCGCCATGCCCGTCACCGTGTCGCCGGACTCCGCCGCGGTGAACTCGAGCATCTCGCCGGCGACCGCCTTGGTCAGGCCATAGATACGGGCCACGCCGTCGCGGACCTCGAGCACCGTGCCGACTTCGTTGACGTCGACCGACGCCAGGTCGGCCCTCTCGATCTCCCGGAGCAGCACATCCTTGAGCTCACCCGGACGGAGTACGGATTCGGTCGCCATATCACTCGGGGTTGGTAGATGATGAAGGTTCGGGCCTAGCTTGTGAAAACTATCACAAGGAGGCGCTCCAAGCAACCGTCGCGGGGGTCCGTTCCCGGGCACGGCGCACCCGGCCCGATCGTCCGCCACCCCGCCCCGGCGGCTCGCCGGCGGGGGCCCTCCGGGACCGCCCCGGACACCCCGGCCTCCAACATGAGCACCGGCCCCCGCGCCGCAAGTCGGCGGGGCCCGGATTACATCCGGCTCCGGGTCTTCCCCCGCGCAAAGCTGGCCAGCACCCCGCGCGGGCCCAGCGGCGCCAGCCCGCGACTCGCCACCCCGGCGATGCGGCGCGCAGTCGCGGAGAGGTGACTGGGGGTCGCGAACCGGAGGATCCGGGACACCGCGGCTACGTCGTACCCGGGGTTGCGGAGCAGCCCCGCGGCGCAGGCGATCCGGGTCAGGTCGATGACCCGCTTGAGGTTGGGGGCGCCCCCGGCCCCGAACTGGCGCGACAGATGCTCCCGCGAGCAGCCCAGGCTCCTGGCGATCTCCGCGGTGCGCACCGGCTGGTCCACCCGGGCGAGCAGCGCCTGCCAGACCCGCTGCTGCAGGGTCTCGGTGAGGCGCAGGACCCGCACCGCGTCCCGCAGCGCGGCTTCCCGCTCCGCGGCCGCCGAGTGGCGGACCACGAGATCCCCGGCCACCGCGTTGTCCACGCCGTCCACCAGGACCAGGCGCACGTCCTCCTCCGCCAGCCGGAGGAGCAGCGGCGCATCGTCGGGGCGGAAGGCGGCGAACGCCATCCAGGGCACCTGCGGGAAGGCGGCGCGGAGCGGGGCGAGGTCGGCGGGAGGGGTGGCCACGGGCGAGAAGATCACCGCGTCGACCAGGCGCGTGGCGAACAGCTGGCGCAGCTGCGGGATGGTCCGGCAGGCCGTCACCGTCCAGGGCGAGGCGGCGGGGAGGCTGCGGCGCAGCGCCTGCGTGGCCTCGGCGCCGCCGGTGAGCGCGGCGACGACCGGCATCAGCTGCTCGCGGCGGCCGGGGGGGCCGGGGGCGCGGCGTCGGCGGGCCGGCGGGGCCGGCCCTGCCCCATGGCCACCAGGGTGCGCGCCATCTCGCCGGCCCGCTTGAGGACCCCGCGGGCGTTGTCGTAGGAGAGCTGCTCGAGCGCGGCCTCGAGCTCCAGCCAGCGGAAGTCGGTGATCCCCTCGTCCTGCTGCGGGACCACGTCGGCGGCCGCGCTCTCGAACAGGAAGAAGTGGCAGTACTTGTGGATGTAGCGGCCCCGGAACCGGAAGTGCCAGTCGATGATCCGGATCGGGCCGAGCATCACCAGGTCGGTGAGGCCGGTCTCCTCGGCGGTCTCGCGGAACGCCGCCTCCGCCGGGGATTCCTCCCCCTCGAGGTGTCCCTTGGGAAACCCCCAGTGCTCGTAGGGGTCGCGGATCAGGAGGAACCGGGCGCTGCTGTCGGGCTGGCGCCGGAAGACGATGCCGCCGGCGGAGACTTCGCGTTCCGGCTTGCGCTTGGGCTTGGCCACTAGAACACCGAGAACTTGAAGTACTTCCGGGGGTTCATCTGGATGTCGGCGATCAGCCGCCGCAGTTCCTGCATGGTCTCGATGGTCTCGTTGTAGAGGGCCGGGTCCTTGGCCAGGAGCCCGATGGTCCCCTGCCCCGACTGGATCCCGGTGAGGATGGAGTCGGCGGCGAGGAGGGTGCGCACCAGGCTGGCCTCTTGCCCCCGGGCGGTGGCGAGCAGGGCCCGGAGGTCCTGCGAGGCCGCCCGGAGGTCGCCCGACCCGGCCCGGGTGTTGTCGAGAATCTCCTGGAGCTGGTGATCGGCCGTGGCCGAGTCCACCCGGGCCAGGGTGTTCTCCAGGTGGCCGGAGGCGCTGAGCACGGCGTCGGAGGTGCGCTCGACGTTGCTGGTGACCTGGTTGAGCCGCCCCGTCTGGCTCTCGGTGAAGCGCACCAGCTTGTCGGCGATCTCGCCGAAGTCGCGGATGCTCCGCCGCAGCTCCGCCACCGCGCTCGAGTCGAAGGTCTCCTGCACCCGCGCGGCCACGGCGGCGATATCGGTGGCGATGCGGCCGGCCTGGGCGGTGAGCTGCCCCACGTCGGGGAGGGTGGCCCCGGGCCAGCGGTCGCCGCCGGGCCGCGCGGTCTCGGCCAGCATGATCCGGACGTTCGGGTCGTCCTGGGGCTGGTCCCGGGAGATGATCGTGGCGCCCCACTCGCCGAAGAGGCTCTGCGAAGCCGCGATCACCGCGGGCTTGGCCGGCAGCTCCACGCCCTGGTACACCTTGAGGTCGGCCTCCACGAACTGGTCGGCCAGCCGGATCGCCTCCACCCGCCCCACGCGCACGCCGCGGTAGGTGACCGGCGCGCCGGGGGTGAGGCCGCCCACGGTGCGGAACCGCGCCACGTGCAGCGACTCCCGCTGCCCGATGTCCGACTCCGACAGCCACAGCGCCCCGCCCACCACGACGAGCAGCGTGACGAGGAGCACCAGCCCGACGAGGAACTCGTTCCGCCCCTTCATGCGCCCGCCACCGCCGGCAGCAGCCGGTCCGGGTCGGAGGGACGCCCCTCGATGAAGTTCCGCACCACCGGGTCGTCGGTGTGGCGGATCTCCTCGATGGTCCCGACCTGCCGGATCCGGCCCTGGTAGAGCATCGCGATGCGGTCTCCAACGGTGTAGGCGCTGCGCATGTCG
>JBGAPX010000013.1:0-45184 GCA_044221045.1 Gemmatimonadales bacterium
CCCGGGGGGGCGCCGCTGCCCGTTCCCTCCGCATGCCCCTTTCGCGCGCGTTCCCGACGCTCTTCCTGCTCGCCGTGCTCTCCGGGCCGTTGCTGGCCCAGGACGCCGGCCCCCCCCCGACGCCCGTGCTCGACAGCGTGGCGGTGGAGGGAAACGTCCGGCTCACCGCCCAGCAGATCATCGGCACCGCCGGCCTGCTGGTCGGCCAGCCCACCAACTACCGCGACATCCAGCGGGCTTTGACGGCGCTGTTCCGCTCGGGTCAGTTCGACGACGTCTCGGTCCGCCAGGGGGAGGACTCCCTGGGCACCGTGATCCTCGTGTTCCGGGTGAAGGAGCGGCCCCTGCTCACCCGCTGGACGGTGAAGGGCGTGGAACGTCTCTCGGAGCGCAGTGTCAAGGAACGGGTGCGCCTGGCCGAGGGGCGTCCGATCGACCGCGCCGCGGTGCAGCGGGGCGTCGGGGCGATCGACTCGCTCTATCACGCGCAGGGGTACTACGCCGCCCGCGTGCGCGTGATCGAGACGGCGCCCGCGCCCGGCCAGGTGGGGATCGTCTTCGACGTGGACGAGGGCAACCGGGTGGCGATCAGCCAGGTCCAGGTCGAGGGCAACGCGCGCTACTCCGACAAGACGCTCGTGAAGCAGATGGGCACCCGGCCCGAGGGCTTCTTCTGGTGGCAGAAGGGGCAGTACGACGACGACAAGCTGCAGCAGGACGTCCGGGAGCGGCTCCCCGGCTGGTACGGGAGCCACGGCTACATCGACTTCCAGGTGACCCACGACTCGGTGGCGGTGGACTCGACCAACGGGAAGGCGGTGCTGCACCTGTCGGTCGAGGAGGGCCAGGCCTACCGGATCGGGACCTTCCAGATCGCGGGGAATCGCCGCTTCAGCACCGAAGACCTGATGGCGATCTACCCCTTCGGGGCCGACGGCGGCGCGGGGCAGCCGTTCAACAGCCAGGACTGGGCCGGCGCCACCGGCAAGGTCGGCGACCTCTACAGCAACAACGGCTACATCTACGCCCGCGTGGAACCGGAGGAGACCCGCCGCACCGGGCCCGGCGGCGAGCCGCTGATCGACCTCAAGTGGACCATCCGCGAGGGCGAGCCGGCGACGATCAACAAGATCAACATCGTCGGCAACGACGTGACGCACGAACGGGTGGTCCGCGAGGCGATCGTCCTGATCCCGGGCGAGCTGTTCAACCGGGACCGCCTGATCCGCAGCTACCAGAACGTCTCCAACCTCGGCTTCTTCCAGCAGCCGATGGCGCCGCCCAGCGTCGACCCCACCGAGAACGGCGTGGACGTCGACATCACGTTCCGGGTGGAGGAGCGGCGCACCGGCAACATCAACTTCGGCGCCTCGCTGGGGCAGGGCACGGGCCTGGGCGGCTTCCTGGGGCTCGAGGAGCCGAACCTCTTCGGCCGGGGCAAGCGCGGGCGCCTGATGTGGCAGTTCGGGCGGAACATCAACGACTTCACGCTCAGCTACACCGACCCGGCCATCCGCGAGACCCGGACCTCGGGCACGATCACCCTGTTCAATTCCCGGCAGCGCTTCACGGTGGGCGACCTCGGCCGGCGGCGGCAGGTCGGCGGCAACCTGCAGCTCGGCTTCCCGTTCTTCGGGTCGCGCTTCACCCGGATCTTCGCCTCGTACGGCCTGCAGCAGATCCGCTACACCGGCGGCTCCGCCGACCTGCGGCAGCAGTTCCGCTGCGAACGCTGCACCCGCTCCACCGTGGGCGGCAGCATCGTGCGCGACACCCGGATCGGCCTCCCCTTCGCGACCGGTGGCGCGCTCACCAACGCGACCGTGGAACTCAACGGCGGCGCGCTGGGCGGCACCGGGAACTACCGCAAGCTGGACTTCGAGAGCCGGTACTATGCCCCCCTCGGCTCCGCCGGCGGCAACGCGGCGATGGGGAGCGGCGTGCAGTTCGTGCTGGGACTCACCGCCAAGAGCGGCTTCATCTTCGGCGACGCGGGCCCGTTCTACACCGAGCTCTATTCCCTCGGCGGCACGCAGTTCGGGGTGCCCCTGCGGGGCTACGACGAATTCTCGATCACCCCGAACGGCTTCGACCCGAGTGCGGGCGGCAGCGCCGCGGCCGGCGTCAACTCCTTCGGCAAGGCATACGCGGCCTTCACGGTGGAGGCCGGCGCACGGGTGAGCCAGTCGCTCTACTTCAGCACCTTCCTCGACGCGGGCAACGTCTACCGCTCCACCCGCCAGTACGACCCGAGCCGGCTGTTCCGCGGCGCGGGCTTCGGCGTGGCGGTGCTCTCGCCGCTCGGCCCGATCGGGATCGATCTCGGCTATGGCTTCGACAAGGTGAACCGGCGCGGCGACCCGCGGCCGGGATGGCAACTGCACTTCAAGCTCGGCAACTTCTTCTAGGCCGGGCGTCCACATTCTCGGGAGGAGTCGCTCGATGGTCCGTGGTGCCTGTGTTCGCTGGTCGGTGCTCGCGCTGGCGCTGCTCGTCGCTCCCGCCACCCTCGCCGCGCAGCAGGGCGGCCAGAAGATCGGCTACATCAACGCGCGCACCGTCCTGCTGGCGGTGCCGGGCTACGCCCAGGCGGAGTCCACCTACAACCGCGAACTCGCCGGCTTCCGCGAGGAGGTGGACCGGATGCAGGGCGCGCTCGACTCCGCCGCCGCGGACTTCGAGCAGAAATCGGTGATGCTCTCCGCCACCGCCAAGACCGCCAAGCGCCGCGAGCTGGAGCAGCAGCGCGACCGGATGGAGCAGCGCGCCAACGAGCTGCGCGACAAGGCCGCCCAGCGGGAGCAGGAACTGCTGGCGCCCATCCACGGGCGCGTGAACGCGGCCATCGAGTCGGTGCGGGCCGAGGGAGGCTTCGCCATCATCTTCGACGTGAGCGCCAACGAGGGACTCATCGTCGCGGTGGACAAGGCCCTCGAGCTGAGCCAGAAGGTCATCGACAAGGTCAAGGCCACGCCCTGACGCCCCCCCCCGTCCCCGGCCGCCTGACGGCCCGGGCGGTCGCCGAACTGGTCGGCGGCCGCCTGGAAGGCGACGGGAACCTCCCGCTGGTCCAGCTGGCCCCGCTCGACCGGGCGGGGCCTGACGCCCTGAGTTTCCTCCTGACCACACGCTACCTCGGGGCCTTCCGGCGCAGCCGGGCCGGCGCGGTCCTGCTGGGGCCCGCCTTCGCGACCGAGGCCGATGGGCCCGCCACCCGGATCGTCGTGGCCGACCTGCCGGCGGCGCTGGCCGCGGCGGCCGGGGTGTTTGCACCGACGCCGCCACCCTCGGGTGGCGTGCATCCCACTGCGGTGGTGGCGCCTGATGCCGTCATCGGTGCGGGGGTGTCGGTCGGTCCCGGGGCGGTCCTGGAGTCGGGCGTGGTGGTGGGGCCGGGCGCCCGCATAGGCGCCGGGGCCTTCGTCGGCGCCGGCGTGACGATCGGGGAGCATGCCGAGATCGGACCGAACGGCGTGATCTACGCCGGGGCGCGCCTGGGCCGGCGGGTCGTCCTCAAGGCGGGCGCCGTGATCGGCGGCCCGGGGTTCGGGTACCTGCGCGGGACCGAGGGGCACCACCGGGCTCCACACCTCGGCGGCTGCATCCTGGAAGACGAGGTCGAGGTCGGGTCCGGCAGCTGCGTGGACCGGGGCAGCTTCGAGGATACCGTGATCGGGCGGGGCACCAAGCTCGACAACCTGGTGCAGGTCGGGCACAACGTGCAGATCGGGGCCCGCTGCCTCATCATGGCGACGACCGGGATCGCCGGCAGCTGCCGCATCGGCGATGACGTGGTGATCGCAGGTGGCGTCGGGGTCGCGGATCACGTGGTCATCGGCGATGGCGCGGTGATCGGCGCCAAGAGCGTCGTGTTCGGGCCGGGCAGGGTGGCCGCCGGGGCGGTGGTCTCGGGGTACCCGGCCAGGCCGCACCGGGCGTTCCTGCGGGCCCAGGCGGCGCTGTACCGCCTGGCGCCGCTGGCCGGGCAACTCGAGGCGCTGGCGGGGGCCGGGGGAGCGACCGGTGCGCCGGACGATCCTGCGGCCAGCTGAGCTCGCCGGGACAGGGTTGCATACCGGGGCCGCGGTCCGGGTGCGGCTCGAACCCGCCGCCGCCGGTGCCGGCCTCCGGTTCTTCCGCAGCGACCGGGCCTCGATGGCCGAGATCCCGGCGAGCCTCGAGGCCGTCGACGGAACCGAGCGGCGCACCGCGCTGGCCGCGGAGGGCGCCCGGGTCGAGACCGTCGAACATCTCCTGGCCGCGGTGGCGGCGGCGGGGATCGACGACCTGCGCGTGCTGGTGGACGGACCGGAATTGCCCATCGTGGACGGCTCCTTCGCGCCGTACTGCGCGCTGCTCGACCGCGGCGGAATCCGCGAGGTATCGGGGCGCCGTCATGTCTGGGTAGTGGATGCGCCCTTCGAGGTGCAGGAAGGGGAAGCCTCGTATCAGGTGGGGCCCGCGCCGGCCTGCCGGCTCGAGGCGCTGCTGGAGCACGCAGAGCCGGTCATCGGCCACCAGCGCGCGGCCTATGCCTCCGATGGCGAAGCCTTCGCCAGCGCGATCGCGCCGGCCCGCACCTACGGGTTCCTGGCGGAAGTGCAGGCGCTGCAGGCGCGCGGCCTGCTGGCGGGGGCGAGTGCCGCCGTGGCGATCGTGCTGAGCCCGACGGCCCCGCTCAACACCACGCTCCGCTGGCCGGAGGAGTTCGCCCGGCACAAGGTGGGAGACCTGCTGGGCGACCTGGCGCTCCTCGGCGGCCCGCTCCGCGGCGCGGTGCGTGCTCGGCGCCCCAGTCATCGCGGCAACATCGCCTGCGCGCGCGCCATCGCGGCCCGCGCCCGACTCGTGGAGGAGGAATGATGGACGCTGCCCAGATCATGGACCTGCTCCCGCACCGGTATCCGTTCCTGCTGGTGGACCGGATCGTGGAGGTGCAGGGCAAGCAGAAGATCATCGGGCTCAAGAACGTCACGATCAACGAGCCGTTCTTCCAGGGGCACTTCCCCGGCCACCCGATCATGCCGGGCGTGCTCATCGTGGAGGCGATGGCCCAGACCGGCGGCCTGCTGCTCATGGAGCAGATCCCCGACCGGGCCAACAAGGTGGTCTACTTCATGGCCCTGGACGAGGTGAAGTTCCGCAAGCCGGTGGTGCCTGGCGACCAGCTGCGGATGGAGGTGGAGATGCTCCAGTTCCGCGGCAAGACCGCGCGTATGAAGGGCATGGCCTACGTGGATGGCCAGGTGGTGACCGAGGCCGAAATGCTCGCCTGCGTGGTCGACAAGTGACGCTGGTGGACGTCCACCCGACGGCGGTGATCGATCCCGGGGCCGAGCTGGGCCGGGACGTGCAGGTCGGGCCGTATGCGGTCCTCGGGCCCGGGGTGTCCCTGGGCGACGGGTGCCGGGTCGGTCCCCACGCGGTGCTGGAGCGCAATGTGCGCGTCGCCAGGGAGGTGACGCTCGGAGCGGGGGTGGTGCTGGGCAGCGCTCCCCAGGACGTGAAGTATCACGGCGAGGAAACGTGGGTCGAGATCGGCCCCCGCACCGTGATCCGGGAGTACAGCACGGTGCACCGCGCCACCGCGGCCAGCGGCACCACACGGGTGGGCCCTGACTGCTTCCTGATGACCTACGTGCACGTGGCCCACGATTGCCAGATCGGCGCGGGCGTGACGATCGCCAATTCCACCCAGCTCTCCGGGCACATCGTCATCGAGGACCGCGCCACGATCAGCGGGCTGTGCGCCCTGCACCAGTTCATCACCGTCGGGACCCACGCCTTCGTCGGTGGCTCGTCCCGCCTGCCGCAGGACATCCCCCCCTATGTGAAGGCGGTCGGGAATCCGGTGCGGCTGTTCGGGCTCAACACGGTCGGGCTGACCCGGGCCGGAATGCCCGCGGCCACGCTGGCGGCCCTGAAGCACGCCTACCGCCTGCTGTTCAACAGCGACCGGCCGCGCCCGGAGGCGGTCGCCGCGCTGGCGGAATCGGCCGCGCGGGTGCCCGAGGTGGCCCGGCTGCTCGACTTCGTGACCCGGGCCCCGCGCGGGGTCCCGCGATGAGGCCCCGGGTGCGGGTCGGGGTGATCGGGGTCGGCGCGCTCGGCTGGCACCACGCCCGGCACCTCGCCGCCATGCCCGAGGCGGAGCTGGTGGGCGTCTACGACATCCGCCCGGAGCGGGCCCGGTTCGTCGCGGCCCAGCTGGGGACCCGCGCCTTCGCCACCCGCGAGGAGCTGCTCGCCCGCTGCGAGGCGCTGACGATCGCGGTCCCGACCTCCGTGCATGGCGAGGTCGGCCTGGCCGCGTTGCGCGCCGGCCGCCCGGTCCTCATGGAGAAGCCGCTGGCGGCCACCGTTTCCGAGGCGGACGACCTGCTCGCGGCCGCCGCGCGGGCCGGCGTCCTGCTGCAGGTGGGCCACATCGAGCGATTCAACCCCGCCCTCCGGGCGGCACTCCGGTACCTCGAACGCCCGTTGTTCATCGAGGGCGAGCGCCTGGCCCCGTTCCAGCCGCGGGGCACCGACGTGCCGGTAGTGCTCGACCTCATGATCCACGAGCTCGACCTGATCCTGCACCTCGCGGGGGGGCCGGAGGTTGTCGATGTGCGCGCCAACGGGGCCGCGGTGTTGTCCCCGCTGCTCGATGTAGCGCATGCACGGGTGGAATTCGCCACCGGCCTGGTGGCCAGCGTCACGGCGTCCCGCATCGCCGAGCGCCGGGTGCGGCGGCTTCGGATCTACCAGGAGGAAGGCTACCTGGCCCTGGACCTGGGCACAGGGCAGGGCGAGTTCCTGCGGCTGCGCAACGGCTGGATGCCCGGCGGGGCCCGGGCCCTCGCCGACGTCGCGGAGCGAGTGCCCCTGGATGCGCCCGCCGCGGATGCGCTTCGGCTGGAACTGGAGAGCTTCCTGCATGCGGTCCGGGGCGATCGGGAGGCGGTGGTCTCGGGGGTCGAGGGCCGCGCCGCCCTCGACCTCGCCCTTCGGGTGGCTGAGGCCATTCGCCTGGCCGCCCCGGCGCCCCAGATCGAGCCGTGACCGCGGGACCCCGGCGGCTCCTGGTTTCGGCCGGGGAGCCCTCGGGCGACCTGCTGGCGGCCGCGGTGCTGGCCGAGGTACGGTGCCGCCGACCGGACCTGGTGGCGGAGGGCATCGGGGGACCCCGGATGCTGGCTCAGGGCCTGGTCCCCCTGGCCGACGCCGCGGACCTGGCCACCATGGGCTTCCGCGACGTCCTGGGGGCCATCCCGCGTCACCTGGGGCTGTTTCGGCGGGTGGTGGCGGCCGCGAGGGCAGGCCGGTACGGCGCAGCCCTCCTGGTGGACTACCCCGGCTTTCACCTGCGGCTGGGCAGGGCCCTCCGGCGGGTAGGGGTGCCCGTGATCCAGTACGTAGCCCCCCAGCTGTGGGCGTGGCGGCCGGGGCGCCTCCCACGCCTCCGGGAGGCCGCCGATGAGGTGGTGGCCATCCTGCCGTTCGAGGAGGCCTGGTTCCGGGAACGGGGCCTGGCCTGCCACTACGTGGGGCATCCGGTGCTGGACCGGGCCTGGCCGGATCGGGAGACCTCCCGGCGGGTGCTGGGGATCGACCCGACCGAGGGGGTACTGGGTATCTTTCCCGGCAGCCGGGAACGGGAGATCGGTTACAATTGGCCCCTCTTCCGGGACGTCGGGCGCCGGATGCTGTCGGCGGGGTACTGTCAGCGGGTGGTGGTCGCCGGCACGGCCACGGGCTACTACCCCGATTGCGCGCCACTCCAGCTGCACCGGGGGCGCCCCGAGGAAGTCCTCGCGGCCGCGACGGCGGCGCTGGTAAAGTCCGGCAGCACGACGCTCGAGGCCGCCATGACGGGCACTCCGATCGTGGTGGCATACCGGACGGCCCGCCTCACGTACGAGATTGCGCGCCGGCTCATGACGGTCGACCGGATCAGCCTGGTCAACCTGGTGGCCGGTGCGGATGTGGTTCCCGAGTTCTGGCACCCGCCGGTGTCTGCCGCGCCAGTCGGCGACGCCGTGCGACCACTACTGGATGCATCGAGTGAAGCCGCCGGGCGCCAGCGCGCAGCGCTGGCGCGCGTCCGTGCCCGGCTGGGCGAGCCGGGAGCGGCGGCGCGTGTCGCCGCGCTGCTCCTGGAACGGGCCCGGTGCTGAGCCGCCTGGCGGTGCTGGCCGCGCGGCTGCTGGCCCGGACCTGGCGCCTGGAGATCATGCGGCCCGAGCACCCGGCGGCCGTGGCTGCGAGCGGCCGGCCGTTCGTGCTGCTCTGCTGGCATGAGTGCCTGCTGCCGGTGATGTGGCAGCATCGGGATCAGGGAATCGCCGCCGTGATCAGCCAGGCCCGGGATGGCGAGCACCTGGCCCGGTTCGCCGCCACGCTTGGCTACCGGCTGATCCGCGGATCGAGCAGCCGCGGGGGTCGCCGGGCGCTGGCGGGGGCGATCCGCGCGCTTCGCAGCGGGACGCCGGTCGGCTTCACGCCGGATGGCCCGCGGGGCCCGCGACGGGTGGCGAAACCGGGCGCGTTCACCGCGGCGGTGCGGGGCGGGGCGCTGGTGCTGCCAGTGCATGTGGAGGCCAGGCCGGCCTGGCGGGCCGCGTCGTGGGACCGCTTCCAGCTGCCCGGTCCGTTCGCCCGGGTCCGGCTCGCCTACGGGAGCCCGGTGGACGCGGCGGTGTTCGTCGAACCCGAGGACCTGGCCGCCCGGGTGGCACGCGAACTGGACGACGCGATGAGGCAGGCAGCATGGCACGACGGCGCGGCGACACCCACCGACTGATCCGCTGGCTGTGGACCAGCCGCCGGGTGGATGCCAGGCTCACCCGCCTGGCGCTCCTGCCCCTGTCGGGGCTGTGGAGCTCGTGGATGCGCGTCCGCCGTGCCGTGTATGCGCGGCGGTGGCTGCCGGTGCACGACCTCCCGCTGCCGTCGGTCGCGGTCGGCAACCTGACGGTCGGCGGATCCGGCAAGACTCCGATCGCGATGTGGATCGCCCGATACTACGCCGGGCGCGGGCTGGTCCCCGGGATCCTGCTGCGGCCCTACGGGGCGGGGGACGAGGCGCGGGTCCACGCCCGGGCCCTCCCCGGCGCCCACGTGGTGGCCGACCCGGACCGGGTGGCGGGGGCGGAACGGGCCCTGGCCCGTGGCGCGGGGGTGCTGGTGCTCGACGATGCGTACCAGCGGCTCGACATCCGGCGCGACCTCAACGTGCTGGTGGTAAGCGCCGAGACCACGCGGGCGGTGCGCTGGCCGCTGCCGGCCGGGCCGTGGCGGGAAGGGTGGCAGGCGCTCGACCGGGCCGACGCGGTGATCATCACCCGCAAGCGGGCCAGCCGGGAGGCGGCGGAGGCGCTCGCCGCGGACGTGCGACGGCGGGTACAGGGACCCGTCGCCATCGCGTACCTTGGCCTGAGCCGGTTCGAGGGGCTCCTGACCGGCCGGACGCTGCCGCCCGAGGCCCTCGCGGGGCGCCGGGTGGTGGCGGCGTCCGCGATCGGCGACCCGGAGGCCTTCGTGGCCCAGACCAAGGCCACGGGGGCGGCGGTGCAGGTCGCGACCTGGAAGGACCATCACGAGTATCGCCAGGAGGATGTCTCCTGGCTGGCCCACGCGGCGCGGCGGGCGGACCATGTGGTCATCACGGAGAAGGACGCGGTGAAGCTCCGGGACTGCTGGCCGGCCGATGCCCCCGAACCGCTGGTGGCCCTGCTGGACCTCACGTGGGAAAGTGGCGGCGAGGCTTTCGCCGTGGCCCTCGATGCCGTCGTGCTGCCGGCCGAGCGCCTGTAACGCTCATTGGAGATGCTATGACGTCGACCAGTCCGCGCCCCAGCCAGAACGTCATGCGGCCCGAAAAGGACCGCTTCCTCGCCGCGGAGAACCCGTTCGAGGAGATGATGTCCCGCTTCGACGACGCCGCCAAGCGCCTGGACCTCGAGCCGGGACTGTACCAGATCCTGCGGATGCCCGAGAAGCAGATCATCGTCTCGGTGCCGGTGCTCCGCGATGACGGCACGGTGGAGGTGTACACCGGGTACCGCGTCATCTACAACACCTCCCGCGGCCCCGCCAAGGGCGGCATCCGGTTCGACCTCCAGGTCACCCTGGACGAGGTCAAGGCGCTCGCGGGCTGGATGACCTGGAAGTGCGCCGTCGTGAACCTGCCCTTCGGCGGCGCCAAGGGCGGGGTCATCTGCGATCCCACCACGATGTCCAACGGCGAGATCGAGCGCCTGACCCGCCGCTACACCACCGGGATCATCGAGACGCTCGGCCCCGACTCCGACGTGCCCGCGCCCGACGTGAACACCAACGAGCGGGTCATGGCCTGGGTGATGGACACCTACTCCATGCACAAGCGGCACACCGTCACCGCGGTCGTGACCGGCAAGCCGATCGCGATGGGCGGCTCCCTGGGCCGGCGCGAGGCCACCGGCCGCGGCTGCATGTTCGTGACCCGGGAGGCGCTCAAGAAACTCAAGATGCCCCTCAAGGGCACCCGCGTGGCCGTGCAGGGCTTCGGCAACGTCGGCTCGGTGGCCGCCGACCTGATGGCCAAGGAGGGGATGACGATCGTCGCCGTGAGCGACAAGTCGGGTGGCATCTACAACCCCAAGGGCCTCGACCTGCCCGACGTGTTCAAGCACGTGCAGGGGAAGAAGCTGCTCAACACCTACACCCGCGCGCAGCAGATCAGCAACGAGGAGCTGCTCACCCTGGACTGCGAGGTCCTGGTGCCTGCCGCGCTCGAGAACGTGATCACCGATGAGAACGCCGGCCAGATCAAGGCCCGCATCATCTGCGAGGGCGCCAACGGCCCCACCACCGCCGAGGCCGACAAGATCCTCAACCAGAAGGGGATCTTCGTCATCCCGGATATCCTGGCCAACGCCGGCGGCGTCACGGTGAGCTACTTCGAGTGGGTGCAGGACCGCGGCGGCTACTTCTGGGACGAGGAGACGGTCAACAACCGCCTCGAGAAGATCATGGTGCATTCCTTCGAGGAAGTGACCTCGATGGCGGAGCGGCACGGGGTCGACAACCGCATCGGCGCCTACATGCTGTCCATCGACCGGGTGGCGGCCGTGCACCGGCTCCGCGGGATGTACGCCTGACGGTTGCCGTCCTCGCGGTCGGCCGCTTGCGCCCGGCGTTCCGGGACGCGGCCGACGACTACCTCCGGCGGCTCGGGCGCTACACCCGGATCGCAGAGCTCGAGGTGCGCGAGGCGGGGCGGGGCAAGAGCGCGGAGGAGGGTCGCCGGCTCGAAGGCGCCCGCCTCCGCGAGCGTGTGACCGGGGGGGCCGAACTCGTGGCCCTCGACCGCACCGGGGCGGCGTGGAGCAGCGAGGACCTGGCCCGGCGGCTGGGCCGCTGGCGGGACGAGGCCCGGCCGGTGGCCTTCCTGGTCGGGGGCTCGGAGGGACTCGACCCGACGCTGGTGACCGAGTGCCGGCACCGGTGGAGTCTGGGGGCCATCACCCTGCCGCATGAACTCGCCCGGGTGGTGGTACTGGAACAACTGTATCGCGGGTTTACCATTCTTCGCGGCGAACCCTACCACAAGTAGGCGGGCGCCGCGTTCCTTGCCCCGGACCCGACGTACGCGGCCGGCGGCCGCGTTCCCCCCTCCGCCGGGGCCCCATGGCCGAGTGGTTCGAGGAGTGGTTCGGCGAGGAGTACCTGCACCTGTATCCGCACCGCAACGAGGCGGACGCGGGCCGGCTCATCGGGCTGCTCACCCGCGAGTTGCCCTGGCAGCCGGGGTGGCGCGTGCTCGATGTCGCCTGCGGCGCCGGCCGCCACCTGGCCGCCCTCGAGGGCGCCGGCGCCGTTCCCTTCGGCTTCGATCTCTCGCTGCCGCTGCTCCGGCGGGCCCTGGAGGTCACGACCCGGCCCCTGGTGCGCGCCGACATGCGCGCCCTGCCGTTCCGGGCACGGACCATGGACCTCACCGTGAACCTCTTCACGAGCTTTGGCTACTTCGCCGAGGACGAGGAGCACACCGACGCGCTCGGGCAGATGCTCACCACCGTGCGGCCGGGCGGGTGGTTCGTCATCGACTTCCTCAACGCCGAACAGGTGCGCGCCTCGCTGGTGCCGTTCGAGGAGCTTCGGTATGGTGAGACGCCGGTCCGCATCACCCGGGCCCTGAGCCCCGACGACCGCTTCGTCCGCAAGACGATCACCCTCGGCGATGGCCGCCGGTTCGAGGAGCGGGTGCGCCTGCTCGGGCCCGACGTGCTCGAGGCGATGCTCGTGGCCCACGGCGCACGGGTCCGGGCCCGCTTCGGTGACTACGACGGCGCGGCGCTCGGCAGCGGTGGCCGGACCATCCTGGCCGCCCAGGTGGCCGCATGACCTTCCGGCTACTCACGACGCCGCTCGCGGCCCCTGTGGCGTGGCCGGCGGTGCGGCCCGGTGGACTGGACCCGGCCCTCCTGGAGGCCTTCGTGGCGGCGCCGGGCGCCCAGCCCAGCCTCGATCGCCTTCGGGCCCCGAACGCCCTGGTCGTCACCACCGGGCAGCAGCCGGGGCTCCTGACCGGTCCCCTCTACACCATCCACAAGGCCCTCTCGGCGGTGGCGCTGGCCCGGCAGTGCGAGCGTCGCTGGGGCAGGCCCGTGGTGCCGGTCTTCTGGGCGGCCGGCGGCGACCACGACTTCGCGGAAGGAAATCACGCCTCCTGGACCGCGGCCGACGGCACCACCGTGACGGCCACGCTCCGCGAGCGCCCCGCGGACGCTCCCCTGACGCCGCTCTACCGCGAGCCGGTCGGGCCCGAGATCGAGCCGGTGCTCGAACGACTCTCGGCGGACCTCGCGGGCTCGCCACACGGCGCGGAGGTCGTCGCGCTGTTCCGCCGGTGGTACCGGCCCGAGGCCAACCTCGCCGACGCCTGCGCCCGGACCATCGCCGAGCTGCTGGCCCCCTTCGGGGTGGTGGTGTTCGATGCCGTTCACCCGGCCGTGAAACGGGCCCAGATGCCGCACCTGCTGCGGGCCCTGGAGCAGGCGCCCGCCTTGGAACAGGCGCTGGTGGCCCGGCAGGAGGCCCTCGCCGCCCAGGGGCACGACGCCGGCGTCACCGTCGGAGACGGCGCCACCCTGGTGATGTACGAGGGCAGCCAGGGCCGCGACCGCCTGGCCTTCCGTGCCCCGGGGTTCATGACCCGCCGCAGCCACGAGCAGCTGTCGTTGGCGGACGTGGAGCAGCTGGCCCGGACAGACCCGGGACGTTTCTCGCCGAACGTCCTCCTGCGACCCGCCATCGAGAGCGCCATCCTCCCGACGGTAGCGTACATGGGGGGCCCCGGCGAGCTGCGCTACTGGGCCCTGGCCGAGGCGATCTACGCCCCGCTCGGCATCGCGCCACAGCGTCCGATGCCCCGCTGGTCCGGCCTGGTCGTGGATGCCCGGACCGACCGCGTGCTGGAGAAGTTCGGTGCGACCCTCGATGAACTGCTCGCGCCGGGCCTCAAGCTGGAGGGCAGGGTGGTGCGGGAGCAACTTCCCCCGGAGGCGCGTCAGGCGCTGGCGGACCTCCGCGCGGCCATCGGCCACAACTACGACCTGCTGGCGCGGGCCGCCGCGGCCATCGACCCGACCATCGAGAAGACCCTGCAGAACCTCTGCAACCAGGCCTTCACGGGGACACAGGAGGCCGAGAAGCGGCTCGTGAATCACCTGAAACGGCGCCAGCTGACCGAGACCCAGCAGATCGCGCGAGCCCGCGAACTGGTCCTCCCGCTCGGCCGACCCCAGGAGCGGGTCCTCACGGTCGCGCCGCTGCTGGCCCGCCACGGGCCGGCCCTGCTCGACGCCCTCGCGGTGCATGTGGACGAGTGGTATGCCGCCGCCCTTGAAGCGGCTCCGGCTCCTCGGTAGACTCGTCCCATGGCCTTTCTCGGACTCATCCTCCTCGTGGCCCTGTTGATCCCGATCATGGGGATCGTCATCGACTCCCCCATCGGGAAGGCCCTGGCGCGCCGTCTCGAGGGCCCGGACCAGGTACCCCCGCCCCTCGCCGACCTGGCCCGGAAGGTCGAGGTGCTCGAGTCGGAAATGGAGGACCTGCAGCGCACCATGGCCACGCTGCAGGAGGAGAACCAGTTCCTGCAGCGGCTGCTGGAAGACCACCCTGGCCGCTCCAGCCTGCCCCCACCGAAGTCGCCCTGACGCCGCCACCGCCCCCCGGGGCCGCGCCCCGCGCCACCCGCTCGACCTCCCACGCCACCCTGGTGGCGGCGGGCATCTTCCTCAGCCGGATCTTCGGACTGGTCCGGCAGCGCGCCCTGGCCCACTACCTCGGGCTCGGCGATGGCGGCGATGCCTTCACCGCCGCCTTCCGTATCCCCAACCTGCTGCAGAACCTCCTGGGCGAAGGGGTGCTCTCCGCCTCCTTCATCCCGGTCTATGCCCGGCTCCGAGCGGAGGGCAGGGACGCCGAGGCGGACCAGGTGGCGGGCGCGGTGCTCGGCCTGGTGAGCGCCGTGACGGCCCTGCTCGTCCTGCTGGGGGTCATGCTCGCCGGCCCGCTGACGGACGTCATCGCGCCCGGGTGGTCGGGCCCCAAGCGCGACCTGACCGTGTCGCTCGTGCGGCTGCTGTTCCCCGGCGCCGGGCTGCTCGTGGCCTCGGCCTGGTGCCTCGGAGTCCTCAACAGCCACCGCCGCTTCCTGCTCTCCTACGCTGCGCCGGTCGCCTGGAACCTCGCCATCATCGTCAGCCTCCTGGCGGCCGGGGCCGGCCGGACCGAAGCCGGCGTGGCCACCCTCGCCGCGCTCGCCTCCGTCGTGGGCAGCGCCCTTCAGTTCCTGGTGCAGCTCCCCACGGTCCTCCAGCTGCTGCCCGGGCTCCGTCCCACGCTGGCGATCCAGGGCGCCGAGGTCCGTGCCGTGCTGCAGAACTTCTGGCCCGTCTTCCTGGGCCGTGGCGTGGTGCAGCTGAGCGCGTTCGTGGACACCATCATCGCCAGCCTCCTCGGGCAGGGCGCCGTGGCAGGGCTCATCACGGCCCAGGTCCTCTACACCCTGCCGGTGAGCCTGTTCGGCATGTCGGTCTCGGCGGCGGAGCTCCCCGCGATGGCCAGCGCCACCGGCACCGATGCGGACATCGCGGCCGCGCTGCGCGAGCGCCTCCAGGCGGGCCTGCGCCGCATCGCCTACTTCGTCGTCCCCTCCGCAGCGGCGTTCCTGGGCCTCGGCTCGGTGCTCGCCGGAGCACTGTTCCAGACCGGACGCTTCTCCGCGGACGACTCCCGATATGTCTGGGCCATCCTGGCGGGGAGCGCGGTCGGCCTCCTCGCCGCCACCATGGGGCGGCTCTACAGCTCCGCCTACTACGCGCTCCGGGACACCCGCACGCCGCTGCGCTGCGCCGTCCTCCGCGTGGTCCTCACCACCGTGCTCGGGTACCTCGCCGCCGTGCCGCTGCCCCCGCTGCTCGGCCTTGACCTCAAGTGGGGGGCGGCGGGGCTCACCGCCACCGCCGGCATCGCCGGGTGGGTCGAGTACTTCCTGCTGCGGCGCGGCATGAACGCGCGCGTCGGCGCCACGGGCCTGGCGGGGAGCGACCTGGCCCGCCTCTGGGCTCCCGCGCTCCTCGGCGCTGCGGCCGGATTCGGCACCCAGGCGCTCCTGCCGGCGGTCCACCCGATCCTCCGCGCCGCGGCAGCCCTGCTCCCCTTCGGCGCCGTGTACCTCGGGGGGACGCTCCTCCTCGGGGTTCCCGAGGGGCGAGCGCTCCTCGCCCGGCGCATCTCCCGCTGAGCCTGGTCGCGGGACGCTATCTTCCGGGGAGATGACCGCACCACCTGATCCGCTGCAGCGGAAGCTCGACACGCTTCCCGACCAGCCCGGCGTCTATCTGTGGAAGGACGCCGGCGGGACGGTGCTCTATGTCGGAAAGGCGAAGCGGCTCCGGAGCCGGGTGCGGAGCTACTTCGCGGCCGACCACACCGCGAGCCTCAAGACCCAGTACCTGCTCCGGCAGATCGCCGACGTCGAAACCATCGTGGTGGCCAACGAGGCGCAATCGCTGCTCCTCGAGAACAACCTGATCAAGGAGTACCAGCCGCGCTTCAACGTCCGCCTCAAGGATGACAAGAGCTATCCCTCGATCGCCGTGACCACCGGCGAGCCGTTCCCCAGGGTGCTCGTCACCCGCCGGCTGGACCTGCCCGGCGCCCGCTACTTCGGCCCGTACACCGACGTCGCCCAGCTGCGACGGGCCCTCGCCATCATCCGCCGGCTGTACACCGTGCGCAGCTGCGCCGACGATCTCCCGCGTGAGCAGCGCGAGCGCCCCTGCCTGGACTACCACATCGGGCGCTGCCGCGCTCCTTGTGTGGGCTGGCAGTCGGCGTCCGACTACCGCGAGATGATCGACGAGGTGCTCGACTTCCTCTCCGGCCGCACCGTGGACGTCCGTTCTCGCGTGCGCGACGCCATGCTGGCCGCCAGCGAACGGCAGGACTACGAGCGCGCGGGGCGCCTCCGGGACCAGCTCAAGTGGCTGGAACAGGTCGATGCCCCGCCGAGCGTGGAGGTGATGGGGACTGGTGACGCGGACATCGTGGGCTTCGCCCGCGACGGCGACGACGCCGTCGGCGCCTTCCTGAGGGTACGGGAGGGCCGGGTGGTGGCCCGGGAACACACCTTCCTCGAGAACCTGGGCGAGGAGACCGACGAGCAGATCCTCAACTTCCTGCTGGTCCGCTCCTACGTCCCCATGCCGGGACGGGTCCGGCGGCTCATCCTGCCATTCCCGCCGGCCGAGATCGACCTGCTGCAGGAGTTGATGTCCGAGACCGAGTGGCACGTCCCCCAGCGCGGGATCGCCCACCGCTGGCTGGACCTCGCGGACCAGAATGCCCGCCATCTGCTGGAGAGTCTCCGGATCGAGTCCTTCGAGACCGATGAGCGCGCCGGCGACCCGGTCTACGCCCTCGGGAGGGACCTCGGCCTCAGCGTCGTGCCCCGGAGCATGATCTGCATCGACATCTCGACCAATCAGGGCCGGGACACCGTGGGATCGCTGGTGTGGTTCGAGGCGGGCCGGCCGCGAAAGGCCGAGTATCGCAAGTTCAAGATCAAGGGTGACGCCCAGCAGGATGACTATGCGGCCATCCACGAGGTGCTCACCCGGTATCTCACCCGGCGGCAGGAGGAACAGCTGCCCCTGCCGGACCTGATCGTCATCGATGGCGGGAAGGGGCAGCTCTCCGCGGCGGCGGCCGCCGCCGCCGAACGGGGGGTGGGACACATCCCGATGATCAGCCTGGCCAAGCGGGAAGAGGAGATCTTCTTTCCGGGCCGAGCGGAGAGCCTGCGCCTTTCCCGGCGCGCCCCCTCGCTCCGGCTGCTGCAGCACCTCCGGGACGAGACCCACCGGTTCGGGGTGGCGTATAACCGGAAGCGCCGGACCCAGCGGACCATCACCTCGGCATTGCTCGACATCCCGGGAGTGGGACCCACGAGGCGCCGGGTGCTGCTGGAGCGGTTCGGCAGCCTGGCCGGGGTCCGTTCCGCCACGGCAGCAGAGATCACGAGCCTCCCCGGGTTCTCCGCTACCCTCGCCGAGCGGATCCTCGCCGCGGTGCGGGCCTGAGCCTGCCGTCCCCTTATCTTCCCGGCATGTCACGCGCCTTTGTCCGGGAAGACCGGGACGAGCCTCCCGCCCGCTACGAGCTCCCGCCGCGGGAGGATCCAGGCTATGACGCCGCCGCCGCGTGGGCCCTGATCGAGGGCGCCAATCGGGGCGACTCCCTCGGGGCCGAGGCCGCCACCGGCTATCGGTGGGGTGACCCCGTGCTCCGGCCCCACGTCGAAGCGATCCTGATCCATGCCCGGCGTCGCCGGGACGACCGGCTGGAGCAACTCGCCGAACGTTTCCTGAGCGCCCCATGACCATGGACTGGCACCTCGAGTGTTCCGGCTGCGGGACCACCAGCGCGCCCACCGGCCTCCCCTCGGTCTGTCCCGCCTGTGGCCAGCCCTGGCTGGTGCGGTACCCGGATCGCGCCGCGCCCTCGGTCACGGCGCGCGCGGAGGTCCGGCGGGGGCAGGGCATGTGGCGGTACCGGCCCTTCCTGCCGCTCCTCCCCGGGGAGCAGCCGGTGACGCTCGGCGAGGGGGATACTCCGCTCCTCGAGGCCGGCCGCACCGGCCGGCGTCTCGGCCTGGCCGACCTCTGGATCAAGGACGAAGGCGCGAACCCGACCGGATCGTTCAAGGCGCGCGGGTTGAGCGCCGCGGTCACTCGCGCGGTGCGGGCTGGCGCCAGCCACTTCGTCATCCCGACCGCCGGGAACGCGGGGGTCGCCGCCGCCGCCTACGCCAGCCGGGCGGGCGTCACGGCGCGAGTCTACGCGCCCCGCACCACGCCGCGTCCCATCCTGGAGCAGATCCGGGTCTTCGGCGGCGAACTGGTGCTCCTCGATGGCCACATCGGGGATTGCGGCCGCGCCGCCCGGGCCTGGGCCGCCGAATCCGGCGCGGTCGACCTCTCCACCCTGCGTGAGCCCTATCGCATCGAGGGGAAGAAGACCCTGGGGCTCGAGCTCGCGATGCAGTTCAACTGGACCCTGCCGGCCGCCATCATCTACCCTACGGGGGGCGGTACCGGCCTCATAGGGATGTGGAAGGCGTTCGCGGAGCTCCGGGAGGCTGGCTGGGTCACCGATCCTCCCCCCCGGATGTACACGGTCCAGTCCACCGGCTGCGCGCCCGTCGTGCGCGCCTTCGAGGCGGGGGTGGACCACGCCACCCCCTGGGAGGATCCCTGGACGGTCGCCAGCGGGTTGCGCGTGCCCGGCCCGCTGGGTGATCGGCTGATGCTGCGGGCCCTGCGGGAGAGCGGTGGCGGCGCCATCGCGGTCACCGACGAGGACCTCACCGAGGAGGCCCGCCGCGCCTCACAGGAGGAGGGGATCGACCTCTCGCCGGAGGGGGGGGCCGCCCTCGCGGCCGCCAGGCGGCTGCGGGCGGATGGTGTGCTCGGGGCGGAGGCCCGCGTCGTCGTCTTCAACACGGGCGCAGGCTGGCTGTATCGCGGCGGCGCTGATTTGCCCTGACCACGAATCCCGGGTGATATTGGACCCCTCATGAGCGCGCAGCGCTGTGCCATCCTCGACCCGGCCGCGGGCATCAGCGGTGACATGCTGCTGGGGGCCCTCCTCGACGCGGGCGCGCCGGCGGGGTGGCTGACCGCCCTCCCGGGCCGCCTGGGCTTTCCGGGCGTGAGGGTGGAGATCGCCCGCGTCCTCCGCTGCGGCGTGGCCTCCACCAAGGTCACCATCAGGCTGCCGGATGGCAGCACCGAGGCGCCGAGCCCGGCCTTCGAGACGCCAGTAGGTCACCACGCGCACGCCGCGACGGCGGCGCATTCCCACGCCCACGACGGCCCAGGCGCGCACCGGCACCTGGCCGACCTGCTGGCCGTGGTGGAACGCGCGCCCCTCAGCGACTGGGTCCGAGTCCGGGCCACCCGCGCGTTCACCCTCCTCTGCGAGGAGGAGGGCCGGGTGCATGGCGTGCCGGCGGGCGAGGTCGCGCTCCACGAGGTCGGGGCAGTCGACGCGCTGATCGACATCATCGGCGGGATCGAGGGCTTCGAGCAGCTCGGCGTCAGCGAGGTCCACCACCGCCCGGTGGCGGTCGGCAGCGGCTGGGTGCACGCCGCGCATGGGGTCATGCCCGTGCCGGCCCCCGTCACCGCCCGGCTGCTGGCGGGCATCACCATCGCCCCCAACGGTCCGGTCGTCGGCGAGGCCACCACGCCCACCGGCGCCGTGCTGCTCCGGGTGCTGGGTTCGGGCCCGGTCCCGAGCCAATGGCAGGCGGTCGCGACGGGCTGGGGCGCCGGTGGACGCAATCCCGAGGAGTACCCCAACGTGCTGCGGCTCACCATCGCCGCGGCCGCGGAAGTGTCCGCGGAAGTGGTCACACTGTCCACCGACGTGGACGATCTGAGCCCCGAGTACGTCGAACCCCTGCGTGAGGCGCTGGCCGCTGCCGGGGCCCTGGATGCCCAGGTTTGGGGCACTTTGATGAAGAAAGGCCGTCCAGGCTACCGCATTGAGGTGATCTGCGACACCGACCGGGTCGAAGCGGTCACCGAGGCATTCTTCCTGCACAGCACCACCGCCGGACTGCGACGGACGCGCGCGGAACGGGTGACGCTGCCCCGCCGGATGATCGCCGTGCCGCTGGCCGGCGCGGGGTCGGTCGCCGTGAAGGTGCTCGACACTCCGGCCGGGCCGCGGGTGAAGGCGGAATTCGAGGAAGTGCGCCGCGCAGCCCGGGAACTCGGGCGGCAGGCCCTGGAAGTGGCGCGCGTGGTCGAGACGGCCGCGCGCGAGCTGGTCAAACAATCACCGAGGGGAAGGGCATGAAGCGAACGATCGTCCGCCTGGGGCTGCTGCTGTTCGGCGCCCTCCCGCTGGCCGCCCAGCAGCCCGCCATCGCCACCCGCGTTGCCGGCCAGCTCGGCGGCAAGTTCACCGATGCCCAGTGCCCCATCAAGGAGGGGCACTTCCTCGTCAGCAGCGCCAAGACGAAGCTCAGCACCTACGCCGGCGTCTCCGATCCGGTGATCGGCGCCCGCCTGCTGAAGGAGGCTGTCGGGGTGATCACCGATGCGATCACCACCAAGGACCAGGGCAAGAACCCCGGGGCCTGGTACTGGCTGGGCCGCGCGTACATGCTCCAGGGCGAACTGGGCGGCGCCGATTCCGCCTTCACTCGAGCCGAGACGCTTGCGCCCACCTGCAAGGCGGACATCCAGGGGTATCGCACCCGGGCCTGGGCGGCCATGGTGCTGGCCGCGCAGGGGGCCACCGAGGCCAAGCAGGCGGACTCGGCGGAGCTGTTCTTCCGCGCCGCGATCCGGATCGACCGCCAGGCGCCGCACGCCTTCAACGGGCTCGCCGGCATCATGCTGGACCGCCAGCAGAACGACAGCGCCATCACCTATTTCGGCCTTGCCGCGGCGACCACCCCCTCCGACCCGAACTACGTGAAGGTCCGGAACCGGGCCGCGTACAACCACGCGGTCCTGCTGCTCAACGCCCGGCGGGCCCCGGAGGCGATCGCGGCCTTCCACCGCTACGTCGGGTTCGAGCCGTCGGACGACGCAGGCAAGAAGGGACTGGCGCAGGCCTTCCGGGCGGCCGGCATGGCCGACAGCGCCCAGGTCATCGAACGTGAACTGCTCGCGGGCGCGGACGCCGCCGGCGCCGAGGGCGGCGCCGACGAGACCCTCTCGGATGCCGAGCTGTTCGAGCTCGCCACCCGCCAGTACAACGACAAGAACTACGCCGACGCGGCCGTGGCCTACGCCCGCCTCCTCAAGCGCAGCCCCTATCACCGCGACGCGCTTTTCGCGCAGGCCAACAGCTACCTGGCGACGCAGAACGGGCAAGGCCTCATCGCCGCGGCCGGGAAGCTGGTGGAGATCGACCCGCTGGGCGACTACAACTACAAGCTGCTGGCGCAGGGCTACAAGTTCGAGAAGCAGCAGGACAAGCTCGCCGAGATCATCATCGCCGAGTTTGCCCTGCCGGTCGACCTCCAGTTCGAGGGCTTCACTGCCAACGCCAGCGAGGTGACCTTCACCGCCAAGGCCGTGGGCCGCGAAGCCCGGGACGAGAACAACAAGCTCCTGCCCGCCAGGGCCATGACGATCGTCTTCGAGGCGCTGGCCAAGGACGGGACGGTGCTCGGGACCCAGGAAGCGACCATCCCGGCCCTCAAGGTCGGCGAATCCGCCCCGGTGTCGCTCAAGGCGGCGGCGGCCGGCGCACGCGCCTGGAGGTACCGGATCAAGTAGGACGGGGTGCCTGGTCCTGCCGGCCGGCACACCCGAAATGTCTCCGATTCCGGACGCTCGCAGGTGGGAGTGTCCGCGCCGCCGGACGGTCGGGGCGGCGCCATTGACAAGGCCAGACTGGATTGGACACCTTTCGGGCCTGTTGCGGGCGTAATTCAGTTGGTAGAATGCCAGCTTCCCAAGCTGGACGTCGCCGGTTCGAGTCCGGTCGCCCGCTCTGCTGCGCCGCCCACCCAGATTTCCGGGTGGGCCTGTCTTTTGCTCAAGGGGCTCGGGAGCCCTCCCGAATCGGCTCCCGGTCCGGCTGGTGCCGATCCGGCCGGATAGTGACATCAGGACCCTACACTCTGGAGAATGGCATGAAGACGATCCTCCGTGCGGCGCTGGCGCTGGGCGTGCTGGCGTGCGTGAGCTCGGCCCCGGCCGCCGCGCAGGCGATCCCGCAGGGCGCCACCAAGGAGATGGTGGCCAAGGGCAACGAGATCTACCACAAGCAGGGTCTCTGCTACGCCTGCCACGGCCAGGACGGCAAGGGCCTCGTCGGCCCGAACCTGACCGACGATGTCTGGCTCCACAGCAAGGGCACCTTCGAGGACATCGTGAAGCAGGTCACCACGGGCGTGACCAAGGAGCAGTCGAAGAGCGGCGTCCCGATGCCCGCCAAGGGCGGGTCCAGCATCAGCGACGACGACGTCAAGGCGGTGGCGGCGTACGTGTACTCGCTCAGCCACAAGTAGCCGCGGCCCCCGCCGCCGGCAGGGCCTCCCTGAAACGCCGACCCACGCCGGGTCGGCGTTTCATTCTCGCAGGACGCGGAATTTTGCACCGCATCGGGGCTGGGCCCGGGCTGGACCCAAGCCGCCAAGTCGCTCCACCACAACAACTTACGAAAAGCGAGTGAGAATGGCATACCGGTTGCCATTCAGCCAGTAGGTACTGGGCCGGCCCTTTCCTCCGGCCGCCGACCGACTGGAGTCGCCATGTCCAACAAGGGCTTCACCCTCATCGAACTGCTGATCGTGGTGGTGATCATCGGCATCCTGGCCGCGATCGCCATTCCGAAGTTCGCCAACTCCAAGGAGAAGGCGATCCTCACCAGCATGAAGACCGACCTGCGGAACCTGGTGACGGCGCAGGAAGCGTTCTACTTCGACAACAGCGACTACGCCGGCAGCACCACGGCCGGGGCCCAGGTGAACGCCCTCGGCGGGGCCGGCAAGATCACCTTCCTGCCCTCGACCGGAAACGTGCTGGTCCTGACCTACGTCTCGAACACCGGCTACAAGGCGGTCATGACCAACCCCGTGCTGGTCGCCGGCCTGCTCAACTGCGGCGTCTACGTTGGCGCCGCCGCGAACTCGCCCAACGCCGCGGTCACCCAGGAGGGTGCACCGGCCTGCTGGTAGGGCTGCGGCTGGCTGTAGCCCGGGGCAGGGTCGGCCATGGGCCGATCCTGCCCCGCGCCGTTCCCCCGCCTCGGGCGCCCGCCTATCTTCCCCCCCGCCATGCTCAAGGTCACGCGCGTCGCACCGGAGTCCCTCGGGGCCGAACTCGGGCTCACGGCCGGCACCGAGCTGCTCACGGTCAACGGCCGGGAGCTGGAGGACTTCCTCGACTGGGAGTTCCTGACGGCCGACGACGCCTTCCTGCTGCATGCGCGGCTCCCCGATGGTGAGGAAATCGAGTACGACATCGAACGCCCGGAAGGCCTGCCGATGGGTGTCGGGGTGGAGTCGCCCCGGATCCGGCGCTGCGCGAACCGCTGCGATTTCTGTTTCGTGGATGGCCTGCCGGAGGGCCTGCGCGAGAACCTCTACATCCGGGACGACGACTATCGGCTGTCGTTCAAGTACGGCAATTTCGCCACGCTCACCAACCTCAAGCCCCGCGACGTCGAGCGGATCATCGAGTACCGGCTGTCGCCGCTGTACGTGTCGGTCCACGCCACCGACCCGGTGGTCCGGCGCTGGCTGCTCCGCAACCCCCTGGCGCCGGACATCCTCGAGCAGCTGCGCCGCTTCGCCGGCCACGGGCTCCAGTTCCACACCCAGGTCGTGATGTCGCCCGGGGTGAATGACGGACCGGTCCTGGAGCGCACCCTCGCCGACCTGTGGGCCTTCGGCGCGAGCGTCCTCAGCGTGTCGGTGGTGCCGGTCGGCCTGACCACCTTCAGCAAGCATCACCTGGTGCGTGAACCCACGCGGGACGAATGCCGGCAGGCGCTCGCGCTCCTCGAGACGGCGGCGGGCCGGGCCCGGGCCGAACGGGGAATCAGTTGGGCGCTGGGAGCCGACGAGCTCTACCTCCGTGCCGACCTGCCACTCCCCCCGGCCGAGTGGTACGACGGCTTCGAGCAGGTGGAGAATGGCGTCGGATCGGTGCGCTTCCTCCAGCAGCGCATTCATGAGGATGCGCCGTCGCTGGCCGACTGGCGCCCGAGCGGACCGGGGCCACTTTCGAGCTGCTGGGACTCTCCAATACCCTGTTCGGCGAGACCGTCACGTGCGCGGGACTGCTCCCTGGAGCGGCGTTCCGGCAGGCCCTCGCCGGTCGGCACGACCTCGACGTCGCGCTGATCCCGGGCGAATCGCTGAACGACGACCACGTATTCGTGGACGACCTCGCGCTGGCCGACCTGGCCGCCGCCGTGCCGGTGGAAGTCCGGGCCTCCTACTGTTTCACCGACGCACTCGATACCCCCCCACGCCCGTGAGCAAACCCACCGTTGCCATCGTCGGACGGCCGAACGTCGGCAAGTCCACCCTGTTCAACCGGCTGCTCGGCGGGCGTGACGCCATTGTCTCCGAGCATGCGGGGACCACTCGCGACCGCCATTTCGGCGACGGGGAGTGGGGTGGACGGCACTTCTGGCTGGTGGACACCGGCGGGCTGATGCCCGGATCGTCCGACTCGATGGACATCGCCGTGCGGGAACAGGTCGAGCTGGCGGTGACCGAGGCCGACCTCATCCTGATGGTCGTGGACGGCAAGGAGGGCCTCAATCCCGTCGATCGCGAGATCGCCGCCCAGGTGCGCCGTGCCGGCCGACCCGTGCTCCTCGCCGTCAACAAGCTCGACGACCTCCCCAACACCACGGCCCAGTACGGCTTCTATGAGCTGGGGCTGGGTGAGCCCCTGGGCCTCTCGGCCGCGGTGGGGAAGGCGAGCGGTGACCTGCTCGACGCCATCGTTGCGGCGCTCCCCCCCAAGGGCGCGGGCGAGGCGGAAGGCGCCATCAACGTGGCGGTCGTTGGTCGCCCCAACGCCGGCAAGTCGTCATTGATCAACAAGCTCCTCGGCGAGCCCCGGCTGGTGGTCTCCGCGCAGCCCGGCACGACCCGGGACGCCATCGACACCCCCTTGCGGTATCACGAAAAGACGCTCAACTTCATAGATACAGCGGGCTTACGGCGCAGAGCTAAAGTAGAAGATGACATCGAGTTCTACTCCACGCTTCGCACTCACCGCGCCATCGAGCGTGCGGACGTCTGCGTCCTGGTGGTCGATGCCGACCTCGGACTCCATGCGCAGGACCTGCGCATTGCCACCGAGGCGTGGGATGAGGGCAAGGGCCTGATCATCGCCGTAAACAAATGGGACCTGATTCCCGAGAAGGACCCTAACACGGCGAAGCGGGGACAGGACCAGCTGGAGGAGAAGGCGCCGTTCCTCCGCTACGTCCCGTTCCTCTACATCTCGGCCCTCTCGGGGCAGCGGGTGAGCCGGTTGCCGGACCTGATCCTCGAGGTCGCGGCCGAGCGGGACCGGCGGATCCCCACATCGGAACTCAACCGGGTACTGCAGGAGCTGCTGCAGCGGAATGCACCGCCGCAGGCGCCAGGCGAGGAAGTCAAGCTGCTGTATGTGTCCCAGATTGCGGAGCGGCCGCCAACCTTCGCGATCGTCTGCAACCGGCCCGATGACGTGCCGGAGTCATACCAGCGCTTCGTGCACAACGGCTTCCGGGCTGCGTTCGGCTTCCAGGGCGCGCCCCTGCGGATCCGATACACCGGGCGGGGCGCGGGCCAGCATGACCGGAAGGACGACGGACGCCGGGTCAGGGGTGGCTAGCCGGCGGTCCCCCGGACCTGACCGACGAGAAAGGGCGTCATGATCGCAGCGCTGCTCGGGCTGGGTGCCTCGTACCTGCTGGGCGCCCTGCCGACGAGCTACCTGGCGGGCCGGTGGTTCCGGGGCATCGACCTGCGCGAGCATGGCAGCCGGAACCTTGGCGCCACGAACCTCTACCGGGTGATGGGCTGGAGGTTCGCGGTACCGGTCGGCCTGATCGACGTGGCCAAGGGCGCCGTGCCGGTGCTGCTCTTCGGGCCGCGCTCAGCCGCCCTGCCGGAGTTTCCCACCCTCTGCGGCGTCGCCGCGATGGTGGGGCACACGCTTTCGCCGTTCGTATCGTTCAAGGGGGGCAAGGGCGTGGCGACCGCCGCCGGCATGCTGCTGGCGCTGGCCCCCGCAGCCGTCGGCCTGGCAGCACTGGTCTGGGTGGTGCTGGTGTGGGCGACCGGGTACGTCTCCGTGGGGTCGATCGCGAGCGCCGCCGTCTTTCCCCTGGCGGACTTCCTGCTCTACCCGGCGCGGAGAACGGTACCTGGCCTCGGCCTGGACGCGCTGGTGGCGGCGTTCATCATCTGGAAGCACCGCGCCAACATCCAGCGGCTGCTCGCGGGCACCGAGAACCGCTTCGGGAAGCGGGCGGGCCCGCGGCCGACGACACCCGCCGCATGACACGCGTCGCGGTCCTGGGCGCCGGCAGTTGGGGCACGACCCTCGCCGACCTGCTCGCGAGGAAGGGGCACGACGTCCGCCTCTGGGCCTACGAGGCCGAGGTGGTCGAGGCGGTGAATCAGCGGCACGAGAACCCGGTGTTTCTGCCGGGGTGCGCGCTGGCACCTTCCCTTCGCGCCCTGCCGGACGCCGCGACGGCCGTGGCGGGCACCGAGGTGGTGGTCGCGGTGACACCGAGCCACGTCCTGCGCGGGGTGCTCGAGCAGTGCCGTCCGGGACTCGGGGCAGGGGCGATCCTCGCGACCGCCACCAAGGGGATCGAGCCCGCGACCCTGGCCCTGATGTCCGAGGTACTCGCCACGGCGCTGCCGGGGCATCCGGTGGCGGCGCTCTCGGGGCCGAGCTTCGCGCTGGAGGTCTACCAGGGCCAGCCCACGGCGGTGGTGGCCGCGGCCCGGCAGCCGGAGGCGGCCCGGGTCACCCAGGAGTTGTTCGCGACGCCGCGTTTCCGGGTGTACACCCACGATGACGTCGTGGGGGTGGAACTGGCCGCCGCGCTCAAGAACGTGATCGCGATCGCCGCAGGGATCCTGGAGGGCCTCGGGCTCGGGAACAACCCGAGGGCAGCGCTGATCACCCGCGGGTTGGCCGAGATCACCCGGCTCGGGGTGGCGATGGGGGCCGACCCGCTCACCTTCGCCGGACTGGCAGGCATGGGCGACCTCATCCTGACGACGACGGGGTCGCTGAGCCGGAACCGTTCGCTCGGGCTGGCGCTCGCCGAGGGCCAGACGCTGGCGGCCTACTCCGCGACCCACCGCAGCGTGGCGGAGGGGGCGACAACGGCCCGCGGCGCCCTGGCGCTCGCGGCCCGCCATGGGGTGGAACTCCCCATCTGCGCGCAGGTCGCAGCGATCCTGTTCGACGGCAAGCCGCCCCGGCAGGCGGTCGCGGACCTGATGGAACGAACCCTCAAGTCGGAGCAGTGGCGTTGACCATGGCGCGTCCGGTCCAGGAGTTCTTCAGCATCGGTGAGGTCTGTGCCCTCACCGACCTGAAGCCGCACGTGCTGCGGTACTGGGAGAGCCAGTTCCGCTTCCTGAATCCCGCCAAGAACCGCTCCGGCAACCGGGTGTACAAGAGCCGCGAGGTCGAGCTGATCATGCTCGTCAAGCACCTGCTCTACACCGAGAAGTACACCATCGAGGGCGCCCGGCAGCGGATCGAGCATTACCGGCGGACCGGCGAACTCCGGGGCGCCGCGCGGGCCGCCACCGAGCGGGAGACCCTGCGGGAACTGCGGGAGGCGGTCGAGGAGATCGTGGACATCCTCGACGGCAAGGTCCCACCCCCCCGACGGGAACCGTTGGAGGAATAAGCGGCCGGGTCCCGCTATCTTCCTGATCCAATGCACATCCTGGTTTCCAACGATGACGGGATCCTGGCCCCCGGGCTGGCCCTGCTGGCGGATGTCTGCCGGGCCGTGGGGCAGGTGACGGTCGTTGCCCCCGACCGGGAGCAGAGCGGCACCTCGCACAGCCTGACGATGCACCGGCCGCTCCGGCCGGCGCGCCGGCCCGATGGGTCGTTCCAGGTGGACGGGACGCCCACCGATTGCGTGCTCCTCGCCCTGGGCGAGTTGCTGACCAAGCGCCCGAGCTTCGTCTTCAGCGGCGTCAACCACGGACCCAACATGGGCGAGGACGTGCTGTACAGCGGCACGGTCGCAGCCGCCATGGAGGGTGTCACCCTCGGGGTGCCCAGCGTGGCCATCTCGTTCGCTGGCCCGGCGAGCGACCTCGACACCCTGCTCAGCTACCGGGCGCTGCTGACCGACCTGGTGGGGCGCATCACCCGGGTCGACGCCTTCCCCCGGGCCGCCCTCCTCAACATCAACCTGCCGCCCTGCGGCGCGTCGGGCGTGAAGGGTGTAAAGGTCACCAGCCTTGGCAGCCGCTACTTCAAGGAATCGCTGACCCGGATGAAGGACCCGTGGGGCCGGGAGATCTTCTGGATCGGCGGCGGGTCGATCCACTGGACGGGCGGGGCGGAATCGGATCACCACGCGGTGGCCCACGACTACATCAGCATCACCCCGCTGCACATGGACCCCCGCTGCACATGGACCTCACCAACTACGACCTCCTGGAAACGGTGCGGGGATGGTCGCTCGAGGGGTAGGGGACGGGGATGGCTACGGCGGCTACCGCGCCCAGCTCGTGGCGGAGCTGTCCGCCAAGGGCATCCGGGACCTCGCCGTCCTGCGCGCGGTTTCCCTGGTGCCGCGGCACCTGTTCGTGCCGGAGAGCGTCCGGCACCGCGCCTACGAAGACTCGGCGCTGCCCATCGGCGGCGGGCAGACCATTTCGCAGCCGTGGGTCCAGGCCCGATCCCTCGAACTCGCGCGGCTGACGGGACGGGAGCGGGTCCTCGAGGTGGGCACCGGGTCCGGCTACCAGACCGCCCTGCTCGCGCAGTGCGCGGAGCAGGTCTTCTCCATCGAGCGGCTCGTCCCCCTTGCCCAGCGCGCCCGGGAGGCATTGGCCGCCGCCGGGGTGAAGAACGTCTCCATCATGGTCGGGGACGGCACCCTGGGGTGGCGGCCCTACGCGCCCTATGACGCGATCATTGTCTCGGCCGGCTCGCCCGAGGTTCCGCAGCCGCTGATCGACCAGCTGGCGCCCGGCGGCCGGCTCATCGTGCCGATCGGAGACCGCGAGGCCCAGGCACTCACCGCCTGCACCCGGGGCCCCGACGGGCACGTGGCTTGCCAGACGGTCAGCGACGTCCGATTCGTCCCCCTGATCGGGCAATTCGGCTTTGCAGGGGATGCCCAGCGACCGGAGCGGCCATGGAGCTGTTGAAGGATTTCATCGACCTGTTTCTCCACCTCGACACCCACCTCAGCGAGCTGATCGCCGCGTACGGGACGTGGACCTACGCGATCCTGTTCCTGATCATTTTCTGCGAGACCGGGCTGGTGGTCACGCCGTTCCTTCCGGGGGACTCGCTCCTGTTCGCCGCTGGGACCTTCGCGGGCATGGGCGACCTGCACCCGGGACTCCTGTTCCTGCTCCTGTTCACGGCCTCCGTGCTCGGCGATTCCACGAACTACTGGGTCGGGCGCTACATCGGGCCCCGCGCCTTCAGCGGGAACATCCGGTTCCTCAAGCGGGAATACCTGGACAAGACCCACGATTTCTATGACCGGCACGGCCGGAAGACCGTGATCCTGGCCCGGTTCCTTCCCATCATCCGCACCTTCGCCCCCTTCGTGGCGGGCGTGGGGCAGATGCCCTACAGCCGGTTCGTGTCCATGAGCCTGGCCGGGAGCGCGGCCTGGGTCGGCCTGTTCGTGGGCGCCGGGTACTTCTTCGGCAACCTGCAGGTGGTCCGGGAGCACTTCAGCCTCGTGGTCATGGGGATCATCGCGATCTCGCTGCTGCCCATCGCCATCGAATGGGCCAAGGCCACCCTGCGGCGGTCGCCGGCGGCGTGACCCGCGGCTGGCTGGTGACCGGCCGGGTCCAGGGCGTAGGGTTCCGCTACTTCGTGCGGCGGACCGCGGAAGGGCTAGGCCTAACCGGCTGGGTCCGCAACCTGCCGGACGGGCGGGTGGAGGTGCTGGGGCAGGGCACTGCACCGGCGCTGGTCGAGCTGGGCCTGGCGTTGGCACAGGGCCCCCGGCGCGCCGTCGTCACCGACCTGAACGAACGGCAGATTTCGGATGAAGTCGAGTCATATAAGTCGTTTGAAGTCAGGTAGTTGCATTCGACACCCAAACCATAACCTCGACTGTATCCCATGGCCAATCTGACCGACCTCCTGCGCCAGCACCTCCGGGCCATTCCGGACCACCCCAAGCCGGGCATCGTGTTCCAGGACATCACTCCCGTCCTGCAGAACGGACTGCTCTTCCGGCAGGTGCGTGAGGCCCTCGCCGAGCCGTTCCGTGCCTCGGGGATCACCCACGTGGTGGGCATCGAGGCCCGTGGCTTCATCCTCGCCGCCCCGGTGGCCGTGACCCTGGGGGCAGGGTTCATCCCCCTCCGCAAACCCGGCAAGCTGCCATGGAAGACCATCCGCCACGAGTACCAGCTCGAATACGGGATCGACTCCCTGGAGGCCCACCAGGATGCCTGTCCGCCCGGTTCTCGGGTGCTGGTGGTCGATGACGTCCTGGCCACCGGCGGGACGGCGGAGGCTGCCGGGGAACTGGTCCGTCGGCTCGGGGGCACGGTCGTAGGCTGGTCCTTCATGCTCTCCATTGGCGGACTCGGAGGCGACGCCAGGCTGCGCGGAGCCCCGGTGCACGTGGTGCATCCGCTCTGAGCGCTCGTTGACGGAACAGGGGCAAAACGGCTATTATCAAAGGCTTGGCCCCCGTAGCTCAGCTGGATAGAGCAGCGGTTTCCTAAACCGTTGGTCGGACGTTCGAATCGTCTCGGGGGCACCTCACTGGGGCACACCGTGCAGTCGTGTGTCCCGCGTTCCTGACTGCGCACGGAAGAACGATGGCCGCCACCGCCGAAGTCACCGCCAAGTCCACGCCGGCCCCCAAGGCCGCGCCATCCCCCTCGGGCCGCTGGCTCGACCAGCCGCTCAACCGCTCCCTCGCCATCGGCGGGGCCGTGGTGGCGATCGCCATCATCGCCTGGTTCTCCGTCCTGAGTGGCAAGCGCAAGGAGGAGTTCGCGGGCCGGGCGCTGGAGCAGGCCCGGGGCATCGCGGAGTCCGGCAACCTGCCGCTGGCGGCGAGCGAGCTCCAAAAGGTGATCTCCACCTATGGTGGCACCCGGGCGGGCCAGGAAGCGGTGATGAGCCTCAACCAGGTCCGGCTGGTGAACGGCCAGCACGAGCTGGCCGCCGTGGCGCTCGAGGAGTTCCTCAAGGGGAACCCGTCGAGCGAATTCCGCGCGCCGGCCTACGGGCTTCTGGGCCGGGCCCTGGAGAACGCCAAGCGGCCGGCAGACGCGGCCCAGGCCTACATGACCGGATCCGCCGCGGCCGAGGTCACGTACCTCAAGACCGAGCTCCTGCTCGACGCGGGACGGGCTTGGACGAGCGCGAATGACACGGCCAAGGCCCTGGCGGCCTATCGGCAGATCGTGAAGGAGTTCGCCGGGACGCCGTCGCAGACCGAGGCCACCGTCCGGCTGTCCGAGCTGACCGGGGGTCAGCCTTAGCCGTCCCGCGGCCCCAGCCGCACCAACTGTCGGCAAGGGCCAAAGGGGGCCCCCGGCAGCGCCCGCTTCCGCCGTCACGCCCGCTATCCGGGCCGTGGCGGCGGTCTTCGTTTCCGGGGTCCGGGAGGCGTCCAAGGTCCGGGAGGCGTCCAATCGGGGCAGGGCCAGACGGCCTCGGCCGGCCACCTGCCTAGCCCCAGCGGCACCTCGTGGAGCACCGGGTGGCACGTGGCCCCGGGGTTCTCCGCCGAGGCAGACCGGATCGAGGCTTTCCGGCCGGGTGAGCAGGCGATCGATGGCTGGAGGGCGGCGGTTCCTCGCCTGAACTAAATGTCGTATAATATGTATTATGTTAACTTGTGAAGTGGAGATCTGGGGATAACTCAAGATCCGGTCCATCATCTGATTGTAAGTGGTTGCCCTGCAGGAACATCCAGGTCAGGTGCTGGGCCCCGAGAGCACCCCAGTGAAGACCAGCCGACCTTCCCCGATCAGCCAGACTTTGGTCGCCCGACCAGCAGACAGTGTCGCCGTGATGGTGAGGATCCGGCCGCTCCTCGTGACCAGCTCGACCGGGAAGCTGGCCTTCCGCGACTGCACCAGCGCTACCGCCGCCGCCACCGCGCCGGTCCCGCACGCGAGGGTCTCGGCCTCCACCCCCCGTTCGTAGGTCCGGACGCACCACCGCCCCTCCCGAGGCGCCACGAAATTGACGTTCGCGCCGGCCGGTCCAAGGAGCGAATGAAACCGGAGCACCCGACCCCGGTCCATCAGGTCTGGGCGTTCAAGGTCGGCCACCTCCACGACCAGGTGCGGCACGCCCACCGTGGCCAGCGATCCGGGGGCCTCCCCGGGCCCCGGATCGAGCCCCGGTGGGGTCGCGGGGAGCACGAAATCCGGCAGGTTGAGCTCGGCCAACTCCCCCGCCCCGGACCGGCACCGCACGGGAAACGTCCCGGCGCGTGTGACCAGCCGCATCCCGGAGGCGGGGGCCATTTCGAGGTGGGCGGACAGCCGGGTGCTGCAGAGTGCCGCGTTGCCGCACATGTCGGCCCGGGAGCCATCGCAGTTCCAGAAGTCCATGCGGACATCCCCCGGGGCGTCCGGGGTGAGGAGCACCAGGCCATCAGCACCCACGCCCAGGCGCCGGTCGCACAGGGTCCGGGCACGGTCCTCGGTGAGGAACCCGGGATCGAGGTGCCGGCCGTCGAGCATGATGAAGTCATTGCCCGAGCCGGACATCTTGTAGAAGACGATGCCGTCCATGGTCAGATCCTGCCCAGAAGGCCCTGCAGGCGGAGCCACCAGACCATCCAGATGGCCTCGCGGACGATCCGCTTGCTCATCTTGCTCTGCCCTTCCACCCGGTCATGGAAGATGATCGGGATCTCCTTCAGCCGGAAACCCCGCTTCCAGGCCCGGAAACTCATCTCGATCTGGAAGGCATAGCCGTTGGATCGGACCTTCGAGAAGTCGATCGCCTCCAGCACCTCGCGCCGGAAGCACTTGAACCCCCCGGTCGAGTCGCTGAGCGGCAGCCCCGTGACCCAGCGCGCGTACAAGTTGGCGCCGAGGGACAGCAGCAGCCGGGAGATCGGCCAGTTGATGACGTTCACCCCGGTCGCGTAGCGCGACCCGAGCACCACGTCGGCATCCTCGATCGCCGCGAGGAACCGCGGCAGGAAGGCCGGATCGTGGGAGAAGTCGGCGTCCATCTCGAACATGGCCTGATAGCCCTGGTCGAGCCCCCAGCGGAACCCGGCGAGGTACGCCCGGCCCAGCCCTTCCTTGGCCTGGCGGTGGAGCACGTGGACCCGGGTCTTGGTCTGGGCCATCCGGTCGGCGATGTCGCCGGTGCCGTCCGGGGAGTTGTCATCCACCACCAGGACCTCGAGCCGGGGGTCCTGCTTGAGGATCGCCGGGACGATCTGCGGCAGGTTGGTGGCTTCGTTGTAGGTCGGGACGATGACCAGGAGACGCTCAAGCACCAGCCGCCCTCCGCTGGCTCAGGACCGGGGCGGCACACAGCACGAGCGCCGCCATGAGGGCTGCCAGGGACACCACCTTGCCCCGCGCGTAGGCCGCGGACGTGAACCGGAGCTGCACCTCCCGCGCACCTTGAGGCAGGACGACACCGATCAGGCTGTGGTCGGCGCGCACCACCTGCCCCGGCTTGCCGTCAACCTGCGCATGCCAGTCAGGGTACCAGTTCTCCGACACCACCAGGTACGCCTCCCGGGGGTCTTGCCCCGTCAGGGCGATCCGCATCTCGCCGGGGCGCCACTCCACCACCGACGCCTGGACGGCCGAGACCGGCAGCGGCTGCGCCAGCGGAGCGGGTTGGACCGGGGCGGTATCGGCGAAGAGCACCACCTGGCCCGCCGGGAAACGGGGGTCCGTCACGGTCGGCACCACCTGGGCCTCGGGGACCTTTGCGGCGGCTGCCACCACCCGCGCGTAGGCCGGGACCGTATCCCGCTCGAACAGCACCGCCATCCCGCCGAAGGTCGACGGCACCGGCCCCAGCACCTTGCGGAAGCCCGGGATCGGCTGCTCCTGCTGCAGGATCAGGTACCGCACGCCGAGCAGGTCGATCAGGCTGGGAGATTGCAGGGCGGACCACCCCTGCTCCTTGCCGCCCAGATCCTGGTAGTATCGAAGCTCATTGCCATGATACCCCCAGACGCTCGGGATCCGGTACGCCATGAGCGTGGACTGGGGATAGACACCCGGGTCATTGAGCACGCGGTACGGCATGGGCTGCCGGCGGAGGTACCCGGTGACCTCGTCGTCGCGGAACAGCACCGTGGCGCGCGGGGAAAAGGTGAAGAACTGCCGGTCCACCACCCAGAGGTCGGCGGCCGTCAGGCAGACCAAGGCCGCGGCCGCGAGCCCGCCGCGCACCCGCCCCGCTGCGATGGCCCACAGCACGGCCGCAGCCAGCCCCGAGACCACGAGCAGCCGGACCCCGCCCATGCGCAGCGCGGGGGCATTGGCCTGCACCGCGGCCATGCGCTCCGGGATGGCCATCGCCTCGGCGAGGCCCTGCAGGACGCCCACGGCGCCCAGGAGCGCCAGCACCCCGAAGCCGCCGAGCACCACGAGCACCCGGCGCGGTGCCACGCTGCCTGCGAGCAGCCGGTCGAGGCCGAGCCCGGCGAGGAGGCTCACCGGGAAGGCCACGAGGAAGAAGACCATGCCCACGGCCCGCATCTTCTTGAGCATCGGGACGAATTCGAAGAAGGGCCGGTAGAACGGGGTGTGCCCGGCAAAGGCGATCAACTGGAAGAGCGCCGCCCCCACCAGGAGCGCGAGCACCAGGCGCCGTCGCTCGCGGTCGCCCCAGGCAAAGCAGGCCAGCGCCACGGCCATCAGGCCGAGGTACTCGGTGTGGAACTTGATCGGGTTGGTGCCCCAGTAGTGATCCAGGATGCCGTTGAATTCTGGCAGCAGCCAGGTAAAGACCTCGGCGGGGGGCATGGCGTAACTGTTCACCCATTCCCACCCGGTGTTCGGGCCCCCGGCGGCGCGTGGCGAGTACTGGATGTACTCGAGGAATGGCAGCACCTGGAGTCCGGTGATCCCGATGCCGATCACCACGGCCAGCGCCGCGAGGCCGAGCGCAGGCCATGGGGAGCGGCCCACCGGCCGGGCCGGGTCCCAGAACAGCAGGTAGAGTGTCCACAACCCCAGGGCCATCATGAGGAAGTAGCACATCTGGTAGTGGCCGAGGATCAGCAGGGCCACGACCACGCTGAAGGCGCCGAATGCCCACCGCCGGCCGCCGCGAATGGCCACGAGCAGCACCCAGAACGCCAGCGGTGTCAGCGCGGACACGAAGAGCTTGCCATCGTGTCCCGGACTCATCTGCGAAGCGACGATGCCGGACAGCTCGTAGGCCACGCCCGCCGTGATTGCAGCGGTCCAGCTGAGGCCGAGCGCGCGGGCGAAGCCGTAGGTCAGCCAGCCGGCGAGCACGAAGTGCACCGCCATGCCCCACGTGATGGCGAGGTCCACCGGCATGATCCAGCGGAGCCATGCGGTCGGGTAGAAGATGTCGCCGTGCATGGCGGCGATATAGGGCAGCCCGCCGAACAGGTAGGGGTTCCACTCAGGAATGGCGCCGGTGGTCCGGAACTCCTCGGCCCCGAAGAGGCGGAAGGAATAGCCCGCGATGAACATGTCGGAGCGGGCCCCGCCGAACAGGATCTGGCCGGTCAGGAGCGGCCAGAGCAGCGTCAGGGCGGCGGCGGTACAGACCAGCCCCGCGAGCAGGCGGGGCCAGCGGGGTTCCCAGCGGAGCGGATCAGGCGACACGGGACTTTCCCGGACGAAAGAGGAGGAACGGGACGGCGGCACCCAGTTCCGTGACAGTCAGCAGGACGCGGGACGCGATGGCCAGGGCGGTGGCCGGGCCCAGGCCGATCGGCCCCTGGAGCATCGCCACCAGCACGCCTTCCCGAACCACCAGGCCGCCCGGGAAGATCAGCGCCACGAGCCCCGCGACGTACGAGGCCGCGAACGATGCAACGGCCAGCGGCAGGGCCAGGTTTCCCTCGGGCAGGGTTGCCCGGGCGAGGAGCCAGAGGCTGACGCCGTAACCCAGCCAGGCTGCGAGGTTGGCGAGGACGCCGATCACCAGCGGCCCGGGCCCGGGGGTCGCCGCGGACGCCTCGACCCCGACCAGTCCGAGCAGCCGCCGGACGCTGGCCGGGACGCACAGGACGGCCAGTGCCACCGCCGCCAGCACCGCGCCCGCGATAAAATAGCGCAGCACCCCGGGGTGCGTCGCCTCCACGGCGGCGCCCCCGAAGGCCATCGCCGTGACGGCGCCGGTGCCGATGGCGAGCACCTGCAGGATGACCGCCGAGGCGGTGGCCGCCCATCCGGAGACACCTGCCTCCCTGGCCATCAGGGCCATGCCCGCGATGGCCCAGACCTTTCCCGGCACGTACTTGCCGAGGCTCGAGAGCACCCAGATGCGAGCGGCAGTGGCATAGGTGAGCTGGTCACCCCACCCCGCGAGCATGCGGCGCCACGCCGCGATCAGGAGCGCGTACATCGCCCACACCGCGAGGACGGCGGCCAGCACTGGCAGCGGATCGAGAGCCCAGCGGATCGGCTGGGCGCGCAGGGCATCCCAGTTCCGGGCCACGGTCCGGGCCACGAACGCCAGGATGACCACGGCCAGGACGACCCGGGCCGCCCGGATCAGGCGGTCACGCACGCAGGGCCTCCCGGTACCAGCCCTCGCACACCTCCGCGACCCGGGCGGGACTCAGGCGTTCGCGCCAGACCGCGCCCGCGGCCCTCGCCAGCTCGCGCGCCGAGGGGTCAGCGAGCAGGTCCCTCGCGGCCCCGGCGAGCGCCGTCGCCGAGGGTTCGACCACCCGCCCCGCTCCCGCTTCCGGCACGACCGAGAGGACCCCTCCCCCATCACGACAGGCCACCACCGGGACGCCCGCCAGCAGGGCCTCCACCGCCGCCAGTCCGAAGCCCTCCCGCTCGGCCGGGAAGAGGGCCAGGTCGGCCCGGGCGAGCACCCTGGCCACCTCTGCCGGCGGGAGCGCGCCGGTGAACGAGACTCGGCTCCCCAGGTTGAGCTCCGTCGCGAGCGCCTCCAGGGAAGCCCGCTCCGGCCCATCGCCCACGATCGTGAGCGGAGGCAGGGAGTTCCCGGCTGTTGCCAGGGCCCGCACCGCAAGGTCGACCCGCTTCTGCCGGGTCAGCCGGGCCACGCTCACGATGCCGCCACCCCCGGCCCCCGGAGCATCGAACCGCGCGAGGTCCACGGGCATGGGCTGGAGGCAGGATGCGGGAATCTCCCGGCCCGTCGCCTGGCGCACCCGGTCGGCCGCCGCGGCGGAGACTGCGGTCACGACCTGGGCGCGCTGCAGCAGCGGCCGGGCCAGCCACCTGGCCGGGGCCGAGCGCGCGAGCAGTTCCGCATCGGTGCCATGCAGGGTGACGACCAGCGGGGCACCGCGCGGGGCGGCGAGCCCGGCGGGGATCCACCAGTGGGCGTGGATCAGGTCGGCCCCATCGGCCATCGCACGCCGCGCCGCCCGCCGCAGTGCGCGGACCAGGGACCAGGCGCGCCACGCCCCGGCCGGCGAGCGGCCCGCCTCGGCCATCGTGCCCCGGTAGGCGAGCGTCTCTCCTCGGGGCACCGCATACCGTACCCGTTCGACGGGGACGTCGTCGAGCGCGGCTGGCCCCGGATCCCCCCCATCACTCGGGGCGATGACCCGTATGTCGTGCCCCCGCTGCCGCAGGGCGAGCGCCAGGGTGGCCAGGAACGCGCCGGCGACATCGCCCGCGAAGCGGGGATAATTGTGGGTGAGGAAGACGACGCGCACCCCGACCGCGTCAGCCGCGCCGCGGCGACGGGCGCCGGTCCTGCCCGGAGCTACCGGATCCAGGTGACATAGCCCGCCTGATTGGTGACCGCGGCCCTGGCGCCGTTGGGCAGGAACGCCACGTTCCGCGGAATTCCCCCGACGACCAGGGTGGCCTCCACCTGACGCGTGGCGCGATCGACGATCGTCACGGTCCCGGTGCGTGCCCCCGCCACGTAGAGCTTCATCCCATCCGGGCTCAGCCCCAGTCCGTATGCGTCCATCGGGATGGACAGGATCCGCGTCCGGGTGTTGAGGTTCCAGATGTCGAGCCCCAGCGTCTCGTTGGCGATGTACAACTCGTTGGTCGCCAGGTGCACGGCCATCCGCTGCGGGACGCCGCCGGTCGTGAGCACGCGGACCACCTGTCGGGTGACGGTGTTGTACGCCGTGACCGTCCCCGCGAGCAGCGAGCTCACGAACAGCAGGTTGTTCTTGCCGAAGGCGAGCCCGTTGTTGGCCGGGTCGAGGTCCACCGAGTCGAGGAAGGTATTCGTCGCGTTGTTGAGCAGGTACATCCGGCCAATGTTGGTCGTGATGTAGGTGGTGGCACCGTTCGGGTGCACCGCGACATTGTACCCCTCCCCGGCCAGCGGGAGCTGGGTGAGTTCGGCATTGGTGGCCAGGTCGACGACGCTGACGGTGTGCCCCAGCTGATTGGGGACGTAGGCGCGGGTGGATGCCGGGTTGATCGCGACGTGGGGCGGGAAGCTCCCCACCGGAATGAACGTGGCGTACGTCCGGCTCGGCAGCGGCGCCCGGGCCACGGCGGTCCCGGTGAGCTGGGTGGTGAGCACGAACTTGCCGGTCGGCGCGATGGCGATGCCGTAGGGCGTACCCCCGAGCGGCACTACCGAGTCCACGAGCCCGGCGGGGTGGCCCACCGCCGCGGCGCCGACCGTTCGGCCATCCAGCGCCGGTGGGTCGTTCCCGGCTTCCGTCGCGGCGCGGCAGGCTCCCAGCAGGGGAACGATCGCCAGGGCCACGAACTGTATCGCCTTCATGCTGGCCTCCTCGGGAGTTGACACGCAGGTGCGCCCTGCCGCGTCACCGGACCACCGTCACGAACCCATCCTCGTTGGTGATCACGGCCGTGGTTCCCTCGGGGTCGAAGGCCACGTTGCGGGCCTGTCCGCCGACGTTGAAGGTCGTGTCGACGGTGCGGGTGCGACGGCTGATGACCGTGATGACGCCGTTGAACCCGGCGGTCACGTAGGCCTTGCGTCCATCCGGGCTGAGGCCGAGCCCGTAGGCCGGCACGGCCAGGGTGGTGTCGCGGGTCCCTGAGTCGAGATTCCAGATGTCGAGGCCGAGGGTCTCGTTGGCGATGAGCAGTTCGCGGCCGTTGGGCGAGACCGCAAGCCGCTGCGGCATCCCTCCTGTGGGGAAGGACCTGAGGATCTGGTGGGTCGCGGCGTTCACCTCGACGACCTCGCCCCCGTCGCGCGAACTGATGTAGATGCGGTCTTTCGACGGGTGGCGGGCAAAGCCGTTGACCGCCGGCGGCAGGATGATCGAGTCGACCACGGTGAAGGTCCCGGCATCCACGACGTAGACCTGCCCCGAGGAGACTGAGACGAACACCTCGGCCCCGTCCGCACTGGTGATGAGGTTGAAACCGTCGGCCGGCAGGGCGAGCGAGTCGAGCACGGTGCTCGTCGCCACGTCGATCTTGGTCAGACGCTGCCCTGTCTGCGCCACTACGTACGCGCGGTCGCCGGCCGGGTTGAAGGTCACGTGGGGCGGCAGCAGCCCGGCGCCGATGGGCCCGCCGAAGGCATCCACCGGCAGCGCCGCATCCTGCACCACGCCGGCGTCGAGCAGGGTGACGTAGGTCCGCCCCAGCGCGGAGATGGCAATGCCGTAGGGATTGCCTCCGACGGGCAGGGAGTCGATGCTGGTCAGGGACGGGTGGGTGCCGCCCCCACTCCCGCCAGGACCGGAGGAATCTCCGCACGCTGCGAGCGCGGCCACCGCCACCAGCCCGAGCCACCCGGTGCTCATCCGCATCGTCATCTCCCTGTTCCGCTCCGACCCTACGCGCCATCCCCGTGACGGCCGCGTCGCGCATGCTCCCGCACCTCTTCCCGCAGCCCGGCCACCATCTCGCCCAGGAACCCGAACCCGAAGAGGACGATGCCGCTGATGACCATCGTCTCGACCAGGTTGAGCAGGGGCCGGAACCCGATGCCGTAGCCGAACCGCAGGACCAGCGCCACGACGCCCGCCAGGAACCCGACGACGAACAGCACCGCGCCGGCCAGCCCGAAGAACAGCATGGGCTTCCGGCCGAAGCGGAGCTGGAACCAGACCGACAGGAGGTCGAGCACGCCCACGGGGATCCGGCGCCAGGTGAACTTGGAGACCCCGGCACGCCGCGCGTAGAGCGGCACGGGCCGGCTGGTGAGCCGGAAGCCATTGGTCACCGCGATGACCACCATGTAGCGATGCCAGTCCGGCCGGAGCGGCAGGCCCTCGACCACCTCCCGACGATACGCCTTGACCGAGTTGAGGTCGGTGACCTGGACCCCGAAGAGCAGGCGGCAGAGCCCGTTGTAGATGCGGGAGACGAACGCCTTCTCGTACTTCCCCTGCTTGGTGCCGGTGACGATGTCGGCGTCGCCGGCCAGGATCGGCTGCACCAGCGCGGGGATGTCCTCGGGCAGGTACTGCAGGTCTGCCGGGTAAAAGACGAAGACATCGCCCTGGGCGGCGTCCGCGGCCGAGGTGAGCGCATCGGCGATGCCGCGCTGGCGGCGGTGGGTGACGACCCGCAGGAAGGGATACTCGGCGCGGAGCCGGTCGAGCACCGCCCCGGAATCGTCCCGCGACCCGTCGTTGACGACCACGACCTCGAAGGCAAAGCCGGCCGGCGCCAGCGCGGCGCCGCACAGCCGCACGAACTCGGGCAGGTTCTCCGCCTCGTCCTTGGCGGGCACGAGGACGGACACGACGGGACGGTTCATACCCGCTTGCGCATCCGGGCCGGGAGGATGCCGAGCTGGTCGCGGTACTTGGCCACGGTGCGCCGGGCGATCTTGATCCCCTGTTCCTGGAACAGGTGCACGATTTGCTGGTCGGTCAGCGGATCTCCCTGCTTCTCCTCCGCGACCATCTTCTGCAGCTTGGCGCGGATGGAGCGCGCGCTCGCGTCCTCCCCGCTGGCGGTCGAAAGGGCGCTCGAGAAGAAGAACTTGAGGGGCAGCACGCCGCGCGGGGTCTGGACGTACTTCTCGTTGGTCACTCGGCTGACCGTCGACTCGTGCATGTTGATGACCTCGGCCACCTCCCGGAGGGTCAGGGGCTTGAGGTACTCGATGCCCTTCTCGAAGAATTCCCGCTGCCGGTCGACGATGAAGTTCATCACCTTGAGCATCGTCTGCCGGCGCTGCTCGATCGCCTGGATGAGCCAGTTGGCGCTGTTCATCCGCGACGCGATGAACTCCCGGTGCTCGGGGGTGAACTTCTTCTTGTCGCGGGCCAGCTCCTGGTACGACCGGCTGAGCCGGAGCCGGGGCACGCCGGTGTCGTTGAGGAACACGCGGTACTGGCCATCAATCTTCTCGACGACCAGGTCGGGGATCACGTAGCCGTCACCGGCATTGGAGTACTTGAGCCCGGGCTTGGGATCGAGCCGGGCGAGCAGGTCGGCGGCGGCCTGGACCTTGCCCGGCTCGGTCCCGAAGCGGCGGCCGAGGTCGTTCCAGCGGTGGGCGATGAGGTCGGGGAACGCCTCCTTCACCAGCCGGTAGGTCAGGCTGTCCAGTTCCTTCCGGTCCTCCAGCTGCAGGAGGAGGCACTCGCGCAGGTCCCGGGCGCAGACCCCGGGGGGGTCGAGGCGCTGCAGGATGCGCAGCATTTCCTCGACCTCGGGCATGCTGAAGTAGGGGACGCCGGGACGCGGCACCCAGGCCGGGGGGGGCGCGGATGCGGCCGCCTCCTCCGCGATGATCGTGGTGCCGCCCGCCGGGACCCCGATCATGACGGGCGGCGGGCCCGCCGGGGCGCGATCCCGGGCCTCGTCGTCAGCACCCTCCCCGAACACCTCGGGAAAGGCATCGTCCTCGTCCTCCTCGTCGGCCTCGAGCCGCGCCACCGGGCGGGTGGGCATCCGGCCCGCGGCCCGGTCGGCGTGCTCCTCGAGCAGCTTGTTCACCTGGCTCAGGATCTCGTCCAGACCGGCGGCCAGGTAGCCGTCATCCTTGAGGTTCCCCAGGAACTCCTCCACCAGCAGCTTCTGCCGCGGGGTGAGGTCGAGCAGCATCAGCTGCTCGCGCAGGTGGTCCTGCAGGTCGTGGGTCTCGACCGTGACCGGCTCGGTGTACTCCTTCTCCTCGTACTCCTCGCGCGCCCCGCCCTGCACCTCGAACCCATTGAGGAGGATCTCCTCCCAGTCGGTCTCGTTCTCTTCCTTGACCTTCTCCTTTTCCTCCTCCTTCGTGGGCGTCTGGTCGCCCTGGGTCACATCCTCTTCCTCGGGCTCGACCAGGTCGAGGAAGGGGTTGGTCAGCAGTTCCTGCTTGAGGTGCTGCTGCAGGTCCATCATGGGCATGTAGAGCATGTCCATGGCCTGGTACAACCGTGGATTGATCCGCAGGTCCTGCCGGAGGGAGGTGTGCTGCGAGAGGCCGGTTCTCACGCGACGTTCTCCAGGCGCGCCCGCAGCCGTGCCGTGAGCGTGGGACCGAGGTAGAGCTGGGCGACCCGGTCATCGAAGACGAGGTCCCGGACGGGCCCGGCCACCTGCACCTTGCCCTCGAACATGATGTAGGCGCGGTCGACGATATCGAGGGTCTGTTCGACGTTGTGGTCGGTGATCAGCACGCCGATGCCGCGGTGCCGGAGCCCCGCGACGATGGTCTGGATGTCATGGACCGCGATCGGGTCCACCCCGGCGAAGGGCTCGTCGAGCAGCATGAACTTGGGCCGCGTGACCAGGGCCCGGGTGATCTCGAGGCGGCGCCGTTCACCGCCGGAGAGGGAGTAGGCCTTGCTCTTCCGCAGGTGCTTGATGGACAGTTCATCCAGCAGGCCCTCCAGCCGCTCCCTTCGCTCCGCCCGCGAGAGGTCGAGCGTCTCCAGGATGGCCAGGATGTTCTCTTCCACCGACAGCTTGCGGAAGACGCTTGGCTCCTGCGCCAGGTAGCCGATGCCCCGGCGGGCCCGCTGGTACATCGGGGCGGCGGTGAGGTCGGCGCCGTCGAGTGACACCGTGCCGGCGTCCGGGCGGATGAGGCCGGTGATCAGGTAGAATGTCGTGGTCTTGCCGGCGCCGTTGGGCCCCAGGAGCCCCACGATTTCTCCCTGCGCCACGTGGACGCTCACGTCGTCGACCACCCGGCGCCGCTTGAATGACTTGCTCAGGCCGGCGCCGTCGAGGACGCTGCCACCGGGCACGGGTCCAGTGTGCCGCGTGGCGAGGCTGGCGCGGCGCTTGAGCCCGTCAACGCCGGCGGCCATGAGCCGGGTCCGGGCGGCGGCGCGGTCCGCAAGCGCCTCCTCCCACCAGGGACCCGTGGCCCGGATCTCCCGCCACTCCTCACCCTGCCCCGGGGCGATCCAGCCCTCGTCGGCCAGGCGCGGCAGCACTGACCGGGTGAGGTTTTCGTGAACCTCGTCGCTGGAGAGCTCCGGGCCGGACTCGCTGGCTTCCGCGCGGGCGGCCAGGACGGTCTCCCGGTAGGAAATTCCCAGCGTGGGCAGGTCGATCCGCCCATCGGGGGCCGCGTCGCGCACCAGCGCGGCCAGTGACAGCGGCACCGATGGATCGCGGTCGGCGGTCCGGGCGATGAGGTCGCTCATCGGGCCTCCGGCCGGGTCGGGGGCAGCGAGTCGCCCGGGGCCGGCGCGACCGGCAGGGGTTCCAGGTTGAGTCCGTCCACCCGTCCGCGCAGGTCCACCCGCTCGACCCCGCGCTGGCCCGCCGGCTTCATGTGCACCGTGATCTGGTCTCCCCGCGCATAGTTGATGGATGGCAGGCCGCCGGGCCGCCGCTCGTCGTTCACCCGGTAGAAGGAACGCGCCGCGCCACTCGCCGCCAGGGTCGCGAGGCTGGTGCGGCGACTCCCTGCCGAGTCCCACTGCACGAACCGCGCGACGACCGTGTCGCCGGCCATCCAGTCCCGTTCCCCGCTGGCGGTGTCCGTTGCGCCCCCGACCCAGGCGGCGCGAAAGGCGCGGACCTCGTTCAGGACCCGTCCCGGCGTGTCGAAGGCCAGTGAGTCGCCGCGGATCTCGTAGTCGCTGGTTAGGCCACGGGGCCGCAGGCCGTGGCCCCAGGCGAGGGTCTGGACCAGCTGCTCCGCCTCGAGGTCGAGCCCGATGGTGTCGGCCACGAGGTCGAGGTCGGTGCTCACCGCGTGGCCGCTGTCCACGGCCGTCACGTAGGTGATGGCCTGGTGGTCGAGGGTCAGCTCGATGCGACGGCCGGTGAGCTCGAAGGAATCCCGGCCCAGCCCGTGCATCGAGGGCGTCCCGAGGAGCAGGCCGTGGTTGCCCGGGCCGGTGTCGAGGAACAGGGAATCCCCGCGGGCCGCAAAGTCGCTGCGGTCCACGGTCACCCGGCCGCCCGCCCACATCCGGTCATTGCCCTTCATCCGCACCCGGTCGCCGACGACGACGTACGGCTCGCCGCGCGCCCCGGTGGAATCGGTCGTCACGGAGTGGATCGTGGGGCGCCCGATCGCGAACAGCTCCGCGGTATCGCGCACCCCGGCCATGGTGCGGAGGTAGTCGAGCGAGGGCCCCCGCAGGGTGGAGCCGTTCTCCAGGTTCTCGGTCACCACGTTGCCGCGGGCTTCCCACCGTTCGCCGTTCTTGAAGTAGGTGCCGAGGTCGGCTTCCTGGGTGATCAGCGAGTCGCGGTACCTCACGCGCCCCACGAACACCACCATCGTGTTGCGGCCACGACCGTAGAACGCGATCGAGTCGCTCGCCATCCGGACCGGCGTCCCGGCGCAGCTGAGCCGCACCCCCCCGCCGGCATAGTAGTTGGTGTCGGCGCCGAAGACCTGCTGGG
>JBGAPX010000014.1:0-30777 GCA_044221045.1 Gemmatimonadales bacterium
GCCCCCCCGGGCCCCCCAAAGCCGGCCGCCCCCGCGCCCCGGGGGCGGGGCGGGGGCGGGGGCGGGGGGGAGCGGACCCCGGAGACGCGAGGGCCAGATCACGGTCACCGGCGGGATGGCCACGGTGAAGGAGCTGCCGTTGAGCACGTTGGTCGAGCCGAACGGCGGGATGGAGACGGTCAGGTCGGCGGTGGCGGCGCCGTCGGTGTCGATCGCTTCCATGTAGAACCCGGCGTCCCCACCGGTGAGCGGGACAAAGGTGAGCGTGCCGAAGAAGTCCAGGCTCCCGGCCGCCACGCCGGGATGCCGGATGGTCATCTGGGTGACATTCGTCGGGAGGTTGGCGAACGAGACCCCGCTGAAGGACCCGTTGAGCCCGCCCGGGTCGTCCACCACCAGGGTCACGCAGTCCAGCTGGAGCGGGCCGCTCACGAAGTACTGCCGCAGGGTGAGGACCAGCGGGCAGCTGGCCCCCACGATGGTCCCGCCGAACCCGTCACCGCCGCTCAGGTCGCCCGTGAGGACGACGTCGCTGTTGATCTTGAACACCGCCCCGAAGCCATCCTCGGAGAGGTTGCCGAAGTGGGAGCCGCTGGTCGCCCCCGGCGTGGTGAACGTGATGTCGGCCGGGTTCGCGCTCAGGATCGTCACGTGCGGCGGGTCGGCCGCGAAGCTCTGCGGGCTGTTGCTGGCGAGCTGGATGAAGTTGCCCGCGATCCGCAGCACGCCCGCGGTGAGCAGGCCGGCAGTACTGCCGCCGTCGAAGATGGCGTCGCCGCCCACGTCGACGAACGCCGAGACGTTCTGGCTCACCAGGACGCCGCTGCCGATGGTGCTGAAGATCCCGCTGATGGTGGCGTTGAAGCTGACCGGGTCGAAGGAGCCCGACACCGCCATGTCACCGGTGAGCGCCAGGTTGCCGTTCAGCACGTAGTCGCCCACCACGGACAGGGTGGTGGCGATCGTCCCCCGCAGCAGCTGGCCGCCGTTGCCGACGAGCACCATCCCGGAGCCGGCGCCGCCGGAGATGGAGCCGGCCAGGTCCACGCTCCCGCCCACCACCAGGACGTTGGGACCCAGGTCGAGGATCGACCCGGCGGTGCTGGTCAGGTTGTGGATGGACACGCTGCTGGTCAGCACCGGCTGGTTGGTGATCGGGACCAGGATCACGTCGTCGATGACGCCGGGCACCGCGCCGAGGTCCCAGTTGCCCGGGTTGGACCAGTCGGCGTTGACGCTGCCGGTCCAGGTGAAGCTGCCGCCCGTCGGCGGCCAGTTGACCGTCGCGCCGTTGATCGCCTGGAAGGTGCCGGCGCCATTGACCGGCGAGGCACCGATGATGTCCAGCACCAGCGGGAACGGCGTGGCGCCATCGAGGTCGGTGGCCACCAGGTGGAACCCGCCCGCGGTGAGGCTGGTGGTGAAGGTCAGGTTGGCGAAGGTGTAGGGCGTGCCCTGGCCCACGTTGTTCACCGTGAGCGCGGTGCCCACGGGGCTCTGGTTGGCAAAGGTGACGTGGTCGAACGCGGTGATGGCGCCGCCCGAGAGCACCAGCGGCACGCCGTCCATGGTGAGCGCGGTGGCGAGGCTCAGTGAGCCGATCTGGGCGCCGCCGGCCGTGAGGGTGCTGCTGCCCAGGTCATTGATCGTGACGCCGGGGCCGGTGGGCACGACGGTCAGCTGCCCCGCGACCGTCACGTCGGTCCCGATGGTGACGGCGCTGCTGCTCATCGGGCTCAGGTCGAGCTCCTGGAAGCGGGAGGCGCCCGGCGTCGCGAAGCTGAGGCCGACGTTGCCGAGTCCGCCGATCACGGTGCGGTGGTTGCCGCTGGCGAAGAAGCTGGCCGGGCTGGTGCTGGCCCCCTGGCTGAAGTTCCCGGCGAAGGCCAGCTCCCCGGCCGTCAGCAGGCCGGTCTCGTCGCCGCCGTCGAAGGTCACGCTGCCGGTGAACGAGAGCAGGTCGGAGGGGTTGGTCATCACCACCACCGCGCCGTTCTGCACGGTGAGGCTGCCCGGCGAGGCCACGGTGTTGCCATTGAGCGTGAGCGAGGCGCCGGCGCCGGTGACGACCAGGTGGCCGGGCCCCGCGCCGAGGCCAAGCACGCCGACCACGGTGACGGGGGCGCTCACCTCGAGGCCGGGGAGGTTGCCCCGGACCTGGCCGGCGGCCTGCATCTGGATCCGCCCGCCGGTGCTGTTGATGAACCCGGTGGCGATGACGTCGCCCTGCACCTGGCAGTTGTTGGCGCCGAGGTCCATGGTGCCGCTGACCTGCAGCGACTTGGCGGTGCAGGCCCCGGTCACGGTCGCGGTCGGGGTGGCCGAGGGGACCGCCACGTCATCGGTGGCGGTCGGCACCGCGCCGGTGGACCAGTTCCCCGCCACGCTCCAGTCGGTGGAGACCGCACCGGTCCAGGTGAAGACCGGCGCCGCCGGCGGCCATTGGACCACCGCGCCGTTGTTGGCCTGGAAGGTGCCGCCGCCCACCAGCGGGGTGGCGCCGACCACGTCGATCGCAAACGCGTCCGGCGTGGCGCCATCGAGGTCGTTCGCCACCAGGTGGAACCCGCCGGCCGTCAGCGAGGTGGTGAACACCAGGTTGCTGAAGGTGAAGGCCGTGGCCTGGCCGACGTTGTTGACCGTGAACGCCGTGCCCACCGGGCTCTGGTTGGTGAAGGTGACGTTGCTGAAGCTCGAGAGCGTGCCGCCGGTGAGGACGAGCGGCACGCCGTCGAGCGTGAGGGCGGTGAAGCCGGCATTGGCGCCGACGTCCGCGCCGCCTGCCGTGAGCGTCACCCCGGTGCCCGTGAGGCTGGGGCCGTTGGCGCCGCTGGTCTGCGCCCGCAGCTGCCCGGTGGCCGTCACGTTGCTGGCCAGGGTCAGGGGGCTGCTCCCGCCGACGAACTCCAGGTTCTGGAAGCGGCTGGTGGCCGGGTCGGCGAACGACACCGTCGCGGGCGTCGCGCCGCCCAGCAGCACCAGGTGGCTGCCGCTGGCCACGAACGACGCGGGGTCGGAGGTCCCGCCCAGGCCCTGCGAGAAGGCGCGGGTGGTGATGCTGCCGGCGGTGAGCAGGCCGGTCTCGTTGCCGCCGCTCCAGTCCGTGGAGTCGACCGCCACCGCGTCGCCGACGTTGGTCATGATCAGGCGGCCCACGCCGTTGGCCGTCTTGAGGATCCCCTGGTTCGCGAGCAGCACGTTGCCGCCCAGGGTCACGTCGCCGGAGATGAACACCGTTCCGGTGCCGGTCACCAACACCGGCCCGTTCAGGGCCGCCGCGGTGCCGCCCAGCCCGATCTCGACCGAGATGTTGGCGAAGTTGCCGCGGAACGGCCCGGCGAAGGTCGCCAGGAAGCCGCCCGCCACGCCGCTGGTCACCTGGCCGGAGGCGTCCACGGTGGCGTTCATGGTCAGGTTGCGGCCGTTCAGGTTGAGCACGGCGCCGGGCTGCACCACGAGCGTGCCGATCTGGTGGTTGCTGCCGAGCTGCGGGCTGTTGGGCGTGCCCGCCGGGATCACGGCGTCGCCGGTGATGCCCGGCCCGCCGCCGCCGGTCCAGTTGAGCGGGTTCTCCCAGCTGTTGTCGGCCGCGCCGGTCCAGGTGTGGAGGTTGGCGTTGAAGGGCCAGTTGATGACGGCGCCGTTCAGCGCCTGGCTGAACCCGCCGTCGGCGGCCGGCGTCGGGGTGGCCAGGTCGAGCGTCAGGATGTTCGGGCTGGCGCCATCGGCGTCGGTGGCGCTCAGGTAGAAGCCGCCCGCCGTCGGGGTGGTGCTGAACACCAGGTTGCTGAGCAGGATCGAGCTCGCGTTGCCCGGGTGGACCAGGGCCAGCTGGGTGGCCGTGGTCGGCATGTTCTGGAAGGTCACGCCGCTCCACAGCACGCCCCCGCCACCCGGCAGGTTGAGCAGCACCGGGGCGCCATCCACCACCAGCGACGTGACCACGCTGCCGCCCCGCACCTCGAGGGTGCGGCCGGCGGTGGCGGTGAGCAGCGGGGTGCCGACGGACGGGTTGGCGGTGAAGGTGCCGAGCACCGCCACGTTGCTGTTCAGCGTGAGGCCGCCGGTGGCGCCGGTGATGTCCAGGTCATTGAACTGGCTGGTGCCGGTGCCGAAGCCGGGGCTCGCGAAGGTCACCACCCGGACGGCGGCGGCGCCGAGCTCCGTCTTGTGGGTGCCGCTCGCGGCGAAGCTCCCCGCGGTGGTGCCCGAGGTCTGGCTGAAGCTGCCGCCCACCTTGAGGTACCCGGCGGTCAGCTTGCCGCCGGTGAAGCCGCCGCCGAAGATCGCGGCGCCGGTCACCAGCACGGAGTCGAGGGCGTTGGTCATCGTCAGCGTGCCGCTGCCCGTGGTGTTGAGCGCCGCGCTCACCACGAGCGTCTGGCCGTTGGCGGTCAGGTCGCCGCTGCCGCTGAGGGTCAGGTTGCCGAGCACCGTGCGGCCGGTGAGGGCGTAGCTGCCGGTGACGTTGACCGGCACCGCGGCGCCGATCGTGCCGGCCAGCGTGGTGGCGGCGCCGCTCAGGGTGAGCGTCCCGCCACCGCCGATGAAGCTGGTGGCGTTGGGCGCCGACAGGGCGCCGGCGACGTCGAGCGCGAAGCCGTTCATGTTCACGAGCGCGCCCGGCTGCACCGTCAGGGCGCGGATCGCGACCGGGGCGGAGAGCACCGGCTGGGTCGCCACCGCCGGGATGTCCACGCTGTCGCTCGCGGTGGGCAGGCCCGCCGGGCTCCAGTTGGTGGTGGTCTGCCAGTCGCTGTTCTGCGCGCCGGTCCAGGTGCGCACCGGCACCAGCGGCGGCCAGCCGATCACCGCGCCGTTGGCCACCTGGGTGAACGTGCCCGGCGTGGCCGGGGTGGGGTTGGCGAGGTTGACCGTCAGGGCGCCGTTGCTGCCGGCCCCGTCGGTGTCGGTGGCGCTCAGGTAGAAGCCGGTGGTCGGGACGGTCGAGAAGACCAGGTTGGTGAACGTCCGCGCGGCCGCGCCGCTGCCCGTGACGGTGAGCTGGGTGGCGGTGGCCACGAAGCTCTGCAGGGTCACGTTGTCGAACGTGACCGGGTTGTCGCCCGTGATGGCGAAGGGCGCGTTGGTGAGCGTGAGCCCGGTGACCTGGGTGCCGCCCGCCGCGGTGAACAGCCGGTTGCCGCCGGTGATCGCCGGCGGGGTGGCCGCCGGGGTGGAGATGAACAGCCCGTTCACCACGACCGGGGTCGTGAGCGAGAAGCCGGGGGTCTGGGCCGAGATGTCCAGGATGTTGAAGTGCGAGCCGGTGCCCGGGGTCGCGAAGTCGAGCGCCAGGGTGGCCGCCGTCGCCAGCACCACCTTGTGCGTACCCGAGGGGGCGTAGCTCGCGGCGTTGAAGGTGTTGTCCTGGGTGAACGTCGTGAACGCGCTGCCGTTGAGCAGGATCGTGCCGGCGGTCAGGAACCCGGCCGTGCTCCCGCCGTTGAAGCTGATGCTCGAATTGGTGCCGCCGATGAGCAGCGAGTCGAGCGCGTTGGTCATGACCAGCCGGCCGGCGTTCACCGTCTGGAAGTCGTCGCCGGCGCTCGAGCCCACCGCCGCGGTGTTGCCGTTGAGGGTGAGCGTCCCGTTCACGGTGATGCCCGACGCCACCAGCCGCCCGTTCAGGGTGTAGGTGCCGTTGACCGTCACCCCGAAGAAGGTGCCCGTGATGTTGCCGCGGACGGTGCCGGTGCCGGCCAGCACGAAGCTCGCGACGTTGCCGGTGATGGTGCCCGGCGCATCGAGGGAGCCGTTGACGCTGAGGCCGCCGCCGCCCATCGCCAGCGTCGCGCCGGCCTGCACGGTCAGGTTGCGCACCTGCCGCACGGCGCCGGAGGTGGCCGGACTGAAGGGCGTGCCCGCGGGGATCGTGACGTCGGTGGTGGCGGTCGGCACCTGGCCGTCGCTCCAGTTGCCGGCGGTGTTCCAGCTGGTGTCCACCACGCCGGTCCAGGTGCCGGGCGCCACGCCGGCGGGCCAGTTGACGGTGGCGTTGCTGGTCTGCACCCGCCCGCCGTTGCTGAGCGGGTTCGGGTTCAGCATGTCGATCACCAGCGGCACCCCGTCGCTCGGGTTGCTGTCCGTGGCGTCGAGGTAGAAGCCGCTGGTCGGCACCACGCTGAAGCTCACGTCCTGGAACGGCAGCGGCGCCGCCGCGCCCGGGTGGGTGATCGTCAGCGGCGTGGCCGTCGGCGCGTAGCCGGTGAAGCTCACCGTGTCGAAGGTCACCACCGTGCTGCCGAAGTTGAGCAGCAGGTTGTTGAACGTGAAGTTGCTCACGTTGAGGATGGTGGTGAACAGGGTGCTGCCGTTGCCGGAGAGCGTGCGCACCGCCGTGGGCGTGACGCCCGCGGTGCCGGTGGCGTAGAGGTCGCTGGTGGCCGTGACGCCGCCGGCGCTGTTGGCGATGATGACGTTCTGGAACCGGCCGGCGCCGAAGCCCGGCGCGGCGAAGTTGAGGGTCTGGGCGCCGGCGCCGTCGAGGAAGACGGTGTGGGACCCGCTGCCGATGAACGTGGTGCCGGGACCGGTCTGGGTGAAGTTGCCCGAGACGTACAGCCCGCCTGCCACCAGGGAGCCGGTCTCGTCGGCGCCACCGAAGCTGGCGTTGCCGTTGACCTCCAGCGTGTCGGTGGGCTGCCCCATCAGGAGTCGGCCGCCGTTGCTGATCGCCAGGTTGCCGTTGATCACCCAGCGGCCGCCCGCCAGGCTGTTCGCTTCCAGCCGGGCATCGGCGCCATTGGCCACGACGTCACCGTTGAAGGTCACCTGGGCGGCGCTGGCGCCGGCGAAGAACGCCGTGGAGTTGCCGCTCAGCGTAAGGGCCGGGCTGCCCGTCACCGTGACCGTGCCGCGCGGGCGCCACTCGCCGAGGCCCGCCCCCGAGCCGTTCACGACGACCGGGCCGGAGGTGCCGCCCCCGTGGTCGAACGCGGGTTGATTGCCGCTCAGGCTCACCGGGCCGAAGCTGTTGCCGCCGGCACCGGCGAAGACGAAGGCCCGGTCCCCGCTGATGGTCGTCGCGCCGCTGACCGTGACCGGGCTCGAGGGCGCGTCGACGAAGGCCTGGAAGCCGGCGAGGGTGAGGCTTGCCGCCGCGAGGCTGCCGCTGTTCACCTGGATGAACTGGTTGGTGTCGGGCAGCACCACGCCCTGGGCCACCGTGAATGCCCCCGCCACCGTCAGCGCCGCCCCCGTGCCCGTGAACGACAGCGCCCCGATCGTGATGCTGCCCGTCGCCGTCGGTGCGTTGGGCGTCCCCGCCGGGATCCGCACGCTGTCCCCCGTCGCCGGCACCGCCGCCGGGCTCCAGTTCCCCGCCGTCGCCCACGCCGTGCTCACCGCCCCGGTCCAGGTCTTGAGCCCCCCGCCCGTCCCGGTCGCCGTGAACGTCACCGTCGCCAGCCCCGGCGCGCTCGCCGTGAAGCTCTGCGCCCCCACCGTCGTCCCGAGCGTGGCCCCCATGCTGGCCAGCCCCGCCCCGTCACTCACCACCACCGCGCTGTCCACGCTCCCGCCGCCCGTCGCCACCGCGAACGTCACCGGCACCCCGCTCACCGGCAGCCCGTCGCTCCCGTCCACCCGCACCAGCAGCGGCTGCGCCAGCCGGCTCCCGATCACCCCGCTCTGCGCGTCCCCGCCCGCCTTCACCAGCGTCGCCGGCGCCGCCGCGATGATCACCGTGGTGCTGTCCCGCACCCCCGTCGGCGTCACCGCCGTCACCGTCACCGTGTCCCGCGCCGCCGGCGCCGTGAACTGCCCCGCGCCGTTGATCGTCCCCCCGCTCGCGCTCCACGCCACGTAGAACTGCGCCACCGGCGCCGCCTGGCTGTCCTGCGCCGTGGCCCCGAACGCGAACGTCGCCCCGAAGGGCACCGTGGTGTCCCGCGGCCCGATGGTCACGCTCGCCAGCTGGCTCCCCGGCTCCTGGTAGCTCACCGGATGCTGCTCGGCGGGGTGCTGCCGCCCTGGGTGACCGTCACGCTCTGGGTGCCGCGGAAGAGCAGGATGCTGCCGGCGTAGAGCTCGATGGTGACGTCGAGGGTCTCGCTCGTGCTCTGCAGGAAGACGTTGATGGGGACGTTGACCGCGCTGCTGTCGGCGCTGAAGGTCCGGGTCACCCGCGCCAGGGTGTCGGCCGGCGGCCGCACCACGGTGATGGTGAACCGGTCCATGGCCAGCGGCGCCACCCGCGCAAAGGCGTCGAACTGCGGCGCCACCCGCAGCCGCGCCAGTCCCGGCCGCGCGGGCCCGATCGGATTGTCGGTGCAGGTGACGACGACGAGGGCGAGCAGCGCGACGCAGGCGGCCTTGAGGGCGCGCCGCGCCGCGCCCGAGGCGCGGGGTGCGGTCTGGGACATGGGCTCAGGGGCGAATGAGATGCCCCAATTGGCCGAATTCCGGCAGGGATGTCAATGGTGAATTTCCGCCCCGTCGAGGGGTGAGAACCCGGGCGGCTGATTCGCGTTCCTACGATTATGGCGGCGGGGCGGGTCCGGCGCCGCGTGGGCGGATTACATCAGCCCCGATTTGGCGGCCTGCCACAGCTTCACCAGCCGGTCGAAGCCGTCCTGCAGGATCTCCACCTGCTGGGGGCTCGGGCTCGCGCCGAGCGCCGTCTCCAGCTCCGCCACGATCCGGTTCATCTCCCGCCGGTTCTGGCGCTCGCACTCGGCGTGGATTTCGACGAGTTTCCGGGCGATTTCCGTCCGGACATTCATGTCCATGGGAACCTGCCAGAGGTACGCGGCGCTGTCCCGCCCGCTGATGCAGAGCTCGCCCAGCCGGTCCACCAGCGGAAAACCCGATCGCCGCACCTGTTCCAAGGCCGCCTCCCGCATATGTTTGCCTCCTGTGGTGCCGCCGGGCCCGCTCCCGGCCGCGCCGACGGATCCGTTCCGTCCTGGCAGCCCTGATCAGCATGAAGCAGGCCCGCGCCGCGCGGCGTGGGCCCCATCACCCTTGCCCGGTGCCCAGCGCCCCATGCCCAGCCCCTTCCTGCATGCCCCGACCCTGGCGGCGCTTGCCGCGCTCGTGGGAGGCGCGTCCACGATCGCGGCGCAGTCCACCCGTCCGGAACGGACCGGCGGGGCCGAGACCTCCAGCTATGCCGACGTGACCGGCTTCCTCGACTCGCTGGCGCGACGCACCCGGGACCTCCGGCTCGCCACGCTCGGCACCAGCGCCGAGGGCCGCGCCATCCCGTGGGTGCTGGCGGCCCGGCCCATGGTCGAGGGCCCGGCGGCCGCGGCGCGCAGCGGTAAGCCCGTCATCTACATCCAGGGCAACATCCACAGCGGCGAGGTCGAGGGAAAGGAGGCCGCGCAGATGCTGCTGCGCGACCTGACCACCGGCCCGCTCAGCGGCCTGCTCGACAGCGTCATCGTGCTGGTGGTGCCGATCTACAACACCGACGGCAACGAGAAGTTCGGTCCCGGCGAACGCAACCGGCCCGGGCAGAACGGCCCCGCGGTGGTGGGCCCGAGCCTGAACGGCCAGGGGCTCAACCTCAACCGCGACTACGTGAAGGTCGAGGCGCCGGAGACACGCGCCGCCTACGCGCTGCTGGCCGCGTGGGACCCGGACGTCTTCATCGACCTGCACACCACCAATGGCAGCTACCCGGCTTCGCCCTCGCACGAGTCGCCGAGATCGAAATCCAACAGTTTCCCCGCCAACGACGTGCGGGATCGCTGCCTGGTGCAGGAGCGACCCGCCGCCCGCCACAGTCGAGACCTTCCCCTACGGCAACTTCCGCAGCCAGCACCGCGACTCGCTGGCGCAGTGGTGGGAGACCTACGATGCGCGGCCCCGCTTCGGCACCAACGCGATGGGTGTCCGCGGCCGGATCGCCATCCTCTCCGAGGGCTACAGCAACGATCCCTTCCCGGCCGGATCCGCGCCACCTACCTCTTCCTGCGCGAGATCCTCTCCCTGGCCGCCGAGGAGCGTGCCACGATCCGCCGGGTGGTGGCCGCCGCGGACCGGTGGCGTCCCGACTCGATCGCGCTCCGGTCGGTCTTCGCCCCGCCGCACACCGAGGAGGTCATCGCCGAGCTCACCGATGATGACGGCGACGGCAGCCACGGCTTCGCGCGTCGGCGCCGCAGTGGCGTCTTCCGGGCCCTCCGCATGCCCGTCTACGACCGGTTTGCGCCCGCGGCGCAGGTGGCGCGTCCCGCCGGCTACCTGCTGCCGCCCGGCTACGGGCAGCTCGCCGGCCTGCTGCGGACGCAGGGGGTGGTCGTGGAGCGGCTGCGCGACCCGTGGTCCGGCTCGGCCGCGCGCTTCCAGGTGGATAGCCTCCAGGTCGCGCCCTTCGTCTTCGAGGGACACCGCACGGTCACCGTGCACGGCGCCTGGGGCGCCGCGGCGGCCGCGACCGCCACGGCCGGCTGGTACTGGGTCTCGACCGACCAGCGGCTGGGCACGTTTGCGGCCTGCCTGCTCGAGCCCGGCTCCGAGGACGGGTATGCCACCTGGAACTACCTGGATCGTGACCTCCGTCGGGGCGCCCCGCTGCCGATCCTCCGGCTGGCACTGCCGGTCAGCGTCGCCACCGAGGTGCTGCCGTAGCGGGTGGAACCCGCCGTCGGCGTCGGGGTACCCCGGGAGGTTTCCGTGTCCCGACCACATCCCCGGCCCGCTCGACTCCATGCTGACTCCCGGCGCCAGGGCGCCCGCGTTCGCACTCCCGGCCGCCGGTGGCGCCGTGGTGAGCCTGAAGCAGTTCAGGGGCACGCCGGTGGTGCTCTACTTCTACCCGAAGGACGACACCGCCACCTGCACCGTGGAGGCCTGCGAGTTCCGCGACCGGTGGCGCGCGGTCCGAGCCACCGGTGCGGTGGTCCTCGGCGTGTCCCCGGACCCGGTCGCCTCACACCAGCGGTTCGCCGCCCGCTACAAGCTCCCCTTCCCGCTGCTGGCCGACACCGACCACGCCGTGGCCGCGGCGTACGGCGTGTGGGGGGAGAAGAGCATGTACGGGCGGAAGTACTTCGGGGTCCTGCGCACCACCTTCGTGATCAACGGGGCGGGGAAGGTGGTCCACGTCTTCGAGAAGGTGAAGGCGAAGGGGCATGCGGCGGAGGTCCTGGCCGTCCTCCGCGCCCTCAAAGTGTGACCCGCCTCACACTTGATGAATCCCGAGCGGGAGAGTCGTGTGAAGCCCGGTTGACGGCTCGACGGCGTGACGCTAGTGTCGGCGGCTGACGGACAGCACTCTTACCTGATGGAGGGAACCATGCGTATCACTCGCAGTCTGTTTGCGAGCCTCGCCCTGGTGGCCGCGCCGCTGGTGGCGCAGGCGCCGGGACGGCCGAGGTTGGCGCGTTCGGGCGGTTTTCCCGCCTATGATGCCGACCTGGGCTTCGACGACCGGGTGGGCGTCGGCGGCCGGCTTGGAATCTTCGTCCTGAAGAACTCCGCCATCGAGGCCGACGCGGCCTACAACCCGACCTACAGCAGCACCGACGTGTACATCCGCAACTTCCGCTGCATGGGCGGCTGGTCTACAACCTGCCTGGGCGGCGGGCACACCGCCTTCCTGCTGGGCGGCGGCTACGCTCACAACCTGTTCGCCGCGGCTACGACGAGAGCAAGGGCGGCCTGGGCGCGCTGGCGGGCCTGCTGGGCGCGGCGGCACCCCGAGCATCCGGCTCGACGGCACCCTCGACTACATCGCCTCGGCGGAGAGCAAGGGCGGCCCGTTCCCGGCGCTGGGCGTCAGCAGGCCGACAACAACCTCAACTGGGGCTTCAGGCGGGGCCGTCGCTGCTGCTCGGCAAGCATGGTGACGGCGACCGCGACCAGGACGGGGTGCTCGACTCGGCCGACCAGTGCCTGGCCACCCCCGGTGGGCGACAAGGTCGACGCCACCGGCTGCTCGCTGCCCAAGGATGCCGACGGCGACGGCGTGACCGACAACCTGGACGCTGCCCGGCGACCCCGGCCGGGACGGGTGGACGCCACCGGCTGCTCGCTCCCTGGGCGATGCCGACGGCGACGGCGTGCTGGACGCGGCCGACAAGTGCCCGAACACCCCGGCCGGGACGGCGGTGGATGCGACGGGCTGCCCGAAGGACAGCGACGGCGACGGCGTGCTGGACGCGGCCGACAAGTGCCCCAACACCCCGGCCGGGACGGCGGTGGATGCGACGGGCTGCCCGAAGGACAGCGACGGCGACGGCGTGCTGGACGCGGCCGACCGGTGCCCCAACACCCCGGCCGGGACGGCGGTGGATGCCACGGGCTGCCCGGCGGACAGCGACGGGGACGGGGTGCTGAACGCGACGGACAAGTGCCCGGACACGCCGGCGGGGACGACGGTGGACGCGGTGGGCTGCGCGGCGCTGTTCCAGGCCGGCCAGCCGCTGGTGCTCGAGGGGGTGAACTTCGAGACCGGGAAGGCGGTGCTGCTGCCGGCCTCGACGGCGGTGCTGGACCGGGTGGCGGAGTCGCTGGCGAACAACCCGGGGGTGAACGTGGAGGTGGGCGGGCACACGGACAACACCGGGTCGCGGGCCACCAACACGCGGCTGTCGGCGGCGCGGGCCAACGCGGTGCGCGACTACCTGATCGGCAAGGGCATTGACGGGGCCCGGCTGACGGCCAAGGGGTACGGGCCGGACCAGCCGGTGCAGGACAACACCACGGTGGCCGGCCGCGCGGCCAACCGCCGGGTGGAGCTGACCAAGACCAACTAGGGCGGTGGCGCGCCCTCCGGCGCGCGCCCCCTGCACGACGGGCCGGTGGGTGGGTCGGAACGCCTGTTCCGATCCCGCCCATCGGCCCGGTCGCGTTGTATCCACTCCCCTCCACGCCGTCCCCGCCCGCGATTATTCTTCCACCCCTATGCGTACCACCCACCTCTGCCGTGTCGTGCTCCCCCTCGTCGCGCTTGGCTGCGCCGCGGGCGGGTCGAGCCCTGGCGCGTCGACGACCTACGTGCAGCCCGAGACGGGCGAGCGCCACCTCAGGAACATCCGGCAGCTGACTTTCGGCGGCAACAACGCCGAGGCCTATTTCTCCCGTGACAGCCGCAGGATCATCTTCCAGCGGCAGGAGAAGGTCGACGCCGGCTGCGACCAGCAGTACCTGATGAACGCGGACGGCTCCGGGGTCCGGCGGGTGTCCAACGGGGAGGGCCGGACCACCTGCGGCTTCTTCTACGCCGACGACCACCGGATCCTCTACAGCTCGACCTTCAAGGACTCCCCCGACTGTCCGGCCCCGCCGGATCGCTCGCACGGCTACGTCTGGCCGCTCGGGCACCTGGAGATCTACACCTCGAAGCTCGACGGCAGCGACCTGCGCCCGCTGACCAGCAACGGCTGGTACAACGCCGAGTCGACGGTCTCCCCCGACGGCAAGCAGATCATCTTCACCAGCACGCGCGACGGGGACATCGAGTTGTACACGATGAACGTCGACGGGAGCAATGTCCGGCGCATCACCAACCGGGTGGGCTACGACGGCGGCGCCTGGTTCTCGCCCGACGGCACGCAGATCGTCTGGCGCGCCGGGTACCCGAAGACCGCGGCCGACACCGCCGACTACCTCAACCTGCTGCACAACCGGATGGTCCGGCCCGCCAAGGTCGAGGTCTGGGTGGCCAACGCCGATGGCAGCAACCCGCGGCAGGTGACCAACCTCGGCGGCGCCAACTTCGCTCCGGTGTTCACCCCGAGCGGCAAGAAGATCATCTTCTCCTCGAACTTCGAGAAGCCGCGCAGCGGCGAGTTCGACCTGTACCTGATCAACCCGGACGGCACGGGGCTCGAGAAGATCACCACCCATCCCGACTTCGACTCCTTCCCGATGTTCAGCTATGACGGGAAGAAGCTGTTGTGGGCCTCCAACCGGAACCAGAAGGAAGTCGGCGAGACCAACCTGTTCATCGCGGACTGGGTGGAGTGACGGAGGCGCCGGCGCCCGGGGGCAAGCTCCGGGAGTGGGCCCGGACGATCGGCTTCGCCGTCGTGGCGTGGCTGATCCTGCGGACCTTCCTGGTGCAGGCCTTCCACATCACCTCGGAGAGCATGGAAGGCACCCTGCTCACCGGGGACGTGCTGTGGGTAGCCCGGCCGACCTTCGGCGCCAAGGTCCCGTTCACCAATGCGCTGCTGCCGGGGTTCCGGGAACCGCGCCACGGTGACATCGTCGTCTTCGAGTCGGTCGAGACCGCCGGCCTCGACGTGGTGAAGCGGGTCATCGGCCTGCCCGGCGACACGCTGGCCATGCGCGACGGCACCATCCTCCGCAACGGCGTGGCGCAGGACGAGCCGTACGCCCACCGCGACCGTCCCGGCGAGCCCGACCCGAACGGCAGCCAGGCCCAGATGCGGGCGTGGCAGGAGGCCCGCCTCGTCGGGCCGCGACCGGCGGCCTACCAGCCCGACCGCAACAACTGGGGCCCGATCGTGGTGCCGGCCGAGTCGCTGTTCGTCATGGGGGACAACCGCGATTCCTCCTACGACGGCCGCTGGTGGGGCTTCCTGCCGCGGCGCAACCTGCGCGGATCGCCGCTCATCATCTACTACAGCTTCGATCCCTCGAGCTGGCGCCCGCTGCCGCTCCTGACTGCGACCCGCTGGGGCCGACTCCTCACCATCCCCCGATGACCGTTCCCGCGGGTGGCCCGCCCCGCGAAGCCACCCTGGCCGAGGCCCTGCGTGAATGGGCCCGCGCCATCCTGGTCGCCATCGCCGCCTGGCTGGTCCTGCGCACCTTCGTGCTCGAGGCCTTCCGCATCCCGTCGAGCAGCATGGAAGCCACGCTGCTCCCCGGCGACCGGCTCTTCGTCAACAAGGCGGTGTTCGGCCCCGAGATCCCGGGCCTTGGCTGGCACCTCCCCGCCTGGCGCGAGCCCCGGCGGGGCGAGGTGATCGTCTTCGACTCCGCCGAGGATGACCTCAAGCTGGTCAAGCGGCTGATCGGCGTGCCGGGCGACACGCTGGAGATGCAGGGCGGGGTGTTGTACTTGAACGGCCTGCGGCAGGCGGAGCCGTGGGTCCGCCACACCGACGCGGGCAAGGGCGAGTTCGCCGAGGTCCGGCGGCGGATGCGGGAGTGGCAGCTGCCCCACCTCGCGGCCGACCCCGTCGACTACACGCCGGACCTGCAGCACTGGGGCCCGATCGTGGTGCCGCCCGATTCGTACTTCGTCATGGGCGACAACCGGGACAACTCCTACGACAGCCGCTACTGGGGCTTCATCCCGCGCCGGGCGGTGCGGGGCACCCCGCTCTGCATCTATTTCAGTTATGACCCCGACAGCTGGCAGCGCTTTCGCGCGCTGACCACCATCCGGTGGGACCGCCTGCTCACCCGGCCACGCTAGGCCGGCCCATCGTCGCGCGCGCCAGGAACGCCGAGACGCCCGCGCACCCGGCGGCGGCGCTGGCCGCGTAGAACGCCGCCCGCGGCGAGACGGCCGACGCGATGCCGCCGGCGGCGATCGGGCCGATGATCCGCGCGACCGCGCTCACGCTCTGCAGCAAGCCGAGCGCCCGTCCCTGCTCCGCCGCCGGCGCCACCCGGCTCACGAATGCCGCCGCGCTGGGCCCGATGGTGGCGGAGCCCGCGGCCACCAGCACCAGGGCGCCGAACAGCAGCGTCAGGCCCGCGCCGGGCGTCAGCGCCCGCGGCAACAGGGCCAGCCCCACGGCCAGCACCACCCCGCCGATGGCGATCAGCAGCGGCTCGCCGTGCCGGCGCACCAGCCGGCCGATCAGCCCTCCCTGGACCCCGGCGCTCACCACGCCGATCAGCACGAAGAGGTACGCGGAGTCGTGGCGGTCCAGCCCGAGCGACCGCTCCACCTGCAGCGGGAAGATCACGTAGAGCACCGTGAATGCGATGGTCGAGCAGCCGGTGGCGGAGAACGCGCCCAGGAAGCGGCTCCAGTGGACCGGGACCGTCGCCGGGCCCGTCGCGGCGGATCGCCGCGACTCCGGCAGCCACCGCCACGCGAGCACCAGGTTGAGGCCGGTGAGTGCCGAGGCCACGAGCCCTGGGGCCGCGCTGCCCCAGTGACTCGACAGCCCGCCGAGGGCCGGGCCCACCACGAAGCCCAGGCCGAAGGCGGCACCCAGCTTGCCCATGGCACCGGCGCGCCGGTCGGCCGGCGTCACGTCCGCGAGGTAGGCCTGGGCCACGTTCACCGTGGCGCCCATCGCGCCGGCCACGAGCCGGGAGAGCAGCAGCAGCCAGAAACTCCCGGCAAGACCAAAGACGAGGTAGGAGATGGCGCTCCCGGCGAGCCCCACGAGGAGGACCGGACGGCGGCCGATGCGGTCCGAGAGGCGGCCCCACCACGGCGCGAGGAGGAACTGCATCAGCGAGAAGCTCGCGACCAGCACCCCGACGCCGGTGTCCCCGACCTGGAACGCGGCGGCGTAACTCGGCAGCAGTGGCAGCACGATGCCGAAGCCGATCAGATCGATGAAGACGGTGAGGAAGATCAGCAGGGAGGGCGAAGGCATGACACAATCTAGCAGGGACGCGCGGCGCGCTCCCGCACCAACCGGCCCGGCCTATTCCTCCCGCCGCGGATCCTCCGGGGTGCTCATCGAGGCCCGCACCAGGTAGGACGCCACGCGCCCGCAGGTCCGGCACTGCATGGTCACCCGCCCGGCGGGTTCTTCGTTACGTTTGGGACTGCGCTCGATGGTCGGGGTGCTGCAGGAGGGGCAAACCAGCGGTTTGTGGTCGCGGTCGGCCGCGATCAGGAGCAGGGCCTCGGCGGCCCGGTATTCTTTGATGCCGCGACGTCCCACGGACCGCCCTTCTGGCGGGAGAGCGTCAGGCTGGGAATGTCTGACCCGCCCGTGCGTCAATCTAAAGATCGCTTCAAGGGGGCGCAATTATGTCGGCCCGTCTCGCGATGCTCTGTGGCCTCCTGCTGTTCGCACCGCCACTCGCGGGCCAGCGCGTCCACGAGGTCCGGCTGCGCCATCCCGCGCCCGACGAGTTCCGCTTCGCGCCGGCACGGCTCGTGGTCGGGGCCAGCGACGTGATCGAGTTCAAGGTGGAGGAGGGCGGGCCGTACCTGGTCGGCTTCGAGCCCTCCGACTTCGCCCCGGCCGACCGGGCCCGGCTGCAGCAGGCCCTCCCGGCGGGGACCGACGGGCTCCGGGGCCCGGTGCTGGCGGGGCCGGGGGCCGCGTTTCGCGTCCGTTTGCCGGGGTTACCGGCAGGAACATACCGGTTCGTGTCGGTGACCCACGCCGCATACCGGATGCAGGGCGAATTGACGGTGCGGTAAGCAGATGCCCCCTCTTCCCATTCCGGGGGGGACCGGTACATTGGAAATCGACCCACCCCATCCCCCAGGGATCGTATGCACCTGACGAGAAGGACGCTGCCGGCGGCGGTGGCCCTGCTGGCGGCCTGCGCCGGCGGTTCGGCTCCGCAGGGTCCCGCCCCATCGGCGGACCTGCCGGCCCTCGAGGCGGCCAGCCAGCAGCGCCCGCGCGACGCGGGCCTGATGACCCAGCTCGGCATCGCCAACTACGAAGCCCAGAAGTACGAGCGCGCCCGGGATGTCCTGGCCAGCGCGCTGACCCTCAACCGCCAGAATTACGCGGCGCACGTCTACCTGGGGCTGACCTTCGAGCAGCTCGGCCGATTCGACTCGGCCCGGGTGGCGTACACGGCCGCCGCGCTCCAGGCGCGGAATGCCGGGCAGCGGGGCGAGATCGAGAATCGCCTCACCCTGCTCACCCGGACGGAACTGCGCGCGGCCGCACGTGAGGCCGTGGCCCGGGAGGCCACCCTCGGGAGCCAGCCGCCGGCGCCGAACGCCATCGCGGTCTTCCCCTTCCGCTTCGTCGGCACCAACGCCGAACTCGCGCCCCTCGGGCGCGGCCTGACTCACCTGATGATCACCGACCTCGCCAAGCTGCCGCGGCTCACGCTGCTCGAGCGGGAGCGGGTGCAGGCCCTGGTCGATGAACTGGCGCTCAACGAGTCCGGGCGGGTGGATCCGGCCACCGGCGCCCGGTCCGGCCGCATGCTGCGCGCCGCCCGGGTGGTGCAGGGCTCGGTGCAGGAGGTGCCGGGGCGGACCGACCTGCGCCTCGACGCCGCGGTGGTCGATGCCACCAGCAGTGCGGTGGTGGCCACCGGGACGGGCTCGGACCAGCTGCAGCAGCTCTTCACCCTCGAGAAGACGGTGCTCTTCCGCCTGCTCGACCAGATGGGTGTCGTGGTCACCCCGGCCGAGCGGCGCGCCATCAGCGAGCGCCCCACCGCCGACATGCAGGCCTTCCTCGCCTTCAGCCACGGCCTGGAGCAGGAGGACCGCGGGGATTACGCCGGCGCCGAGGCCAGCTTCAGCGCGGCGGTGGCGCGCGACCCGAACTTCCGGCAGGCCCGTGACCGGCGGGCGAGCAGCGCCCGGGCCGCCCAGGCCATGCGGGTGACCCCCCGGGTGCTGGCCGGCCTGCTGCCCGGCGGCCCGGCCGTCGGCGACCAGCCGCCGTCGGACGCCGCCCCGCAGAATCCGACCCTCGCCAACCGCGGGCCGATCCTCCGGACCGGGATCCAGGTGACGATCCCCTCCACCGGCACCACGCTGACGAATCGCTTCACCGGGCCCACCTCCCGGCCGCCCACCGTCCGGCCCAACCTGCCGGAGACCCTCAACACCGACGTGCCCAACGGCAACACGCTGAGCGGCACGATCATCATCATCATCACGCGGCCCTGATGCGGACCTCATCGATCGTAGCCACGCTGGCCGCCCTCGCGGCCGTCGCCCCCGGGGCCGTCGCGGCGCAGGAGAACCTGTACCCGCAGGCCGCCATCGTCGGCGGGCTCGATGCCCGCCAGTACAGCTTCGGCGGCAATGAATTCTCGGTGGACCGCATCCGGCAATTCGCCTTTCCCATCGGCGTGCTGGTCCCGGTGGGGCAGCGCTTCTCGTTCGACGTCGGCACCGCCTACGCCACGACGTCCACCCGGGACTCCACCGGGAAGAACGAGACCTTCTCGTCGCTGACCGACGCCCAGGTGCGGATGTCCTACGTGCTCGGCACCGACGCGCTCGTCGCGAGCGTCATGGTGAACCTCCCGACCGGCAAGCAGACCACCACGCTGCGCCAGTTCGGGGTGGCGTCGAGCGCGTCGTCGTCGTTCCTGCTTTTCCCGGTGAACTCGTACGGCTCCGGCACCTCGGTCACGCCCGGTCTCGCCGCCGCCACCTCCGCCGGCCCGTGGAACCTGGGCCTGGCGGCGAGCCTGCGCTTCAGCGCCGAGTACAACCCGTTCAACGACGCCAGCAACAAGTCGGTGAAGTACCAGCCTGGCATCGAGACGCGGATCCGGGCTGGCGCCGACCGCCTGGTGGGTCAGAGCCGGCTCACCCTGGGGGCCACCTTCAGCACCTTCGGCAACGATGAGCTGCGTGGTGGCGGCTTTGCCGGCGGCAGCGAGGTGAGCCCGGGCAACCGTTTCCTCTTCGACGTGGGGCTCCTGGCCCCGATGGGACGCGGTACGGTCTCGATCTATGCCTGGGACTTCTTCCGGGCCTCGTCCAACAGCGGTGACACCACGTCGCTCGGCAATCGGGAGAACATCTTCACCGCCGGCGTGAGCGGCACCTTCCCCGTGGGCCCGAAGATGGCCCTCGAGCCGGTGGTGGAAGGGCGGGTCTGGTCCCCCGAGACCGGCAGTGGATATCTCCTCGGCGCCGGCACCGGGCTCCGGATCGACCTGAGCCCGGCGCTGACCTTCGTGCCGGCCATCCGGGTGGACTTCGGGCACCTGGAGACGCCCACCGGCGCCTCCGGCTCCCTCTCCGGGTGGGGACTGACCGCCTTGCTGCGCTACGGACTCTGACGAGGGGTATCCTGGCATAAGTAGCACCCACTACAACTAGCATTCCGCGGCCGAGACCTCCGGGTTTCGGCCGCTTTTTTTCAGGAATTCTTGACCAGCCCCAGCCCGGATGGTACGTTGCCGCTCAATCTGCGGCCCGGCACCTGCCGGTGAGCAGTGGGGTTTCCACCAGGAGGGGTCGTTGGCCTCGGAACTTGGCGCTTCCCAGATCTCGACGTTGCTGGAAGCGCTGCCCGGCATCGCGAACGTGCTCCGGAGTCCGGTGGCCGACGCCCTGCTCAACGTCATCCGGGCGGCCGCCCGGATCGGTGAGTTCCAGCTGGCGGACGCGGAGGAGTTGATCCGCTATGCCACCAGGCGTGGGCTGGTGGGGATGGAGGAGGGAGACCGGGTGATCGCGGAGGTGCGCGAGGCCGCCCAGAAGCGGGCCGACCGGACGGCCGAGCGGGAGAAGGCGGCCCGGTCCAAGGCCAAGCCCAAGCCGAAGGCCGCCCACAAGAAGCCCGTCGCCAAGAAGAAGAAGTAGCCGCCGGCAGGGTCCCAGACGCCACGCGGGCGACCGTCACCGGTCGCCCGCGTGCGTTTCCGGCACCACGTCGGCGCGTCAGGTCCGGAACTCGCCCACCAGCTTCGAGAGCCGGCTGCTCGCATCCAGCAGCGCGGTGGCGCTCGCCGCCATGTCCTCGGTCGAGGCGCTCTGCTGCTCGGCCGCGGCCGAGACCTCCTCGCTCGCCGAGGCGTGCTCGGTGGCGGCCCGGGCCACGAGGGCGGTGCGGGCGCCGAGCTGGCCGACCACCTCCCGGTTCTGCACCGCCGCGGACGCCAGGCCCGTGGCGGCGGACTGCACCTCGCCGATCGCCGAGCCGATCGTGTCGAGGCCCTGGACCACCGCCTCGGCGAGCGACTCGATGCCTCCCACCTTTCCGGTCCCGACCTGCATGGTCTCGGCGATCTGGCGGATCTGCGTCCGGAGGAACTCCACCGTCTTGGTGACTTCGCGGGCGGCGCGGGCGCTCGAGTCGGCCAGCTGGCGGACCTCGTCGGCCACCACCGCGAAGCCGCGGCCATGCTCGCCGGCGCGGGCGGCCTCGATGGCCGCGTTGAGGGCGAGCAGGTTGGTCTGGGAACTGATCTGCTTGATCAGGTCAATGAAGTCCGTGATCGATTCCGACTGGCTCACCAGGGCGCGGACCTGCTCCGAGGAGGTCTGCACCACGCCGCGCACGTCGAGCAGGGTGGTGCGGGCCGTCTCGACATCGCCCCGGTAGCGGAGGGACGTCCGGCGGATCTCCTCCGCCAGGCGCACGGCCCGCTGTGCGGCGTCGGCGTTGGAGGCCGATGCCTCGCGCAGCCGGGTGAGCAGCTGGTCCGCCTCGCCGGTGCCGCGCACCTGGTGCTCGGCGCCCTCGGCGATCCGCACCATGGCGGCGGAGATCTGCCCGCTCGAGGCGGCGATTTCCTCGCTCATAGCGGAGAAGTCACCCGCGCTGCCTGAGAGCTGCTGCGACTCCTGCACCACGGACCGCACCAGGGCCCGCAGCCGGCCGCCCATGTCGTCGAGGGCGCGCGCCAGCCGGGCCAGCTCGGCGGGCATGCCCGCCAGCTGCAGCGGGCGCAGGTCGCCGCCGCCGAAGCGGTCGGCGGCCGCGATGAGGCGGTACATCTGGCGGTCCACGACCCGGATCAACCCCACGCCGGCGGCGATCCCCACCACCAGCGCGAGCAGGCCGCACCCGATCACCAGGCGCTGGTAGAGGACCGTGCGCGCGCTGAGCGCCGCGGCGCGTTCCCGGGCGTGCGCGCCCTGTTCCTCGCTGAGCGAGCGCACCGCCGCGATGAGGCTGTCGGTGGCGCCGGTGGCCCGGGCGGCGAGCAGGCGGGCATCGTCGTTCCGCCCGATGTCCGCCAGCGCGTGGGCGATGGAGTAGGAGATCTCGAGGTCGGCCTGGCGCTCCCCCACCAGGTTGAGGAGGGCGCGGTCATGGCCGTCCAGGTGCGGCAGCGCGCGCAGGCGGGCCTGGATGGCGTAGGCCTCGTCGCCGGTGCCCAGGAACTCGGACTTGACCGCGCTGCTCGGGGTGAGCAGGTACTTCTCGCCGGCCCGGATCTGGTCCAGCGCGGTGGCCACCAGCGAGCCGGCCAACCGGCCGCCCCGGTCGAGGACTTCGATCTCGTCCTCGGTCTCGCGCGCGATGGTCCGCAACGCGCTGATGGCGGCCACCGACATCACCAGCACCAGCGCCACGGTGCACGCGACCGAGGTCGCGAGCATCCGTCGGAGGCTGCGGGTGAAGGGGTTCACTGCGCCTCCACCGCGACCAGCCGTCCTCCGGCGACCCGCCCCATGACCACGTTCGGGTCGGGCACGTCGCCATTGGCGTCGAAGGCGATGGTGCCGCTGGCGCCCTCGAAGGCCGGGGCGCCATTGCCCACGAGCGCCACCGCGTCGCGGATCCGGGTGCGGTCCGCGCCCACCCGGGCGATGATGTCCCGCAGCATCCAGAGGACGTCGTAGGCCGCCGCCGCCGCCTGGGTCGGATCCGTGGCCCCCGGATAGCGGGCCCGATACCCCTCGACGAAGGCCTGGTTGGGTGCGCGGCGCTGGGTGGGCAGGTACCCCAGGGCGATCGACGTCCCCTCGGTGACCGGACCGCCGGCCTCCAGGCCCTCGAGTCCGTCGCCACCCATCACCGGCAGGGTGACGCCGCCGGCGCGGAGGGCGCGCAGCACAACGAGGGCATCGGCTTCGTTGCCGCCGAGGACCAGGAACTGGCTGCGCTTGCGGCGCAGCAGCCGGGCGACGTAGGCGTCCACGTCTGGCGCGACCGGGGAGTAGGGGTCCACGTCCTCCACCCGCCCGCCCAGCCGCACGAACTCGTCGATGAACGTCTGGCGCAGCCCGCGCCCGTACTCGTTGTTGGCGTAGAGCACGGAGCCGGTGGCGAAGCCCAACTGGTTGGCAGCGTAGCGGGCGAGCGCGGTGCCGTACTGGAGGTCGCTGGCGCAGACGCGGAAGGTCCATTCGCCGGCGGAGGTGACGCGCGGCGCCGAGGAGCTGGGCGAGATCTGCACCACCGGGTGGGCGGGGTCGTTGTAGACCGGAGCCGCGGCCAGGGTGGCGCCACTGTACACGTGGCCGATGACGGCCAGCACGCCCGCCGCCTGCAGCGCGGTGGCCACGGTCACGGCGGAGTCGGGATCGCCGAAGTCGTCACGGGAGACGAGCTCGATGGGGCGGCCGTTGATGCCGCCGGCGGCATTGATCTGCTCGACGGCGAAGATGGCGGCCCGCAGCATCGGTGCGCCGACGGAGTCGGTGAACGGTCCCGCGAGCCCGATGCGGACCGGCCCGCTGCCCTGGGAGCAGGCGGCCGTGGCGGCAACACACGCGAGCGCGACGGAGGAGGGCAGGAGAAACCGCCGCCAGGCACTGATCACGGTCGACTCCGGAGGGGGGATGACCCGCCCGTAGGGTAGCGGGGGCTCCGACGCGCGGCAATCCCGCCGCGCTACCTTTGAGCATGACTGATTGGACCCGGCGTCCCGCGGCGGCGCAGTTCGACCTGCATGGCCAGCGCGTGCTCGAGGCCGCGAGCAGCGCCGAGCAGTTCCTGCGCGCCCAGGCGCGGGCGCGCCGCGGCGCCGTGGTGCGCCTCATCACCGGCCGGGGCCGCGCCGGTGGGGGCGCGCCGGTCCGCACCAGGGTGCGGACACTGTTGCGGCGGCTCCGGGATGCGGGCGAGGTGGTGCGCGACTACGTACTGGAGGAGGGCGAGGGCAGCTTCCTGGTGCGCCTCAGGGACTGACGCCCGCGGAGGCGGGCGGCGTCGGCGTTGGCGTCGGCGCGGGGGGCGGAGTGGCGGCCCGGGCACGGCCCCAGCCGTCCAGCACCCGGCCGTCAATCAGGCTGACCGAGGCGACGGTATGGCCCCGCTCGATGCGCCACGTGAGCCGCAGCATCCGTCCCTGGCGCACCCACTGCAGCATCCACTGGCTGCCCTGCACCCGGGCGTCCACCACGCCGTAGGACCGCTCCAGTGCCTGCTTCCAGTCGTCGAGTTCCGCCCCCGTGACGCTGCCCGAGAGGGTGAGTACGCCGGCGGCGCTGTCCACCGCGGAGAGCCAGAGGTCCACGGCGGTGCCGGAGCCGGGGGCGAAGACCGTCCCGCGGCATTCGTGCACCGCGCGATCGCGGCGTGACCGGTCACAGCGGAGCGCCCGTCCGCCCAGGGCCCGTACCTGGGCCGCGGCCGGTGCGAGCCGCATGCCGGCCTCGAATTCCAGGAAGGCGAGTGGGGGTTGCGGGGCGTCCTGCCCGGCCAGGATGGACGGAGCGAGCAGGGTCAGGAGCAGCTGGAGGCGGAGTTTCACACCCGGTAGTATCGCGCCCCGGCGTCCCGGGGTGAAGCCATGAGCAGGGAACGACGCCGGCCCCGGCGGCGGACAGGTCTGGCCCGTCCAGCCGCCGGGGCCGGAGAGTGCGTCAGGGTACCCGCGAGCGGCGCTCAGGCCTTGCGGACGTTGGCCGCCTGCAGGCCCTTGGGGCCCTCCACGATGTCGAACTCCACGTGGTCGCCCTCGGCCAGAGAGCGGAAGCCGTCCATCACGATGGCGGTGTGGTGGACGAATACGTCCTTGCCGCCATCCTGCGCGATGAAGCCGAAGCCCTTCGCATCGTTGAACCACTTCACGGTACCCTTCGCCATTGCTTCTACCTCGGATGTGGGAGCTCGCCGGCTCCGGAAAACCCCCGGCCCGAATGGTCGGGGCAAGACAGGATCATGGCGGCGCTGACCGGTGGGACGTCGCGCGGCTGTTAGGGGAGTGCGATGCGGGGTGCTGCGGCCATGGCGATAACCTTCAGCCCGGCCCGGAAGTTGTCAAGAAGGTCGCGGGGCCCGCTGGCTGGGTGCCCGCGAGTCCCCTAGTTTCTCTCGGCATCCCCCTCCTCCAGGACCAACCCATGCTCGCCACGCTCCTGCTGGTGCTGCTGCCGCAGCAGCCGGCCGCCCCGCCGGCCCCCGCCGCGCCCCGACCCGCGGCCTCCCCGATCGCGCGGGCCGCGATCCAGCCCGCGGAGGCGGCCGTGCTGGTCGGCGACACGCTCCGGCTGCGGGTCGTGGCCTACGATTCGGCCGGGCAGGTGTTCCCCGGCACGACCGCCACCTGGTTCGCCACCGGGGGGATGTTCGAGGGTTCGGTCGACGGGGACGGTCTCGTCACCGCCGGCGCCGTCGGCACGGTCACCGTGTCGGCACTGGTCCGGCCGACGGGCGGCGGGCGCGCCACCACGGCGATCGGCCGGGTGACGATCCTGCCGCAACCCGCGGCCAGGCTCGCCGTCACGCCGCAGCCGGCCCGGCTGTACGTGGGCCAGTCCCTGGCGCTGACCGCCACGCCGTACGCCGCGAACGACGACCGGCGCTACGACGAGGTGCTGTGGAGCAGTGACCGCGCCGCGGTGGTCGCGGTGAGCCGCGACGGGCGCCTGACCGCCCGCGCCGCCGGGCAGGCCACGATCACCGCGACGGCGGGACGTGCCGTCCGGAGCTTCCGGGTCACCGTCCTGCCCAACCCGGTCACCCAGGTGGGGCTGGAGCCCGCCGAGGCGCGGGTGCGCGCCGGCGACGTGGTGCGGTTCACCTTCACGGCGCGGGGCGGCGGCCGCAGCGTCCCCGACGCGCTGCCGGAGTGGTCGCTCGCCCCGGGCAACGGGGTGATCGACGAGGAGGGCGCCTTCGTGGCCGACCTGCCGGGCACCTATCGCGTGCTTGCCAGCTTCGCAGGCCGGAGCGCGGAGGCGGTCGTCACCGTGGGCCCGCGGGACGTGCGACGCCCGACCAGCATCGCGGGCCGGCTGCCGATCAAGGGGACGGCGGCGGAGTTCTGGCTGCACCCCGACGGCAAGCACGGCTACCTCACCACCATCGGCGACCGGTTCTACGCCGTGAACCTTGCCGATCCCACCAAGCCGCAGATCACCGACTCGGTGGTGGTGGACGCCCGGGTGATCAACGACCTGATGACGACGGAGGACGGGCGCTTCGGCGTGGTGACGCGGGAGGGCGCCTCGAGCCGGAAGAACGGCATCGTGGTCCTGTCGTTCGAGGACCCGGCGCACCCCAAGGCCATCGCGGAGTTCACCGAGACGGTGAGTGGCGGAGTCCACTCGACCTTCATCTACCGCGGGTACGTCTACCTCACCGACGATGCCACCGGCTCGATGCGGGTGATCGACCTGCGGGATCCCTACCAGCCGAAGCAGGTCGCGCGCTGGGAGACGCCGCGGACCGCCGCCGGCCGGATGCTGCACGACATCGACGTGCAGGACGGCCTCGCCTACCTCTCCTACTGGAACGACGGGCTGGTCGTGCTCGACGTGGGCAACGGCATGAAGGGCGGGAGTCCGGAGCGGCCGGTGCTGGTGACCCAGGTCAAGTACGACCTGCCCGCGCTCTACCGCGAGGTGGAGGCGGTCGGGGGCCCCGGCTTCATCCGCGGGACCCACACGGCGTGGCGCAGCGGGCGCTACGTCTTCGTGGGGGACGAGGTGTTCGCCGCCAAGCCCGCCGCCACCGGCTACGCGCCCGGCGGCGTCATCGGGCTCGGCCGGGCCTACGGCCGACTGCACGTGATCGACATGCAGGACCTGGCCAATCCTCGGATCGTGGCGTGGTACGAGCCCAAGGACGGCGGCACCCACAACGTGTGGGTCGCCGGGGACACCCTCTACCTTGGTGATTATCAGGGCGGGCTCAGGGTGCTCGACGTCTCGGGGGAGCTGCGCGGGGACCTGCTGCGGCAGGGGCGGGAAATCGCCCATGTGCATACCGGGGACAAGCAGGGCGCCACGCCCAATGTGGCCAATGCGTGGGGCGCGATCTACCGCGACGGATATGTCTACGTGCCCGACATGAACTCCGGCCTCTGGGTCGTCAAAGTCGAGGGCAAGAGCGCGCTGACGCCCTAGGGAAGGCGAGGGCCGGGGGCGGTGGGGGCGCGGGTCGCCTTCACTCCCCCCCCGGCTGCCCCCGCCCGCCACCCAATCCCCGGCCCGCCGATGTAGATTTCCGCCCCATGACCATCCCGCAGACCCTGACCATCCGGAGCTTCAGCGACCGGGCGGAGGCGCTGTCCCACTTCATCCTGCGCGCCGGCGAGGCGCCGCGGCTGGTGGCGTTCGACGACACCGTCGGCTGCCCGATGGAGATCGCGCTCGCCGCCCTGGAGTGGACCCGGGCCACGGGGGTGCTGCCCGATGACGACATGATCCACGCGGCCCGCCTCACCGGCGAAACGGCCGCCGCGGTGATCGAGCGGAAGGTCGAGGGCCGGCGCCAGTTCATCTACCTGGGACCCCGCCTCGACGCCCCGCCAATGGATGTCTTCGAGGGCAAGGTGCTGTTCGATGAGCCCGGCGTGAAGGCGGTGGAGTTTTCCCAGCGGGCCCACGCCCTGGCGCACTTTCTCCGCGCCACCAGTGGATCCGGGGCGCTGCTGGCCTTGCTGGGCCGGCGCGCGCCCGAGGTGCGGCACCTGCGTCGCTGGCTCGGCCCCATCCTGGGAGAGCTCGATGGTCCCCGCACCCTGGTGGGTGGCTGGTTTGCCGCCAGCGCCGCCGGGGGCCTCCTGGCCGCGAGCGACGGCGAGCCCAACTACCGCTACATCGAAGTGGGACTGGAATCGTGAAGCCCTACCGCCTGCTGATCCTGGCGCTTGCCTGCGCCGCGCTGCCCGGACGCCTTGCCGGGCAGGCCGTGCTCGATGACCCGACCCTCGATTCGGTGCAGACGGTGCTGCGCGACGCCGTCTACCGGCTGCGCGACACCCTGACGCTGGTCGACGCCGCGACCGCGCGCATTGCCCGCGACCTGCGGACCGCGAGCGATCCCGCGCTTCGTTCCCGGGCGCGGGCGGTCGCGGATCGCTGCGCGGTCGCGGTCCGGATGATTCCGGTGACCCGGGACATCATCGCCGCCAACCCGCGGCCGGTGTCCGACCCCCGGCGGGCACGGGAGCAGATGGATCACGCCCTGGTCACGCTCGAGGGAGAGCTCAAGAAGTGCGTCACGGAGTTCGAGCGCCTGAGTGGACGCGGCCAGGAGGCTGAGCTACGCGGCTACGGCATCGGTCGAGGCGAGCGGGTGCGAACGGCGGTCCGGGCCTTCCAGCCGGCGGCCGAGAGCTACTTCGGTGCAGCCTTGGGCGTCCGATACCGCCCCAAGACCGACGGCAGCATCCCCACCTCATCCGCCAACGGCCACTGAGGTTCTCCACGCCGTCCCGGAATGTGGATACACAATTCCACATGGCGTGGAGAACGGTCGCAGCTGCCGCCCCCACCCCGATTTAGCTATCCACACCCGCCCCACAACAAGTATCGTAACCCGAATAAAGACAGGCGCTTGCACGATTTATCCACGCGCCTATCTTGACCAGACCGTCAGCAGAGATGTGGTCGGACCCCCGGTCCGGCCGGCAGCTGCGGGCGAGCTTGGGCGGGAATTCAGGGGAGACCACCGACGTCGGCAAGGGCTGCGGTGGTCCGGGATCCTGGTGATCACGCCGGCCCAGGCGGGTGAGGCCAGTCGCGTGCCTCATCCACCCCGATCTGGCGCCTCGGGGTGCAGTGCGAAGGGTTGGTCCGCGACCCGACCCGACTCGCAGCGCCCGCGTTGTCGAACCTGGCAGGATGGCCATCCTGCTCGGGGATCAGTGGTCAGGGCCCCTGACACCCACCCATCGGCGTACCAGCTGATGGCGGTGGCTCGGAGCAGAACGGGTGCCGCAAGGTCCCGCCCCTGGCCAGTCGGCGTGGGAAGCGGCCGCCGGGCCCCCGAGCCCGGTGGCCGCTTTCATTTGTGTCCTACTTGACGACATGCCACCTTGGACGATAAGGTTTCCTCATGATAGCGGTGGCGGGAATACTCGCGGCAAGCGCAGCGGCGCTCCAGACCTGGCCGGGTGATGGTTGCGTCCTCGGTCACTGCCCGGGATTCGCGCTGCGCAGCTATCCACCAGGGTTGCCATTCGTCGGGCTGGGGCTAGGGCTGGTAGGGTGGTGGACCAGTACCCTGGCGCGGCGCACGAAGCGCGATAACTGAACGGGCGACCTGCGGGTCGCCCGTTCGAGTGTTGTTAGGTGTGTCAGGCAATTGTGATAAAATCAGTCGGAATTTTTTTCCTCCGACTCCGGGGCGCCCCAGTCGCTGTCGGCCCGCCAGACCCGGCGGCGGTCAAGCTGCCAGACGGCACGAGTGCTCACCGCCGCGTCGTCCGGGAAGTTTTCGGGGTCGTCCAACGCCTGGTCCATGCTGGCCGTCTTGGCGCTCGCGTTGTCGGCGTAGTGAATGATTTCCGCCTCGAGGGTCATCGGCACCACGGGCGCGCCGAACTCCAGCTTGCCGTGGTGGGAGAGGACCAGGTGGTGCAGCAGCAGCAGCTCGGTCTCGGTGCAGGGCATGGGCCGCTCCGCCCGGACCCTGCGGTCGAGCTGGAAGGCCCCGAGGACCACGTGGCCGATGACGGCTCCGGGCACCGTCATTTCGAAGGCGCCGTCCCAGGTGTAGCTGTCGAGCTTGCCGATGTCGTGCAGCAGCACGCCGGCCAGCACCAGGTCGGCGTCCGCGTGGGGGTACAGCCTGGCGGTGGCCAGCGCGATATGCGCCACCTCGACGGTGTGCTTGAGCAGGCCGCCCAGGGCGGCGTGGTGGCCGGCGGTACTGGCCGGGCATTGCTCGTAGCGGGACCGGAAGTCGGGGTCGTCGTAGAACAACGCAAGGGTGCGTGCCAGCCTCGGGCCGGCCACGCGGCCCCGCCACTCGTCGAGGCGTTTCCACCAGCGCCCGACGTCGCCGATGGAGGGCATCAGGGCGCGCCAGTCCACCTGGTCGCGTGGCAGGACACGGATGGAGTCGACCGCGAGCTGGCGGCGCTCGCGGTAGCTGGAGATGGTTCCGATGACCTGGACGACGCTGCCGCGGCGGATCCCGGCCACCTTGGCGGCCTCCGCGGGCCAGAAGGGCGCTGTCGCCAGGCGCCCGGACGCATTGCCCAGGGTCAGGATGGTATGGGGGTGTTCGCCGCCCCGGTGTTCCACGTCCACCACGAGCAGGGGATCCTGCAGGCGGGCGCCGACGGGAAGACCGGGTAGATCGGGGTGGGGCATGACAGGGGTGGCCTCCGTTGGGGCCAAAACATAGGGGCAGGAGGGTGTGGTGTCAGCCCGGGGACCACTCGGGTCCCCCGATTCGGTGGCCGGTCGCGCGCCATGGAGCCGCGCGGTGATACGGCCGAAGAACTGCGGAAACGCCTGGCCGGAGAACATCAATGAGATCCTCGCACATCCTGGTACTCGACACGGAAAACGACCGCCGCGATGGCCTGGTGCAGTCGCTCAAGGGCGCGGGGCACCAGCCGGTGGTGGTCACCAACGCGTCGGAGGCCGCCCGCGCGCTGGCGGTCCCGGGCCTCGACGCGGCCTACCTGGCGCTCGCCTCGCCGGGGCTCGACCTCTCCCACCTGCGGCAGGCGCTCGCCCCCGCGGACCCGACCGAGCCCGAGCCGCTGGATGACGTGGAGCGGCGCCACATCGCCCGCACGCTGGCGTTTACGCGGGGCAACAAGCGCCGCGCCGCGCACCTGCTGGGGATTGCGCGGTCCACGCTGCTGGCGAAGGTGCGCAAGTACGGCCTGGGTGGCGCGGACACCGGCGCCGACGACTGATCCGACACGCGGCTGCAGCCCGGCCTACTGCAGCCGCACCCGGCCGTAGCGCGACACGATGACCTGCCGGGCCGCGCCGCCGCGTTGCAGCACGAACGTGGCGTTGGCGAGGCCCAGCCCGATGCCCGCCGGGCCGAACGCGGCCTGGTGCGGCATGCCGGTGACCAGCACTCCCTCCACCGCCGGCCCGCCGCCTTCCCATCG
>JBGAPX010000014.1:30812-45916 GCA_044221045.1 Gemmatimonadales bacterium
CCATCGCAGCACCGTATCCACCGGTGACTCCACCGCCCGGATGGCCAGCCGGGCCGGGGTGAGTTCCAGCATGACCACGCGCTGTTCGGCGAGCGCGATGAAGCGGGCCCGGAGGTGGGCCGCCACCAGCGCGCGGGCCGCGGCGTCCGTCCGCAGCCGGTCGTGAAGCGCCCCGATCGCCGGGAGCGACAGGGCGGCCAGCAGCCCGGCGACCACCAGGGCCAGCAGCAATTCGAGGATGGAGAAGCCGCGGCGCATGCCGGGACGCTAGCGCCACCCGGGGGCACGGCGGCAACCATCACGACGCCATGTGGTGCGCGGAATCGCGGTGATCCGCGACCTTGCCCTCGCCGCGCGGCCGGCGCATACTAGCGACTCCTGACCCCCGCCCCCCGGACCCTCCGTGACCCTCGCCGCTCCCGCGGTCGCCGCCGACGCCCTCAGCACGCTCCGCCAGTACGCGGCGCTCGCCCCCTGGAGCCTGCGGGACCTCTCGGCGCTGGCTGGCGCGATCCTCGAGACCTCGGCCATCTACCCGGTCAACGCCGCCGCCAGCGCCCGGCCCAGCGAGCGGACCATCCGCTTCTACGTGACCCGCAAGCTGGTGAGCCCTCCGGAGGGGCGCGGCACCGCCGCGACCTACGGCTACCGCCACCTGCTGCAGGTGCTGGCCATCAAGCTGCAGCAAATGGAGGGGGCCACCCTCGAGCAGCTGGTGAAGGAGCTGGGCGGGCTGGCCGGGGACGTGGTGGAACGCCGGGTGGCGGCCGCGCTCGGGCCCCGCCTGCCGCCGCCCGACCAGCTGCCGCTGACGGTGCCGGAGGGCGCTCCCCGCGGCAAGGTGGGCCGCGCCCTGGCGGCGTGGGCCGGCGGCACCGGGACACGCCGGGGCAAGGGGCAGCTGCTGCGCCGGATCGCCCTCGGCCCCGGGGCCGAGCTGCTGCTCGACGAGCGGCACGCGCTGTTCGACGCGCTGGAGGACGAAGCCATCGTCGAGGCGCTGCGCCGCGCCCTGGACCAGGCCGACCCGCGGGCGTAGCCCCCGGCACGCGGCTCCCCTAAGATTCTGGCCGGACTCCCCCGACAAGGACGAGGCATGGGCATCATCCTGCTGGTGGTCGCGGCGGCGATCGTGCTGTGGGTGATCACCGCGTACAACCGCCTGATCGCGCTCAAGAACCAGGTGGCCAACGCCTGGAAGCAGATCGACGTGCAGCTCAAGCGCCGTCACGACCTCATCCCCAACCTGGTGAACGCGGTGAAGGGGGCGATGGACTTCGAGAAGGGCACCCTCGAGGCCGTGATCGCGGCCCGCAACAAGGCGGTCGCGGCCAACGGCGTCGCCCAGGTGGCCAAGGCCGAGGGGGAGCTGACCCAGGCGCTCGGGCGGCTGTTCGCGCTGTCGGAGAACTACCCGCAGCTCAAGGCGACCGCGAACATCCAGCAGCTGCAGGAAGAGCTCACCAGCACCGAAAACAAGGTGAGCTTCGCCCGGCAGGCGTACAACGACTTCGCCACCGGCTACAACACCGCCCAGCAGCAGTTTCCCACCAACCTCGTGGCCGGGCTGGCCAAGGCCGCGCCGGCTGACCTGTGGGACATCGAGGACGCCGCCGAGCGGGCGGTGCCGAACGTCGACCTGCGGATGAACTGAGCAGGGCCTTCCCCGGGCGGGGTACCGGGTGCCGGTACCCTGCCCCCGGTCCCCCCGCGCGATGGCCCCCGCCGCGAACCTCTTCGACCAGCAGGAATCCAACCGCCGGCGCTCGTTCTGGCTGGTGGTCGGCTTCCTGCTCTTCTTTGCCTGGATCGGCTTCGGCGGCGACCTGGCGATCTACCTGGCCACGGCGGGCACGCCGCAGGCGCACCGGGTGCCGGGGATCGGCATCGTGGTGACGCTGGTGGCGGCCGGGATCTGCTGGTACTCCTGGAAGAAGGGCGCGGCGCGGGTGCTGTGGGCCACCGGGGCGGTGGAGGTGGTGGAACCCGCGGACGACCTGGAGCGGCGGCTGGTCAACGTCGTGGAGGAGATGGCGATCGCGAGCGGGCTGCCGCGGCCGCGGATCTACGTGGTGCCCGACACCGACCCCAACGCCTTCGCCACCGGCATCGAGCCGCCGCAGGCGTCGGTGGCGGTGACCCGCGGCCTGCTGGAGCGGCTCGACCGCGACGAACTGCAGGGCGTGGTGGCGCACGAGCTGGCCCATGTCCGCAACCTCGACACCCGGCTCATGACCCTGCTGGCCGCCATGGTCGGCGCCATCGCACTCATGTCGGACGGGCTCGGGCGGATGCTGCGGGGCGGGGTGCGGCTCGGGGGCCGCAGCGGCGGCCGGAGCGCCCGGGGCAGCGGCAAGGGGGGGGCGGGGGCGCTGGCGGTGGTGGTGCTGGTGCTGTGGCTGGTGACGCTGGTGCTGGCGCCGGTGATCTCGCGCTTCCTGGCGATGGCGGTGAGCCGCAAGCGCGAGTACCTGGCCGACGCCACCGCGGCCCAGTTCACCCGCAACCCGATGGCCCTGGCGGGCGCGCTCGAGAAGCTCGCGGCCGCCGCGGAACCGACGCGGTCCATCACCCGCGGCGCCGCGCACCTGTGCATCGTCGACCCGAGTGCCAGCCGCCTCTCCGCCCGCGAGGGATTCCTGGGCGACGTCTTCGCCAGCCACCCGCCGATCGCGCAGCGGATCATCCGGTTGCGGGGGATGGCGTTCCAGGCGGCGAAGCAGGGCGCGGCGCAGCCCTAGCCCGCGGGGCCCCGCGCGCGGCGACTGGCGCCGCTTCCATCCCGGTGTAGTCTATCTCCCGTGTCCCTTCCCCTCTGGCTCATCCTGACCGGCGCGTTCCTCTTTGCCGCCATCGGCACCGCCGTGGTGCTGCTGGCCACGCGCTCGGTGCTGCGGCACCGGCTGCGCCGCTGGGCCCGGACCACGCTGTGGCAGTTCCGCTCGCGGGTGGACCGCTACAAGCTGGTGGAGCGCGACCGCATCCGGGAGGCGCTGCTCCGCGACCCCGGGATCGCGGTGGCCATCACCGAGCACGCGACGGTGCACGGCATGGCCGACTCGGAGGTGCGGATCCGGGTCAACCAGTACATCGACGAGATCGTCCCGTTCTTCAACGTGCTGTCGTACTACCGGATCGGGTACAACCTCTCGCGGCTGCTGATCAACCTGCTCTACAAGTCCACCATCGAGTACCGCGACCAGCCCGCGCTGGACCGGATGCCGCGGCGCGACGTGGTGGTGTACCTGATGAACCACCGCAGCAACGCTGACTACGTGGTGCTCGCGTACGTGATGGCCCGCATGGTCAGCATCAGCTACGCGGTGGGGGAGTGGGCCAGAGTCTGGCCGCTCGAGTTCGTATTCAAGAGCTTCGGGAGCTACTTCATCCGGCGCCGGTTCCGGGAGCCGCTGTACCACACGGTGCTGGAGCGGTACGTGCAGCTCATCACCCGCAACGGGGTGACCCAGGGGATCTTTCCCGAGGGCGGCCTCACCCGCGACGGCGCGCTGCGGCCGGTCAAGCTCGGGCTGCTCGACTACATCGTGCGGACCCTCGAGGACCCCGGCTTCGATCGCGACATCTGGCTGGTGCCCGTGGGGATCAACTACGACCGGGTGCTGGAGGACCGCTCCCTCATCCGGGAGCGGATCGTGGGGGGACGGCGGCCGCCGCGCTGGCGGCAGTTCGGGGCGGTGCTCGCCTACATGGGGTCGAACACGCTCCGGCTGCTGACCGGGCAGCTCAAGCGCTATGGCCGGGTGTCGGTGGCGTTCGGTACCCCGCTCTCGGTACGGGCGTGGCTGGCGGAGCAGCCCCCGGGGATCCTGGGGCTGCCCAAGGCGGAACGGCTGCCCCACGTGCAGCGGCTGGCGGAGCTGGCGCTGGAGCGGATCGGGCAGGTGGTGCCGGTGACCCCGGTGCCGCTCGCGGCGGCGGCGCTGCTGTCGTTCGGCGCGAGCGTCGTGCCCCGGGACCGGGTGCTGGAGCGGATGGACGAGATCCGCGACCGGCTCACCGAGGGGGAGGCCAGGGTGGTGCGGCAGGAGCTGCCGATCACCGAGGTCTGGGCCCGGGCGTGGCTCATGTTCTCGATGCGCCGGCTGGTGCTGGCCCAGGGGCCCGACCTGGTGATCCTGCCGCGGGAGCGCCCGCTGCTCGAGTACTACGCCAATTCGATCCGCCACCTGCTGCCGCCCGAGCTCGCGGTGGCCTTCTCGCCGGCGGCCGAGGGGGACCGGACGCTGCCCCGACTGGCGACGCGGGAGGAATTGGATATCATGACGAAGGAACTGCCGATCGTGAAACGGAAGTAGGGACCGGGACGGGGCAACCGGTGCCCTCCGTCCCTGAACTCCCCTTCACCCATACCCCGCGGACTTCATGCCCCGTCTGCTGCTGCTGTCGAACTCCCGCAACCCCGGCGAGGGGTACCTGGCCCACGCGCTCGGCGCCATCGGCGCCTTCCTCGGTCCCGAGCCGAAGCGCCTGGCCTTCATCCCCTACGCGGCGGTGACGGTCTCCTACGCCGATTACACGGAGCGGGTGCGCCGGGCGCTGGAGCCGCTGGGCCACATGATCGAGTCCCTCCATGAAGGGGATCCGACCGAGGTGCTGCGGGAGGCGAACGGGCTGCTGGTCGGGGGCGGGAACACCTTCCGGCTGCTGGAACAGCTGCACCACGCCGACCTGCTCAAGCGGCTGCGGCACAAGGCCATGCATGGCGCCCCCTACATCGGCTGGAGCGCCGGCGCCAACCTGGCCTGTCCCACGATCCGAACCACCAATGACATGCCGGTGGTGCAGCCGCCCTCGTTCGCGGGGCTGCACCTGGTCCCGTTCCAGATCAACCCGCACTACACCGACCAGGTGCTCCCGAACCACGGGGGCGAGAGCCGGGACGAGCGGCTGCAGGAGTTCCTGGCGCTCAACCCCGGGGTCACGGTGCTGGGGCTGCGCGAGGGCAGCTGGCTGCGGGTGGAGCAGGCGGGCGTGGAGCTGCACGGGCCCAACCCCATGCGGGTCTTCCGGAGCGGCGAGGCCCCGCTCGACGTGCCGCCGGGGAGCGTCGCCGGCACCTTCCGCGACCGGGAGCCCGCCAAGCGGGTGAGCGGCGGGTTCCAGTAGGACCGACCGGGGCTCAGCCCTCGGGCCGCCGTCCCCCGCGATGCGGGCGCCGGCGCTGTGACCGCCCCCCGGTGTTCCCGCCGCCGGTGCGCGGGCGCGGACCATGGTGGCCGCCGGGAGCGGCGGCCTTCCGGGCCTCGGCCGCCTCGCGCGCGGCCTGCGCCGCCGCCCGCCGCTCGGCATTGGCCTTGGCCCGCTGACGCTCTTCCGCCTTGCGGGCGCGGATCTGGGCGATCCGCTCCGCGTGCGGCATCTCCAGCTGCACCTCCGCCCTGGCGCGGTAATCGAAGTCGGGGACCGTGATCCGCGGCAGCCGCCGCCCGATGGCCCGCTCGATGCCCCGCAGGTCGCCCTCCTCCTCCGGAGACACGAAGGTGAAGGCATCGCCGGTGGCCTCGGCCCGGGCGGTGCGGCCCACCCGGTGGATGTAGTCCTCGGGCGCCGCCGGCACGTCGAAGTTCACCACGTGGCCCAGCTCGCTGATGTCGATGCCGCGCGCCACGATGTCGGTGGCCACCAGCACCCGGTACTTGCCGCTCTTGAAGCCCGCCAGCGCCTCGGTGCGCTGGCCCTGGCTGCGGTTGCCGTGGATCCGCTCGGCCTTGATGCCGTGCTTGACCAGGAACTTCTGCAGCCGGTCGGTGCGGTGCTTGGTGCGGGTGAACACCAGTGCCTCCTGCATCTCCCCCCGCTTGAGCAGCTCCACGAAGAGCAGGCCCTTGAGCTCCTGGGGCACCGGGTACACCGCCTGGGTGATGCCCACCGCCGGCGCGGCCTGCCGCTCCATGTTGATCGTCACCGGGTGGTGCAGCATCTCGCGCGTCAGGGCGGCGATGGGGGGCGGCATGGTGGCGCTGAAGAAGAGCGTCTGCCGCTTGCTCGGCACGTGGCGCAGGATCTTCCGGATCTCGGGGAGGAAGCCCATGTCGAGCATCCGGTCGGCCTCGTCCAGCACCAGGTACTCGATGGCCGACAGCCGGGCGTAGGGCCGGCTCAGGTGATCGAGCAGGCGGCCCGGGGTGGCGATCATCACGTCCACCCCGCTGCGGAAGGCGTGCTCCTGCGGTCCCATGCCCACGCCGCCGAAGATCGACGCGGCGGTGAGCGGGGTGTGCACCGCGAGGTCGTTCAGGTCCTCGAGGATCTGCGCGGCCAGCTCCCGCGTGGGCGTGAGCACCAGCGCGCGGGTGGTGCGGCGCGGCTTGGCCAGGAGGTGGTGCAGGATCGGCAGCAGGAACGCCGCGGTCTTGCCGCTCCCCGTGCTGGCGCACGCCAGCAGGTCCTTGCCGGCCAGGGCGTGGGGGATGGCGTCGGCCTGGATGGGCGTGGGCCGGGCGAAGCCGAGCTCCTTCACGGCGCGGAGCAGGGCGGCATCGAGCTTGAGCGAGCTGAAGGGCAACGGGACCGGCCGGGAGACGGGAGAAGGGACCGCGGGACGGGGGGAAGTCTAAGCGCGCGACCGGCGCGGCGCTGGCGGGGCGGGCCGCTCAGCGGCGGAGCGTGGCCAGCACCTCGGCGCAGAGGGTCCCGGGATCGAAGGGGAGGCCGATGACGTGGTCGGCGCCGGCGGCGAGGGCTGGGCCGGGGTCGCCCTGCACCAGCGCCACCACGCGGTAGTCGCGCTCGCGCGGCGGATGGAACCCGCCCAGCGGATCGGTTCCGGGCGCACCGCTCCCGTGGATCAGCACCACGGCCACCCCGGCCTCCGAGGCCCGGCTGGTCAGTTCCCCGGCGCCCGTCACCCGGGTCACGCCGAAGCCGGCGTGCCGGAGCAGCATCGCCACCACCCGCTCGGTGTCCTGGTCCGGGAGGTGCAGCACGGCCTCGCCCAGGTAGGTGGGCACCGCCTGGGTGCGCCGGGAGAGGTCGATCATGGGGACGTGCTCGAGGTACGGCGTGGTGCGGTCGTGGCGCAGGGTGCCCACCCGGTCCAGCGTCTGGCGCACCCGTTCCAGCTGCTCCCGGATGGCGAGCAGCGAGGTGCGGTGGTCGGCCGGCACCGAGGGATCGTCGATCAAGAGCGCCAGCTCGGCGTACGCGGCCATGAGCGGGTTGTTGATGTTGTGGTGCAGCGTGACGTTGAGCTGGCCGATGGCGGCCAGGCGCTCGGCGTGGACCAGGTCGCGCTCGGCGGCGGCGAGGGCGTCGCGCAGCGCGCGCTGGCGCCGGTGCCGCTCCACCACCTGCGGCAGCAGCGCGGGGAGGGACGGGTCCTTGATCAGGTAATCGTCCGCCCCGGCGCGGAGCGCGGCGGCCGCCAGCGCCTCGTCGCCGTGGGCGGTCACGAGGACCACCGCGGGCCGGCTGGCGACCGCCCGGAAGGCCGGGAGCGCGGCCAGGCCCTCGCCGTCGGGCAGCTGGTGGTCGAGCAGCACCAGGTCGGCGCCGGGCGCGAGCGTCATGGCCTCGGCGATGCTGGTGGCCACCGGGGCCTGCCCGTGCCCGGCCCCCGCCAGCAGGGTGGTGACCAGCCGGGCGTAGTCGGGGTCGTCGTCGACGACCAGGATCCGCAGGGACTGCGGTTCAGGCCGCACGGACCGCCTCCGGGTGCTTCTGGAAGCCCTGGCGGGCGAACTTCTCCCACCCGCTCTTGCCGCGCCAGGCGTCCCACAGGCCGCGCAGCCGCCAGTAGAGGGTGAGCGGGCGCCAGAAGAAGTTCTCCAGCACGGCGTACCCGAGCAGGATGAGGACGTCACGCTTGCGGTTGAACGGCAGCAGGCCGCGCTGCAGGCGGTCCGCGAGGCCGTAGCGGAAGCGCCAGGCGCCGACCAGCACCGCGAAGATGTTGACCAGGGTGCCCCAGCCGAGCGAGGCCAGCAGGAACGCCACCGCGTACTGCTCGTTGAGGATCGGCACCCGGAAGATCCACTCCATGACCAGGAACGCGGCGACGAAGATGTAGCCGATGGCCTCGATCATGGGGCCATAGTACTCGAACAGCCAGAACGAGGGCAGGGCGAACCACCCGATGCGGCCGTACTTCCGCCGGAACAGCATGTCGCGGTGATAGAAGAGCGACTCGCGCAGGCCGCGGTACCAGCGTCCGCGCTGCTTGCGCAGCGACTCCAGCCGCTCCGGCACCTCGGTCCAGGCCACCGGATGGGGCAGGAAGGCCACGCGGCGGGTGCGCAGCTTGTCGCGCACGAACCGGTGCAGCCGGACCACGATCTCCATGTCCTCGCAGACGGTGCCGGCGCGGTCGCCGACATACTCGCCGACCAGGCGGTGCTGCACCAGGGGCGTCAGGTAGCCCCCGGCGCGGATCACGGTCTCCTTCTCGAAGACCGCGAAGACGCCGGAGAGGATGAGCACCGAGTCGAGGCGGTCGAGGCCGGTGCGCCCGGTGGTGAAGGAGCGCAGGTACTCCACCATCTGGAACCGGGCCCAGGGGTGGGTGGGCAGGCCCACGCTCACCACCCGGCCGGAGCGGATGGTGCACCCGTTGGCGATGGCCACCTGGCCCCCCACGGCCACGATGCGCGGGTCCTCCTGGACCATGCGCATCAGCTCCTTGAGCGCGCGCAGGTCCAGGATGCTGTCGGCGTCGAGGCTCACGAAGTAGGGCGCGGTGGAGCAGTTGATGCCGGCGTTCAGGGCATCGGCCTTGCCGGCGTTTTCCTTGTCGATGACCACCAGCTGGGAGACGTTCTTCGGCAGCGGCAGGGTGGCGACGTACATCGCGCGGACCCGCGCGGTGCCGATGGCGTCGCGGTAGGGGAGGTCGGTCCGGCGGAGGCGGAAGGCGTCCTTGAGCACCTCCAGGGTGCGGTCGCTGGAGCCGTCGTTCACCACCACCACCTCGAACCGGGGATAGTCGCAGTGCACCAGGTTGGTGACGCTGTCGACGATCGTCACCTCCTCGTTGAAGGCCGGCACCACCATCGTGAGCGGCTTGGTGTAGTCGCTGTCGTCGATGAGGTCCAGGTCTTCCACGAAGTGGCCCGCGACCCGCCGCCGCACCTGCCGCGCGGACAGCAGGATGAGCAGCAGCATGTAGCCGTTGTAGAGCAGGAAGTAGCCGAGGAAGACGGGCTGGAGGACGAGCCCGATGGCCGAGGCGACGGCGGCGATCCGCTCGCCGGTCACGCGGTGTGCCGGGTGTCAGGGGGCTCGCGCCAGCCGGCGAGCATGCGGCCCACCCGGTCCCGGATGGCCCACTGCGGGTCGGCGCGCATGACGGTGTAGGCGGCGTCGTCGCCCAGCACGGCGAGCGCCAGCGCGGCGGGCAGGCGGCGCGCGGGGTCGCGGTCGTCCCGCGCCACCTCGCGCAGGGTCTCGACCGGCTGGGCCTGCCGGATGGCGGTCGCCGCGGCGGAGCGCGAGATCACGAACGAGGCCGGCGTCTCGGACCACTCGCCGCGCAGCAGCCGGGTGGCGAAGAGCGCGGCGCGGACCATCTCGTCGGGGTCGAGGAACAGCGGCTCGAGCGCGGCGGTGTCGGGAGCGTCGAGGAAGGCGACCGCGATCTCCTGCCGCACCCCGGGGTCGGGGTCGCCGAGCATGGCGCCCAGCCGGTCGAAGCGGCGGGCGGCGGCCCAGGCGCGGGCGGCGGCGCGGCGCACGGTCACCGCCGGGTCGACGGTGAGCCCTTCGAGGGCCTCGGCGTCCGCCAGGTCAGGCCGGGCCCCCCACAGCAGGCCCACCGCCTCGCGCACGGGGGTGGCCTGGCTCAACCCCACCACGCTCAGGATCCGGCGCAGGTCCGGGTGGTGCATGTGCCGCGCGATGCGGGTGAGCAGGATCGCCTCCTGCCCGTCGCGGTCGAGGCCCAGCGCCAGGTCCAGGAAGGCGGGGAAGGCGGCCTCGGCCTGCTCGGCGACGGCCTTGAGCACCACCGGGTCGTCCTCGGAGCGGAGCAGTCGGACCAGGCCGGGGAGCCCCTTCTCGGGCGCCACGCGCTGGAACAGCGCCACGGCCGCATGGCGCACGCTGCGGTTCGGGTCGGCCAGCGCACGGGTGGCGGTGAGGTGCAGTTCGTCGGCGTCGAGCATGCCGCCCACGGCGGTCAGCGCCGCGGCGCGGACGCCAGGGTCGGGATCGCTGCGGACCACGGTGAGCAGCGCGCTGCGGCTGCGCTCGCCCTGGAAGACGCGCAGGCCGGCCACCAGCCGCACCCGCTGCTCGGGCGAGAGCACGCCGCGCATGCCATCGGCCAGGGTCTGCTCCATCTGCTCCCGGCTGGTGCTGCCCAGGGCGCGCAGCTCGACGTGCCGCGCCTCCCGCAGGCGGAGGCCGAGGAGGCGGAACTCCGCGTCCAGCTTGAGGCGCTCGCGCAGCAGCTCGCGCAGCTCCTGCTCGTCGGCCATCTCCACCACCCGCGCCACCAGGCTTTCCTGGTCGTAGGCGCCGAGGGCCAGCACCGCCGCCACCCGGACGGCCACAGGCTGGTCCTGGTGGCAGAGGGTGAGCAGCACCACCTCGCCGCCCGGCGCGCGGAAGATGCCCGTTGCCAGCGCCGCCCGTTCCCGCACCAGCGGCGAGGGGTCCTGCCGCAGCAGGGTGAGCAGGCGCAGCGAGGCGGATTCCCGTCCCAGCCGCACCAGTCCGTCCACCGACCGGGCCCGCACCTCGGCGTCGGGGTCATCGAGCCCCGCGAGGAGGAGGTCGGTGGCCCGCTCCTCGCCGGTGCGGCCGAGGACGTCGGCGGTGGCGGCCCGGACCAGCGGGGCGTGGTCGCGGAAGAGCGACTCCAGCAGCGGCATGGGATACGGCGGCCGGAGCCCGCCGATGGTCCGGACCAGGCGGACGCGGCCCTCGGCGTCGTTGCGCTCCAGCAGCAGGTCGATGATCGCCCCGAGCTGGTCGCGGTCGATGCCCGCGACGGCCGCGGTGATCGCGTCGGCGAAGGCGGGCTCCGCGTCGCGGTAGCTCCGCACCAGCGCCGGCACCGCGTCCGCGATGCCGAGCTCGCCCAGGGCGCGCGCGGCGGCGGCGCGCACCGTGGACTCGCTGTCGGCGAGCAGCTCCACCAGCAGGGGGGCCGCGCCGCGCCAGCCGGTCTCGGCCACGCCTTCCGCCGCCGCGGCCCGGACCTGGGCCTCGGGGTCGCGCAGCAGTCGGGAGAATTCGCGATCGGCGCCGGCGGCGTGGATCAGGTCGAGCGCGCGGGCGGCGGCGGCGCGCACCAGCGGCTCCCGGTCGGTGGAGCGGGGGAGGATCACGCCGGCGAGCTCGCTGCCGCCCAGGTCGCCGATGAGCGAGGTGGCCGCGGCGCGCACCCGCTCATCGCCGTCGCCCAGCGCGTCGAGGGCGGCGGGGACCGCCTCGCGCACCGACAGGGCGTGCAGCACCTCGAGCGCCTCGGCCCGGACGGCGGGTTCCGTGTCCTGCCGCGCCCGCTCGATCAGCTCGGCGCCCAGGTCGCGGCGGTCGGTCTGGCGCACCGCCGCCACCACGGCGCGCCGCAGCCGCGGCGCGGGGTGCAGCAGGTGCTCGGCCAGCAGCTCGCGGGCCCCCGCCACGCCGAACTTGACCAGCATCGCGTGGGTGTCGGGCGAATCCTCGCCGCGCTCGATCTGGCCCACGAGGCGGCTCGGCACGCCGAGCCGCTCCAGCGCCACCGCGGCACGGATGCGGATCTCGGGGTCGGGGTCGTCGAGCGCCAGCGAGAGCGGCGCCTCGGCGGCGGGGCCGATCTGCTCCAGCGCCTCGACGCTGCGCATGCGGACCCACCACGCCGGGTCGCCAGGGCCGCACCAGCCGGTCGATGACCTCGCCGTCGGCGAACTGGCCGAGGGCGCTGGCGATGCGCGCGCGCACGAAGGGCGCGGGGTCGGAGAGCAGGTGGTCGAGCAGGTAGGTGACGGCCCGACGGTCGCCGAGCTTGCCCAGCGCGCCGGCCACCTTGGCCGCACCTCGTCGTCCATGTCCTTGAGCGCCACGATCAGCACCGGGAAGGCGCTCTGGACCTTGAGCTCGCCCAGGATGTTCGCGGCCCAGGCCGCGCGGGGTGCCGGGTGGGATCGCGCAGGAAGGCCAGCATCGGCTCGACCACCGGCCCGCCGTGCCGCACCAGGATGTCGGCGATGCGCGGGGCCAGCCAGTTCTCCGCCTGCTTGAGCGCCTCGACCAGCGGGCCCACCGCGCGCGGATCGGCGATCCGGGCCAGGGCCCGGAGGGCGATCTCCCGCACGTCGGCGTCCTCGGTGCGGGTGGCCCCGATGGTCTCCAGCAGCGCCGGCACCGCCTTGGCGTTGCCGACGCGCTCCAGCAGCTCGGCGGCGAAGGCGCGCTCCCGCCATTCCTTGGCGGTGCGGAGGCGTCCGATGTACTTGTCGACCAGGCCGAGGCGGTCGTAGGTGTCGAGCAGCCAGGCGGGCCGCTCGGTGAGGCCGCGGGCCTGCTCCTCGAGCAGCGCCTCCAGCGCCTCGAAGTCGCGCAGGGTGCGGAGCTGCAGCAGCTCGGGCTCGAGCAGCGCCTTCTCGCGCTGGGCCAGTCCCGCCACCACCTCGCGGTAGAGCCCCTTCCGCTGCGCCAGCCGGCGCTCCACCCGGGCCAGCCAGGCGGCGTAGATCAGCCAGGCCACGATGCCCAGGATGCCGATCGCGACCACGGTCGCGGCAAAGAGGAGGATCAGGCGGAGCAGGGTCACGCGGGCTCCGTGAGGCGGTCGAGCAGCTCGGTCAGCTGCTGCACGTCCACCGGCTTGGCGAGGAAGGCATCGGCGCCCACCTCGCGGGCCCAGAACTCGTCGGCCGGCTGGTCCTTGGTGGTGACGATGACGATCGGGACCGTGGCCGTGGCGGGCTCGGCCTTGAGCCGGCGGCAGGCCTGGTAGCCGTTGAGCCGCGGCATCATCACGTCGAGCACGATCACGTCGGGGCGGCGCTCGGCGGCCAGGCGCAGGCCGGCTTCGCCGTCGGGGGCAGCCTCCACACGCCAGCCGCTGGCGCTGAGCATGCGTTGCAGCAACCGGCGCTGGTCGGGATCATCCTCGATGACGAGGACCAGGCGTGCCATCAGGCGGCCCCAATCCGGTCAGTCCATTCCACATCACAAAAACGACCAAAGGCCGCGTCGCGCGCGGCCTTCGGGGAAGCAGCTGCCGGGCGGGCCGGGGTGCTAGGAGCGGGCATCGTCAAGAAAGACAAGGGCTTGCCTCCGTCGCACGGCGGCCTCGAGGGCCTGGTAGACGGTGGGGTCCAGCACCGAGCCGGCCAGGTCCCGCATGCGCTCCACGGCCACGTCGGGCGGCATCTTCTCCTGGTACGGGCGCGCGGTGGTGAGCGCGTCGTAGATCTCGGCGGCCGCCAGCACCCGCGCGCCGAGGGCGATCTCCTCGCCCTTGAGGTGGTCGGGATAGCCCTGCCCGTCCCACCGCTCGTGGTGGCTGCGCACGAAGGCGATGATCTCGCCCAGGTGAGCCAGCGGCGAGAGGATCTGGGAGCCGATGACCACGTGCTGCTTGACCAGCTCGTACTCCTCCGCGGTGAGCGGGCCTTCCTTGCTCAGGATGTCCTCGCGGATGCCGATCTTGCCGATATCGTGCAGCCGGCCGCCCATGCGGACCTGCTCGATCTGCTCGTCGCTCATGCCCAGCTCGGCGGCGACCATGGCCCCCATGTCGGCGACCCGCGCGGAGTGGCCGCGGATGAAGGGGTCCTTGGCCTCGAGCGCGTTCACGAGCGCCTCGAGGGTGGCGACCGAGAGCCGCTCCAGCTTGGCCCGCTCGCGCCGCAGCTCCGCGGTGCGGACCGCGACCTCTTCCTTGAGCCACTGGTTGAGATTGGCCTGCTCGATCTGGCTGTCGCGGCGGCGGATGGCGCGCAGGATGGCGCGCGCCAGGTCGGACAGGTCGATCGGCTTGGTGAGGTAGTCCATCGCGCCGCGCTGCATGCAGAGGGCGGCGGTGGTGGCGTCATTGACCGCCGTCAGCATCAGCACGGCCAGGCTCGGTTCCAGTTCGAGGACCTGGGGCACGAGGTCGATCCCGCTCTTCCCCGGCATCCGCACGTCGAGCAGCACCACGGAGACCTTCTGACGTTGCAGCACGCGCAACGCCTCGTCGCCGGAGCCCGCCGTGACGACGTCGTAGCCTTGCTGGTTCAGGAACTTCTTGAGCGCATTCCGGATCGGCTCCTCATCATCCACCACGAGGACGCTGATCGGGGCGTCGGCCAGCGGCACCGAAACTCCGGGAGGAAGTGGTTTCCGGGGTGGCTAACCCTTTGAAGGGGAAGATTATACTCGGTGGCGGCAGGGGGAAAGGGGAAGGGGGAAGGGGTCGAGCGACCCCTCCCCCCCCGGTATTCGCAGCGCCGACCCGGCGTCGCCTACCCGACGAACTCCACCTGGACCGGGTGGGGGATCAGGCCCGCGGCGTGCCCGCGGCGGAGCAGCTCCCGGACCGCCTGCCGGCCCCGCTCGCCGTAATCGACCGTCCAGTCGTTCACGTACATCCCCACGAACCGGTCGGTCTTCTCGTCGCCGATGCCCCGGTTGAACTGCTTGGCATGCTCGAGGGCGGGGCGACGATGCTCCAGGGCGTAGACGATGCTGTCCTTGAGGTCGCGGGCCACCTGCCGGATCGTGGCGTCGCCCAGGTCGCGGCGCACCACGTTCCCGCCCAGCGGGAGCGGCAGGCCGGTCTCGGCGAACCACCACTCGCCCATGTCGGCCCACAGGTGCAGGCCCCGTTCCTGGAAGGTGAGCTGGCCTTCGTGGATGAGCAGGCCGAGATCGACCGTTCCGGCCAGCACCGCGTCCTCGATCTGGTCGAAGGGCACCACCACCTCGATGAAGTCGGGCTGGTAGAGCTTGAGGGCCAGGTAGGCGGTGGTGAGCTTGCCCGGCACCGCGATGCGCCGGCCGCGGCTGGCGGCGCGGGGGTCGGCCGGCGCGGCGGTGGTGGCCACCAGCCGGGGGCCGTAGCGATCGCCCATCGAGGAACCACTGCCCAGCAGGGCGTAGCGGTCGGTGAGGTAGGCGTAGGCGTGGATCGAGACCGCGGTCACCTCGAGCGCCCCCTTGAGGGCCCG
>JBGAPX010000155.1:0-6699 GCA_044221045.1 Gemmatimonadales bacterium
TGGCCGACGCGCAGCGCGAAGTGGACGACGCCACCCGGCGGTGAGCGCGATCGGGCGCAGGCACCGGCCCCTTCCCCCTGGAGACCCCCATGCCCCCGCACCGCATCTTCACCACGGCCGTTGCCAGCGTCTATCCGCACTACGTGACCAAGGCGGAGAAGAAGGGACGCACCCGGCAGGAGGTCAACGAGGTGATCTGCTGGCTCACCGGGTACAGCCCCGAGGCCCTGGCGCGGCAGCTCGAGCGCCGCGCGGACTTCGAGACCTTCTTCCGCGAGGCCCCCGCGCTGCACCCGAAGGCGGATGCGGTCACCGGCGTGATCTGCGGCGTGCGGATCGAGGCGATCGAGGACCCGCTGATGCGGAAGATCCGGGTCCTCGACAAGCTGGTGGATGAGCTGGCCAGGGGCCGGCCGATGGCGAAGATCCTGCGCGCGTAGGCGGCCGGCGCCGCCGCGGGCCGCTCAGCGACGCGGCGTCAGGGGCGTCTCGGGCGGGGTGTCGTCCCAGATGCCGCTCTTCGCGAGGTCCGGGCAGTCCTTGCGGTCGTGGCCGTAATACTGGTTCCGGGGCGTATCCAGGGTGTAGGTGGAGTAGCCGGTGCCGTCGAAGGCCATGATGTCGGAGCTGATGGGCGTGAGGTGGGTGGTCGGGTGGCTGTTGAGCGCGCACGCCGGCACCATCCCCACCGAGTGGAAGACCTCGTGGACCAGGGTCGAGGCGACGGTGGCCACCTCGTTGGCCTGGCGGAAGGGACCGTCGGCGACCTGGAGCGGCATGTAGCCGCAGGGGGTGAGGGCCGTTTGCGCCGCGTCGGGCGGGCCTTCCTTGAGGACCAGCGTCGTGACCTGCCCGCCGCCGAAGGACTGGCAGTCGCCGTTGAAGTTGGAGCCGCCGTAGAAGAGCACGTAGAGCTTGTCCGGCGTCGTGAGGCCACTCGCCAGCAGCTGCCCGAACACCGGCACCTGCTTCGACACGGTGGCGTTGGTCCCCTGGATCGCCTGCTTGAAGCCGGCCGCCGTCAGCGACATGCGGACGAAGGTGATGTCCAGCGCACCGCCGAAGGTGTCGAAGCGGAGCCGCCGGTCCACCTGCTGCTTGAGCCAGCGCTGCGCCAGCGCCACCTGGGTGGCGATCTGCCCCCGGTAATCGTAGCCGTCGTCCACCCCGTCCTGCGGGATCACGTAGACCAGCTTGATCTGCGCGCCGGTGATGTCGTCGGGCCGGTCCACCAGCGACCGCCCGAGTCCGGGGATGGCGCCCACCGGCGTGAGGCGCCAGTACTGCCCGGAATAGTCGCCCGGGGGGGCGGGCACCGGCGTGGTGTTCACGCCATCGTTGCGGATGTCGAGCGCCCAGGTCCGCCCCGCGATGGTCGTGGTGAGGTTGACGTAGCCGTCGGCCCGGGGGGTCACCTCCCAGAGCGGGCCGTCGGCGGCGCGGGTGGGCGCCACGGTCAGCTCGTCGGGACCGGCGGGCGCCAGGTCGAGCGACTGGTCCACCCCGCGCGCCCGGTTCACCAGCCGGTAGCGATCGAACCCCACGGGCACCAGCTGCCACTGCTGCCCGGCGCCCGCCGGCCCACGAGCGAGGAGCGGCCGGCCGGCGCGCGGGCCGTCGCGGACTACATCCAGCGCCAGCGAGTCGCCGCGCCACATCGTGGTGAGGCGGTAGTACTGGTCGCCATCGATGGCCTGCGCCGGGGCGCGCGCGGCGCCGAGCAGCAGCAGCGCGGCGGCGAGCCCGGCGCGAAGGCGCGCGGGCCGGGAGCGGCCCGGGACGATGGCGCGGCGCGGGGTCGGAGCAGGCTGGGCAGCGCGCATGGAGACTCTCCCCGGGGAGACCGGGCGGTGAAGGTGGGCACACCGGGCAACCGATGCACCGGCACGGCACGCTGGCGGCGCGGGCGGAGCCGCGGCTCGTGTCAGGTGGGACCGGGCCAATATGCGGCCCGTCGCCCCGGCGGGTAAGCGGGTGGCGCCCAGCCGGACGGCTTCCGCTTCCGCTCTTGCCGATTCGTCAGGCAGGCCGCACCTTGGGATCCCTTCCCGCTCCCACCCTTCGAGGCTTCCCGTGCGCCACCGTGCCAGGGTTTCCGGGCTGTCGCTGCTCCTGTCGATCCTCCTGGCCATCCCGGGGCAGGCCCAGAAGTTCTTCCGGCTGCACGGGGGCCCGCTCCCGAACCCGATGGCGCTGCACACCGAACGAGGCCAGCCCGAGTATGGCCGGATCCAGTCGGGGTGGTGGAGCGCGCAGTGGCAGGTCGTCTCCGCGGCCCAGAACTCCCGCGACGAGCTGAACGCGCCGTTCGCGCTGCGCAACCGGTACACCGGTACCTATCTGACGGTCGACTCGTCGTCCGCGGGCGCGGCGGGGTGGAGCTACCGGCTGGCGCTGACGGCCACCGCGCCGGTCCTCCCGGGCGACAGCACCCAGCCCCAGCTGTGGCGGCTGGAGCGCCGCGATCCCGGGGTGCTGGCGGGCACCCTCCGCCACCGGCGGACGGGACTGGTGGTGCAGGTGACCGATGGGACGGTGCCGCCCAGCGGATACCTGGCCCGGGTGGCGGGCACCCCGCCCGTGGTGGTGCTCGAGGTGGTTGATGGCGGGGAGCGGCCGGTGACCACCGCCCCGCCCCTCGCCGAGCCCGAGGCGTACGTCCTGCTGCGGACGGGCTGGAGCGACCAGATCAAGAAGTGCGGCAATCCCGCCGTCGAGGGGATGGAGCCCCGCTACCTCAACATCGAGCACGGCGTCGTGGACGTGACGCCCATCGCGTCCGACTGGCTCAGCGCACGCTGGGGCATCCTCAAGGTGGGCCAGGACTCGATCGGGGAGAGGTGGGCACTCAAGAACCAGTGGACCGGCGCCTACCTGGTGTTGGTGGGCGGGCAGGTGGAGACCGGCCCCACGCCGCTGACCGGCGATGGCGTCGGGCCCGGGGTGTGGACGGTGGAACGGGGTGACATGCCCCCGACACAGTTCCGCCTGCGGTCGGACGACCGCACGGTGCACGTCGGTCCCTGCCCGTGGGTCATCGAGCCGGTCCCGGTTGCGCCCGCGCCGGTCGTCGTGGTCTATACGCGCCTCGCGGCCGCCCTCGATCCCGCGGCACGGATCCACGCCGAGCAGGGGACCCCGGCGATCGACCGGGTGCCGGACGCCTGGTACAGCGCCATGTGGGAGATCGAGCGGCAGCCCGGCAACCTCGTCACCTTCCGCAACCGGTGGAAGGGGGGCTACCTCAACGCCTGGAGCAGCGGCCTGGCGCTGGGGCGTGAGGGGTTCAACGCCTCCGGCAAGGGGACGGGCATCTGGAAGTACTTCCCCCCGCAGGCGTCGCGCGGCGCGAGGCTCACCCGCACCCCCCGGATGATGGTGCTGCAGAACACCGCGACCGGCACCATCCTCTGCCTCACCGGGAGCGGTCCGGGCCGGTACGGGCTCGCGCTGTGCACCGGGGAGTCGGACGAGGCGCTGTGGCTGTTCGAGGACGTGAAGTGACTGCCCCCACCCCCCACCAGGACACTGGAATGACTTCCCGACTGGCCACGCTTCCCGGCGCCCTGCTCCTGGCGGCGCTCGCCCTCGCGACCGGCGGCGCGCCCGCCCACGCGCAGGCGTTCGTGCGGATCGAGAACCGCTGGCGCGCCGGCTGGCAGCTGCACACCGAGTGGGACACCGTCTCGGTGAGCACCGCCCCGGCCGGCTGGTGGAGCGCGGACTGGGTGCTGGAGCCGGCCGGCCCGGCGAACACCTACCGCATCAAGAACCGCTTCCGCGGCACGTACCTCAATATCGAGCGGGGCCCGCTGGTGGCGAGCGCCGTCCCCGCCGGGTTCCTCAGCAGCCAGTGGGTGCTGGAGCCGGTGGACTCGGGGTACTACCGCATCCGGAACCTGTGGAAGGGGACCTACCTGCACACGGAGCACGCCGTCATCGAGGTCGGGGCGGCGCCGGCGGGCTGGTGGAGCGCGCAATGGAAGCTGCCGCCCTCCGGGTCGGCCGCGGCGGCGGCGCCCGCGGCGGCGCTCATCGTGGACCCCGCCTGCCTGGCCCCGGTGGGATGGGCGGTGCAGCCCGAGGGCGAGGACATCCGGCTGACGGGCTGCCGGCCGGCGTCCGCGCTGCCGGCGCCCGGCGAGGGCGGCTGGCGCACCTTCCAGGACAACCAGGGCCAGACGATCGACACCCGGGGCGAGGAGCGCGACGCGGCCACCGGCGCCCTGACCTTCACGGTGCGGTGGAACGGCGGTGGCTCGGCGACGTTCGTCTTCGAGGTGCGGGGCGTCCCGACCGCCGATGGGGTGCTCAAGGCGGGGACCTTCACCGTTCGGGAGCCGACGGAGAAGTAACGCCCCGCCGCGGCGCGGGCCGGCTCGCGGCCCGCGTCGCCTGACAAGGGCCCGCACCCGGGGACACCGCGATGGGACGCTTCCTCTTTGTCGGCTGGCTCTTCGTGATGGCCCTCGCCTGCCTGGTGGTGGCCGTCGCCGAGCGCTCGTGGGGGTGGCTGGCCGGGGCGCTCCTCCTCGGCCCGGTGGCGTGGTACAGCCGCACGCTGCTGCACCGGGAGTTCGAGCATGGTTCCGAGCAGCCTTCGGGGAAGTTCCTGCTGGTCGCCATCGGCGCGATGCTCGCGATCATGGGGCTGATCTTCGCGTGGTAGGCGCGCGGGTGGCACCGCGTCGCTGCAACCATTCCCCACCCGGCCACGTACCACCCCGATGACCAGCCTTCATCGAATGATCCCGACTGCGCTCGCGGCGTGCCTGGCGGCCGGGGGCGCCGGCAAGCCCGGCCGGGCGGCGGCCGCCGGCGGCCGCGCCGACACGGCCGACCCCGTCCCGGCGCTGGCCCAGCGCTTCGACTCGCTGCGGCAGGCGCAGGGGATCCCCGGCCTCGCGGTGGTCATCCTGCGCGACACGACCATCGTGCTGGCGCGCGGGTTCGGGTACGCCGACCTGGCGCGCGGCGTGCCGGTCACGCCCGAGACGCCCTTCAACATCGCCTCGGTGGCCAAGCCGATCTCGGCGGTGGTGGCGCTCCGGCTTGTGGAGGGTGGCCTCCTCGACCTCGACCGGCCGATGCAGCGCTACCGCGACTTCCCCGAGTTCTGCGCCGACGCGCGCGGCAACGGCGGGATCTTCTTCGCCGACTATCCCTGCGACGACCCGGCGCTCACCCTGCGGCGGGTGCTCTCCATGAGCGCCAACGGGACCCCCGGCACCCGCCTCTGGTACAACCCGCCCTCCTACTCCTGGGCCTCGCGGCCGATGGCGGAGATGACGGGGACACCGTTCTCCGACCTGGTGGACTCGCTGGTCTTCCGGCCGGCCGGCACGCGGCAGGCGGCGCGGTACCACCGGCGGCGGCCGCTGCCGGAGGCGATCGCGGCCGCGCTCGCCACGCCGTACCACCTGGACTCCGCCGGACGGCCGGTGGTCTCCGACCCGCCGCCGCCCCAGGGCGACGGCGCCGCCGGCGGCGTGATCGCGAGCGCGCTCGACCTGGCACGCTTCGACATCGCCCTCGCGGACGGGCGGCTGCTCACCCCGGCGTCGCGCGCGATGCTGTGGACACCGACGGTGACGCCGGCCGGCGCCACGCTGCCGTACGGCCTCGGCTGGTTCCTGGGATCGTACCGCGGCCGGCGACTGGCCTGGCACACCGGGCTCTGGGATGGGCAGTACTCGGCCCTGTACCTCAAGGTCCTGGGCGACACGCCGGCGGAGCGGGCCACGCTGATCCTCCTCGCCAACAGCGAGGCGCTGCGGTGGCCCACCCGCCTCGACGAGGCGGCGATCGAGCGCTCGCCCTATGCGATGGCGTTCCTCGAGGAGTTGGTGGGACGGTAGGCGGGGCGGGCCGGCCCTCGCGCTGGCCGCGGTCGCGGCGTATCGTGTCGGGAGGCTGCGACGACGGACCCGCGGCGCCCGGCCCTGTCCGTTCCCGTCACCAACGAGCCCTGCATGGCGATGCACTCCCGGACCCCGTGGAAGCGAAAGCTGCACCCCGAACAGCTGCCCCAGGTCATCCCGGATCCCCGTGGCCGGATGCTGATTCCGACGCCGCTGCTGGTCGCCCGCGCGCTCCGGCGGGTGCCCCGGGGTCGGCTCATCACGCCGGCGATCCTCCGCGCCCGCCTGGCACGCGCGGCCGGCGCGGACTTCGCCTGCCCCATGACGACCGGGATCTTCCTCGGCATCGTCGCCGGCGCCACGGAGGAGGCGATCGCCGAGGGCCGGCGCCCGCTGGCGCCGTACTGGCGGGTGGTCGATGACAGGGGGCGGCTGCCGCCCAAGTTTCCGCCGGGCCCGGCACGGCAGGCCGCGCACCTACGGGCCGAGGGACACCGGGTGAGCCGCGCGTACCGGGTGGACCCGGCGGCGGTGGTGCGGCGATGAGGGGAGGAACGATGCCACAAACCCTGCGGTACCTGCTCCCGGCCCTGGCCCTCGCGCTGCCACTGCGGGCGCAGGACCAGCCCGCTGATGTGATTCGCGCGCTCTACCACCGCGGGATCGCCTCCGCGGAGCGCGGGGACCTCGCCACCGCCGCGGCGCAGATGGACTCCATTGTGCGCCTCGACGCCACTGTCCTCGACGCCTGGTGGAACCTCGGGCTGTGGCGGGCCGCGCTCGACCAGCCCGGCGAGGCCTTGGCGGCGTGGCGCGCCTACCGGGCGCAGGACTCGAC
>JBGAPX010000156.1:0-6559 GCA_044221045.1 Gemmatimonadales bacterium
GTGAAGGCATTGCTCGCCAGTGGTGCCCTGCCCCGCGAGGTGGACCCCGCCGGGGTGGACCAGGCGCTGCTGCTGTGGGGCCCCCGCGCGCCGCGGACGCCCTTCCGGGGCATCCGCCAGGTGGAGCCGGGGAGCTGGCTGGAGTGGCACGCCGGGTCGCTCACCGGGGGGCGCTACTGGCAACCGGACTTCCCGGAGGTCGCCGCAGCCCCGTCGGATGCGCTGGAACAGCTCGATGCGCTGCTGCGGACCAGCGTCAGCGACCGGCTGGTGGCCGACGTACCGGTGGGCGCCTACCTGAGCGGCGGTCTCGACTCGAGCGTGATCTGCCGGCTGGCGAATGAGGCGGCGCACGGTGGGCTGCGGACCTTCTCGATCGCGTTCGAGGACCCCCGCTTCGACGAGCGGCCGCACCAGGAACTGGTGGCCCGGGCGCTCGGCACCAGGCACACGGCGCTCACCATCGGGAGCGAGGCGATCGCCGCCGGCTTCCCCGCGGCCGTGTGGCACGCGGAGACCCCGCTCATGCGGACCGCGCCGGTCCCGCTCTATCACCTGGCCCGGCTCACGCGGGAGCACGGCATCACGGTAGTGCTCACGGGCGAGGGCTCCGACGAGCTGTTCCTGGGCTACGACCTGTTCAAGGAACTGCTGGTCCGCCGCTTCTGCCTGCGGCAGCCCGCGTCCCGCGTCCGCCCGCGGCTGTTCGAGCGGCTCTACGGGTACCTTGGCGGCGCGGCCGGGGGGGAATTCTGGCGCCAGGCGTTTCTGGAGGCCGGCCCGGTCGACGACCCCCTGTTCTCGCACCTGCCCCGCTTCGCGGCCAGCGGCGCCGTACGGTCGTTCTACACCCCGGAGTTCCGGGCGGCGGTCCAGGAGGCGGACCCGGTCGCCGAGCTTCGGGCCACGCTCCCTGCCGGCTTCGCGGGCTGGTCCCCGATGAACCGGGCGGCATGGCTCGAGCTGGAGACGCTCCTCGCCGGGTACCTGCTCGCGGCCCAGGGAGACCGGATGAGTCTCGCCTTCGGCGTCGAGGGACGGTACCCGTTCCTGGACCACCGGCTCTTCGCCTTCGCCGCCGCGCTCCCCGAGGGCGCCAAGCTGCGCGGGCTCCGCGACAAGCGCCTCCTCCGGGCCTGGGCCCGCAAGACCCTGCCGGCGGCAGCCGCGGACCGGCCCAAGCAACCGTACCGGGCGCCGGACGCGCAGGCGTTCTTCGCGCCCGGCGCACCGGCCTGGATCGACGAGTCCCTGAGCGCCGAGGCGCTCGGACGCGTGGGGCTCTTTGCCCCGGCGGCCGTCGCCGGCCTGGTGCGGCGCGGCCGGGCCGGTCGCATCACCGGCGCCCGGGAGGGGCAGGCGCTGGTAGGCATTCTGTCGACACAGTTGTGGCACCAGGCCTTCCTGCGGGAAACCGTGGTGGGCGGCGCGACCGTGGTGCCGGATCTCGTCCTTGAGGAGTCGCGCCTGGCCGGACAGGGCGCGGCATGACATGCCCCGGAGAACCGATCCATGACCGAAGCCCAGATTCTCGCTGAAGTCCGCCAGTTCATCGTGGAGAACTTCCTCTACATGCGCCCGGAGGTCGTCCTGGCCGACGACGACCGGCTCCTCGAACGACGCCTCATCGACTCCATGGGCATCATGGAAGTGATCGGGTTCCTCGACGAGCGCTTCGGGGTGCAGGTCCCCGAGAAAGACATCCGCGAGGCGAACCTCGGCAGCCTGAGCGCCATCGCCGCCTACGTGGTCCGACGGCAGTCCGGGGACCGGGCGGCGTGAGCCCCTACGCGGATCTCGGCGCTCAGCTGGGCCGCGTGGTCCGCGAGCCCGGGCACGCCGCCGAGGTCTCACTGGCCCTCCTCAAGGGCCGCTGGTACAAATTCTGGTACCGGCTCCGTGGCCTCCGCTTCACCGCGGGCCGGAACTTCCGGGTGTTCGGCACCCTGGTGCTGAGTGGCCCGGGCGAGGTGATCATGGGCGACAACATCTCGCTCATGGGGCGGGTGACGCCGTGGACCCACAGCCGCGAGGCCCGGATCACCATCGGCGACGGCACCATGATGGACGGGGTCCGGCTGGGGTGTGCCCAGGCCATCACCATCGGGCGGGATTGCATCATCGCCGAGTGCCGCATCACCGACACCGATTTCCACAGCACGCACGTTCATCGCCGGACCGACCCGACGGCGCCGATCCGGACCGCTCCGGTGATCATCGAGGACAACGTATGGATCTCGCTCGAGGTCGGCTTGCTGCCGGGCGCCTGGATCGGCCGCAATTCGGCGGTGGGCTACGGCTCGGTGTGCGTGCGGCGCTATCCCGAGAACTCGATCCTCTTCGGCAACCCGGCCAAGGTCGTGGCGCCCGTGCCAGGGACCGAACCACCGCCCGACGCCCCGCCCGCTCCCGAGCCCAAGGAACGCTGATATGCCCCGCCGCCCGGCGATCACCCTCGTGCCCGCCCTCGTGGCGGGCCTCCTCGCGTGTGAGAACACGGACATGAGCCAGGCGCCCGACTTCCCCGCCGCCCCGGCCCTCCGGACGCTGGCGGACGTGCCGGACAGCGCGCTCGCCCGCCTGGCGGACCGGGTGGTCCTCTTCGGGCACCAGTCGGTGGGCGCCAACCTGCTCGAGGGCATCCGCGAGATCGCGGCCCGCGACCCGCGGGTGGCGCTGCGGGTCACCCCGCTCAAGGATGCGGGGGCCCCCCCGGGCGGCGCGCTGGTGGAGACCCTGATTGGCGACAACGGGCAGCCGGGGCGCAAGACGGACGACTTCCTCGCGGCGCTCGAAACGCCGGCAGGACAGCGAGCCTCGCTCGCGCTGCACAAGTACTGCTACCTCGATTTCGCCCCCGAGACCGACCCGGCCGCGGTCTTTGCCAACTACCGCGACAAGCTGGCCGCCCTCCGGGCGGCGCGCCCCGGCCTGGTCCTGGTCCACGTCACCGCGCCGCTCACGGCGCGCGAGACGGGCCCCAAGGCCCTCCTCAAGCGCCTGCTCGGCAAGACCACCCAGGACGACCTCAACGCGCGGCGGGCGGCCTACAACGCGCTGCTGCGCGCCGAGTACGCCGGCAAGGAGCCGGTGTTCGACCTGGCCGCCTATGAGTCCACCGGTCCGGACGGCGGGCGGGCCGGGGTCATGCGAGACGGCCAGGCGATCCCCGCGCTGGCCCCGGGCTGGACCGACGACGGCGGGCACCTCAACGCCGCCGGCCGGCAGCGGATCGCGGAGCAGTTCCTGGCCTTCCTGGCCCACCTGCCCTGAACGCGCGCGGGCGGCCCTCCCGGGCCGCCGCGCGCGCACCCCGCCGGGGATGGTCCCTAGGTGCCGCCGCCCGCCGGCGCCTCCCGGCGCTCCACGTCGTTGATCCCCTTCACCTTCCGGATGGCCTTGATGACCCGGGCCAGGTGCGCCCGGCTCTCGACCTCGACCACGATCGAGCTGAACACGGTGCCGTCCTTGGTGGAGAGCTCCGCCGCCTTGACGTTGGTGCCGCTCTGGCTGATGGCCTGCATCACGTCGGCGTAGAGCCCCCGGCGGTCGTCGCCGGTCACCGCCAGGCGAACCGCGAAGGCTTCGCCCTTGGCCTCCTGCCAGTCGATCTCGACCCGCCGGCCCTCGCCATTGAGGTTGAGCAGGTTGGGGCAGTCGGCGCGGTGGATGGAGATGCCCCGGCCCTGGCTCACGTACCCGACCACCTGGTCGCCGGGCACCGGCTGGCAGCACTGCGCGTAACGGACCATCAGGCCGGACAGCCCCTGGATGCGGATGCCCGACCCGAGCCGGATCCGGTCGATGACCCGCCCGAGGACGCTCGGTTTCTGTTCCTGCAGGTCGTCGGCGGAGACTTCGGGATAGACCGCGCGCAGCACCTGCACGATGGTGAGGTCGCCGCGCCCGAGCCCGATCACCACCTGCCGCCCATCCGCCACGCCGAGCCGCTTCCGGCGGCCCTGGCCGAGGCCGCGCGCGCCCGGCACCTTCAGCCGGCGGCGCTTGCAACTCGCGCGCCAGCAGTTCCTCGCCCAGCGCCAGCGCCTCCGGGGTCCTCCCGGTGCCGGATCACGCCTTGATCCAGGCCGGGCCCGGGCGGTCTTCACGTGCGCGAGCCAGTCACGGCTGGGCCGGGGTGACGCCCCGGTGAACACCTCGACCGTGTCGCCGTTCTTCAGCTCGCGGTGCAAGGGAGTTGTCCGGCCGTCACCTTGGCGCCCTGGGCAGCGGAGCCCCACGTCGGTGTGACGATGAACGCGCGTCGATCGGCGGCGCCCTGGGCAGCCTGCTTGACGTCCTCTTTGGCGAAACACGAAGACCTTGCCTGGTACAGGTTCACCTTGAGAATTCCAGAATTCCTCGCTGTGGGTGTCCTGCTGTTGCAGTTCGGCTGCCGCTGAACCGTGCGAAGTGGTGGCCGATCTCCTTGCGCTTCGTCGGCCTTGTATAGCCAGCGTGCCGCGATGCCGTATTCGGCGGTGCGGTGCATCTCTGGTGCGGATCTCGCACCCGAAGAGGTCGCCGGCCCGAAGATCGTGCGAGCGACTGGTAGGCGTTCGACCTGGGACTCGCGATGTTCTTGATCCGTTCCCGGGTTCAGTTGTGGTGATGATCCTTGGCACGGTAGCACTCGACCGGGCTGACGATCACCTGGACGGCCATCACGAGGTCGTAGATCTCGTCGAACGGCTTGTTGCGCTTCTTCATCTTCTGCAGATCGACCAGAGGTGCTTGGGCTGTCCGGAATGCCCGCACCACGAGATCCCCGAGGTCTTGAGCTCGTGCTCGAGCGGGACCTGAGCTTGAGGATCATCTGCTCCCGCTCGGCCCGCCGGGCCTGCACCTGCGCCACCAGCGCCCGGTAGTCCTCCGCCTCGAGGAACTTGAACGCGTCCTCCAGCTCCGCCTTGATGCCGGCCATGCCGAAGCGGTGCGCCAGCGGGGCGTAGATCTCGCGGGTCTCGGTGGCGATGCGGGCGCGCTTCTCCGGCGGCAGCGGATCGAGGGTCCGCATGTTGTGCAGCCGGTCGGCCAGCTTGATGATGATGACCCGGGCGTCCTTGGCGATCGACAGGAGCAGCTTGCGGTAGTTCTCCACCTGCTGCTCCGCGGTCGAGCGGAACGTCAGGCTGGCGATCTTGGTCAGGCCGTCGACGATATTGGCCGTCTCGGCCCCGAACTCCCGCGCGATGTCCTCGGTCCGGATGTCGGAGTCCTCGACCACGTCGTGCAGGAGTGCGGCCACGATCGACGTGGTGTCGAGCTGCTGCTCGACGAGGGTCCGCGCCACCGCGATCGAGTGCTGGATGAAGTCCTCGCCGGAGACCCGCTTCTGGCCGCGGTGGGCCGAGGCGCTGAACCGCAGGGCGCGGTCGATCTGCTCGAGGTCCAGCCGGTCGGCGTGGCGTTCGAGCAGGGCGCGGAAATCGGGGGCGATGTCGGGCAGCGTTCCGGTCATGCGCGTCCAGGGGACAAACGGAACTGCCCCCGTCCCGGAAGGAACGGTGGGCGCTCCAGCCTTGATGGACGTAATTCCGCACCGGACGCGGGGTTGCGCAAGTGGCGGCAGTCCCTGCCGCCCCCGTCAGAGCAGCCCGGCGGCCACGAAGGACAGGAATCGATCCCCGGCCACGATCACGTGGTCGTACACCGGGAGGTCGAGCAGCCGGCCGGCCTCCACCAGCTGGCGGGTGGCCGCCCGGTCCTCGGCCGAGGGGGTGGGATCCCCGCTCGGGTGGTTGTGGGCCAGGATGATCCCGGCGCCCGCCTCGGCGATGGCGGCCCGGAATACCTCCCGGGGGTGCACCAGGGCGCTGTTGAGGAGCCCCCGGCTTATCAGGACGTCCCGGCGCACCCGGCTCTGGCTGTCGAGCACCAGGACGTGGAACTCCTCGACCGGGAGGTCACGCACCCGGGGACCGAGGAGGGCCGCCACGTCGCCGGGCTCCCGGACCCGGGGCAGCGAGGGGCGTCGCTCCTCGACCAGCCGGGCCGCCAGCTCCAGGGCCGCCAGGAGGCGGGCACCCTTGGCCGGGCCGACGCCGCGCGTCCGGGTGAGTTCCGCCGGGGGCCGGGCCCGCAGTTCGCGCAGGGAGCCCCCGGCCCGCTCCAGCAGCTCGGCCGCCACCGCGCCGGCGTCCCGCTCCGATGCCCCGGTGCCGAGCAGGACCGCGAGCAGCTCGACGGTCGCGAGGGCTGGCGGCCCCAGGCGCCAGAGGCGTTCGCGGGGACGATCGAGCGGGCTGCCGACAGTCGAGTGGCCCATCCCGCGAGGATAACCGTTCCCCGAGCGCCGGAGGGTGCCGAAAACTTCCTGGGAGTGAGCGTTCCGCCGGGGGGGGAGAAACACAACACCGCCCGGCCGTGCGGGCCGGGCGGTGCGCGTGGGTGGAACCTGGCCTACTTACCCACGCCGTGGCACTTCTTGTACTTCTTGCCCGAGCCGCAGGGACAGGGGTCGTTACGACCGACCTCGGACACCGTGCCCGTGGCCGCCCGGGCCGGGGCCAGCGGACCCCGATTGGTGGTCATCGGCGGCGGGGCCGGCAACCGGGGT
>JBGAPX010000015.1:0-43786 GCA_044221045.1 Gemmatimonadales bacterium
GCCCCATGGGCGGCCCGCGGTCGTTTCAGGGGGCCTGACCGCCGGCGGCGTCCCGCACCGCGGCGGGAAATCCGGTGGCATGCTCGACCACGGGTCGCCACCCCAGGCGCCCGGCGAGGGCCCCGGAGGCATAGGGGTTGCCGCCGCGCAGGAAGCGGACGGCCGCACGGTAGCCGGGGAAGTGGCGGCCGAGCAGGCGGCGCACCCCATCGGCCGTCGCGGCCGCCGCCTCCGCCAGCGGCGCCGGGATGCGCACCGCCCGGACCGGCCGGCCCAGCCCTTCCGCCAGCCCCGCCACGAACGAGAGGCCCGTCAGTTCACCGTCGAAGGTCACGTTGAAGGTGCCGCCCAGGGCCCGGGGATCGTCGAGGGCCAGCGCCACCGCGGCGGCCACGTTCCGGGCATGCACCAGTACCAGCGGCCGGCGCCCGGTGCCGACCAGCGGAAAGAAGCCGCGCCGGGCATGACGCACGACGTTGGGCAGGAAGAGACGGTCGCCCGGGCCGTAGACCACGCAGGGGCGCAGCACCACGGCCTTGAGGCCGCGGGCCATTTCCTCCCGCACCACGTCCTCCGCCAGCCGCTTGGAGCGGGCGTAGTAGTCACCGTGGGACCGCGATCCGAACGGGTAGTCCTCGGTGACCGTGCCCGGCGCCTCCCGGCCCGCGGCCGCCCCGTAGACGGCGATCGACGAGATGTGGACCAGGGGGACGCCCAGGCACCGCGCCTGCCGCGCCGCGAGCCGGGTGGCCTCCACGTTCACCGCCTCGTAGGCGGCCCAGTGCCCGCCGCCGGCGATGATCGCCGCACCGTGCACGATCCCGCGGACGCCCTCGACCCGCGCCCACATCGCGGGGTCGGCCACGTCACCATGCAGCGGACGGGCGCCCAGCCGCGCCACCCGGGCGGCGGCACGGTCGTCGCGGGCCAGGGCGGTGACCTCGCCGCCGCGGTGCCGTTGGTCCTCAAGGATGTGGAGGCCGAGCAGACCGGTACCGCCGGTCAGGAAGATCACCCGGCGGCCTGCGACAGGCGGGAGAGATCGAAGGGCAGGCTCACCACGCGGGCGGCGCGATTGCCGGCGGTGATGGTGGCGCCCGGAAGCACCTCGCGACGGATCACCGCCAGGCCGAGGCTCATGCCGTCGAGGTCGAGCACGGAGCTCACCCGGCCCACCTCCTTGCCATCCACCCCGCGCACCAGTTCGTCCTCGAGCAGCGGCGTACCCTCCCAGACGAGGCCGCGAAGCTCGCGATTGGCGTGCCCTCGGAAGTGCAGCCGGGCCACGGTCTCCTGGCCGGTGTAGCACCCCTTGGTGTAGGACACCCCGCCGATCTCGTCGTACCGGACCTCCTGCGGGAGGGTCTTGTCCTGGATCTCCGCGCCGAGGAGCGGCCAGCCGGTCAGCACCCGGGCGGCCTCCTGCTCGGCGGCGCCGCCGCGCAGGGCACCGGCCCGCTCCAGCGCGGCTTCCGCGAGCTCCAGGGTGGCATCGCTCCCCACGAGCAGCGCGCGGAACGGGGCGCCGGGGGTGGGTCGGAGCAGGGCCAGCGCGTCCGCCCCGTCGCCGGTGAGGGTGCCGTGGCCCTCGGCATCGGGCACCGGGAGGTGGGCGGCGGCCAGGGCGGCGATGGCGAGGTCGCCGTAGAGCCAGCTGGCCTCGAGGGTCCCGGTGCAGTCCTCGACCCGGGCCAGGCGGGGAGGTAGCCCGCGGGCGAAGAGCTGGCGGACCGGTTCACGGGCGCGTGCGTCGGTGACCAGCAGGAACCCCGCGGGGCCACGGTGCACCCAGAGGTCCACCACGATCATGCCCTTGGGGGTGAGGAGGGCGCCGTAGACCACCGCGCCTTCCCCCGGCGTGTCGAGGTCGTTGGTGAGCAGTCCCTGCAGGCAGGTCAGCGCCCCGGGGCCGGTGACGCGGAAGACCGCGGGCGCGGTGCGGGCCAGCAGGACCCCGTGCTGGAGCTGGGAGAACCGGCTCCCGTCGAGCGCGACGCGCCGCAAGGTCAGTTCGCCCACGGGAGCTCATCCGGGTGATGTCCCTCGAGCGTCGGCCAGACCAGGTCCGCACCGCCGAGGTCCGCGGCCGGGTGCGAGGTGGTGATCATGGTGCAGCGGGCCCCGGCGCGGCGCGCCGCCTCGAGCCCCGGGAGGGAGTCCTCGATCACCATGCAGCGTTCCGGGGCAACGCCGAGCGCCCGCTGCGCCGTCCGGTACCCCTGCGGGTCCGGCTTGCAGTGGTCGACGTCCTCGGCCGCCACGATCACGGGAAAGTGCTCCCGCAGCCCTGCCTCCCCCAGCACCAGGTCGATTTCGCGGCGCAGTGCTCCCGAGACGACCGCCAGCCGGTACCCGGCGGTGGCGGCGGCACGGATGAACCCGGCGGATCCGGGCACCAGCTCGAGCGAGGCCCGGATGGCCCGCTCATAGAGCACCGCCTTGCGCTCGATCGCCTCGTGCAGCTGCGCGGCGTCGGCGGGGCGCCCCATCCGCTCGAAGGTGAAGCGGAAGCACTCGCGGTCGTCGAACCCGAGGTAGTCGCGATAGTACCCCTCGCGATCGAGCGGGTAGCCGTAGCCCGCCAGCGTCGCGATCAGGGCCTCGCAGTGCTGCGGCTCGTCATTGACGATGACGCCGTTGAAGTCGAACAGGATGGCGCGGGACATGCCGAACGGTAAACGGGGCGGCGGGAGAATGGGAGAACGATCGGACGCGACTACCGCCCTGCCGCCCTGCCGCCCCCATACACCCCGCCCGCCGCATACGACCAGTCCAGCAGTTCCACCGGGTGCGCCACGCGGATGGGGAGCCCCGCCGCCACGAGGCCGCCGCCGATCTGCATCAGGCACCCCGGGTTGCCGGTGACCACGTAGGCGGGGCGGGGCGTGGCGTCGGCCAGGCCCGCCAGCTTGGCGTCGAGCACCGCCCGCGACAGCGCCGGTTCCAGCAGGGAGTAGATGCCGGCGCTGCCGCAGCAGCGGTCGTGCCCCGGCAGCAGCGCGAGCCGGAGGTCCGGGATGGCGCCGAGGAGCGCCAGCACCGGCTCGTGGACCCGCTGGGCATGCTGCAGGTGGCAGGGCGCGTCGTAGGCCACGTCGAGGGGGAGCGGGCCGCCGGGGCGGGGGCCGCGGGCGGCGAGGAGCTCGCTCACGTCCCGGATCCGCGCGGCGAAGCCCGCGGCGGCGGGCTCGTCGAGGAGGTGCCCGTAGTCCTTGAGCAGCGCGCCGCAGCCGGCGCTGTTGACCACGATGAAGTCGGTCCGGGCCGCGAAGGCGGCCAGGTTGCGGCGCGCCAGGTCGCGGGCGGTTTCCGGATCGCCGGCGTGATCGTGGAGGGCGCCGCAGCACACCTGCCCCGGCGCCTCGACGACCGTGTACCCGTTGGCCTCCAGGGTGCGCCGCGTGGCCGCATGCACGTGGTCGAAGAGGGCGTCCATCACGCAGCCGCGGAAGAGCGCCACCGTCGGGCCGGGCGTGGCATCGGCCGCGGGGACGACCCTGGCCGGGACCCGCCGCGCCGGGGCCGTCGCGGCCAGCATGGCCATGCCGAAACGCCGGGGGGAACCCGCCGCCCGCGCCAGGCCGGCCTCCCGCAGAAGGCGCGCGGCACCGAAGATGGCGCGCCAGGCCCAGGTGCGGGCAAAGACGTTCAGGATCAGGCGGGCCAGGGGCCGGAAGCCCCGCTCCCGCGCCAGCAGCGCGCGCGCCGCCTCGAGCCCGCGACCGTAGCCCACCCCGGCGGGACACACCGGCTCGCAGCCCCGGCAGCCCAGGCAGGCGTCGAGGTGCTGCAGCAGCGCGCGGTCGGTGGCGGCGATCTCGCCCCGCTCCAGGGCGCGCATGAGCACGATCCGGCCGCGCGGGCTGTCGGCTTCATCGCCGGTGGCCAGGTAGGTGGGGCAGGCCGGGAGGCAGAACCCGCAATGCACGCACGGGTCCAGCGGGGCGAATGGCGAGGGCGCGCCAGTCGAATGGCCGGCAGCGGCGCCGGCGCTCACTCCGGGCCGCCCTCCAGCGCCACTGCCAGCACGCCCTTGGGGTCGAAGGTCTCGCGCAGCCGCCCCACCAGCATGCCCACCCCTTCGCGGTAGGCCCCGAAATGGCCGACGGCCCGGCGGAGCTCCCACGGGGCCCGCTCGAGCGTCACCGGGATCTCGCGCTGCGCCGCGCGGTGACGGAGTCCCCGGAGCCCGGCCGTGTCGGCCTGGCCCGCCCAGCGCAACTGGCCGGTGCCGAGACCGGTGGCCAGCATCCCCTCGCCCAGTTCGGCGATGACCAGGTCCATCGTGTCATCGAGGGTGTCGAGCAGGGCGCCCAGGCGGACCGAGACATCCCCCTCGAGTGGCGCCCGTGCGAGCAGTGTCCACAGCGCCAGGGCCCGCTCCGCGGGCAGCGCCTGCCACCGGGCCCCGCCGGTGGCTGCCAGGCGTGCCGCTTCGGCCGCCACGCCTTCCGCCGTCCCGGTGAGGCGGGCGGCGAGCGTCCACTCCGCCGTGGCGGCCAGCGCGGGGGTCACCAGCTCGAGGGCCGAGCATCCGAGTCCCTCCTGCAGCAGGCTGCGCCCCGCGTCGAAGAGCGCCTCGCGCGGGCCCTGAGCCACCAGCGTGACGTCGGCGGCCGGCAGCGCCCGTACCCGGAGATAGAGGCCGGTGAGCACCCCGAAGGCGCCGAACCCGCCCACGTGGAGCTTGGTGAGGTCGTAGCCGGCGACGTTCTTGACCACCCGGCCACCGGCCTCCACCAGGCGGCCGTCGCCAGTGGCGACGGTGCTGCCCAGAACATGGTCGCGCACCGGCCCGAAGCCATGGCGCAGCGGGCCCGCGGTGCCGGTGACCACCACGGAGCCGATGCTGCGGTCGCTGCGTCCCGGCGGGTCGAGCGCCAGCCACAGGCCCCGCGCCGCCAGGTCGGCGCGCAGCACGTCGAGCGGCACCCCGGCCTCCACCCGGCAGACCAGGTCCTCCGGGCTCACCTGCACGATGCGCGTGAGGCCCCGGGTGCTGAGGGCCAGGTCGGCCGGCGCGTCGGGCGGAAGCCAGCTGCCCCGGCCCTCCGGTCGCACGCGCCAGCCCTCGTCCTGGGCCGCCTGGCAGACCAGCGCCAGCGCGTCGTCGCTCTCGGGCACCGCGCGGGGGAGTCCCCGCGGATCGCGCTCCACGCCTTCCGGGCCGAGCAGGCGGGAGAGCCGCTGCCACACGGCGTCGGTCATGCCACGCCTCCCCGCCGCCATTCGCGGCAGACATGCACGGGAAACACCTTGCCGGGATTGGCGCGCCGGTCCGGGTCGAAGGCGCGCCGCACCTCACACATGAGGTCCAGCGCCGCCGGCCCGAAGGCCTGGGGCATGTACGCCATCTTGTCGCTGCCCACCCCGTGCTCGCCGGTGATGCTGCCGCCGGCCGCCAGGCACGCCTCCATGATCTCCCGGCTGGCCTCCTCCACCCGCCCGGCCTGCGCCGGGTCGCGACGGTCGAAGCTGATGCAGGGGTGGAGGTTGCCATCGCCCGCGTGGAAGACGTTGCTGATCTGCAGGCCGTGGCGGTCACGGATCGCGGCGATCTGGTCGAGGATGGCCGGCAGCACCGAGCGCGGCACCACGGCGTCCTGCACCGCCAGGTCCGGCGCGATCCGGCCCAGCGCCCCGAACGCCTTCTTGCGTCCCTGCCAGAGGCGGGCGCGATCGGCGGGGCGGGTCGCCACCTGCACCTCGCGGGCGCCGTGGGCCTGCAGCAGCCGCTCCACGATGGCGCTCTCCGCCGCTGCCGCCTCGGGCGAGCCGTCCACCTCCACCAGCAGGACGGCCGCGGCGTCGGTGCGGGCGCCGGTGGCGTAGATCGAGGCCTCGACCGCGCGGACGCACGACTGGTCCATCATCTCGAGCGCGGCCGGGACGATCCCCGAGGCGATGATCGCGCTCACGGCCTCGCTCGCGGCGCGAAGGGCCAGGAAGTCGGCGAAGATGGTGCGGATCTCCCGCGGCACCGGCTCCAGCCGGACCGTCACCGCCACCGCCACGCCGAACATTCCTTCGCTGCCGACGAAGAGCCCGACCAGGTCGGGGCCCCACGGTTCGCCCTGCGGCGAGCCCAGCGTGGCGTCGCTGCCGTCCGGCAGCAGGACGTCGAGCGCCACGACATGGTTGGTGGTGACGCCGTACTTGAGGCAGTGGGGGCCCCCGGCGTTCTCGGCGACGTTGCCGCCGATGGTACAGGCGCTCTGGCTCGAGGGGTCGGGGACGTAGTGCAGCCCGTGCGGGGTGGCGGCCTCGGTGAGGCGGGTATTGATGACCCCGGGCTCGACGACCGCGCGGCGCTCCACGGGATCGAGGGCCAGGATGCGGTTCATCCGCGTGAGCGTGATGAGGACCGCGCGGGGATCGGCCAGGGCACCGCCCGAGAGGCCGGTGCCGGCCCCGCGCGCCACGAACGGCACCTGCAGGAGGTGCAGCAGGCGCAGCACCCGCGCCACCTCGTCCCGGGAGCCGGGCAGCACCACGAGTCCGGGCCGCGACTCGTGGGTGGGCAGCCCGTCAGCGGAGTAGGTGGCCAGTTCGGCGGCGCGGTGCCGGACCCACTGCGGTCCGACGATCCGCCCCAGCGCCTCGATGAGGCCGGGTGCCGCGCCCAGGTGGTCCATCAGCCGGTGACGATGTCGTGGCCGTGGTGGCCCTTGCCGTTGCTTCGGGCGCGCACGTGCGCCTCGGCCCGGCCCGCGATCGCCTGCAGTCGCGCGGGCAGCAACCCGAGCAGGGCGCGTACCCGGGCCCGGGTGCTCCGCTCGGCCAGCAGCGGGCCCCGGACCTCCGGATCGGCCTCGAGCAACGCCGCCGCCTGGAAGGAGAAGGCCTCCGGGTCCGCGTCCCAGGCCGCCGGCTCGGCTGCGGCGTCACTGAGGACCCCGAGCAGGGTACGCAGCTGGCCCGCCAGGCCCTCGAGTTCGGTGCGCTCGGCCGGGAGGGGGGCGCTGCCGGGCTGGTCGCGATAGGGCTCGATGGCCGCGATGAGGTACGGCGTGCCTTCCTCCAGCAGGGCGCGGATGCCGAAGCGTCCCTCACCGAGCACCACGATGTTGGAGCGGCCGTCGGGCAGGGGGTCGGCGCCCCGGACCCGGGTGGTGGTGCCGAGGGCGCCGGGCCGGGGCGGCTGGGTCGCGGTGATGCCGAAGCGCTGGTCGCCCGCGAGGCAATCGGACAGGAGCTGGCGATAGCGGGGCTCGAAGATGTGCAGCGGAACCAGCTCCCCGGGGAAGACCACCAGGTCGAGCGGGAACAGCGGGAGGCGGGCGGGCATGAACGCAATCTACGGCGGAGGGGGGAATCGCGAAAAGGGAAAACGCGACAGGGGAAGCGCGTGGCGCGCTTCCCCTGTCCCCGGCCGGCGCCGCGCTGGGCGGGCTAGGCCGCGACCCAGAACCCCTTGAGGCCCTTCACGTCGGGCGACTCGCGCAGCTTCTCGAAGGCGCGCTCGCGGATCTGGCGGATGCGTTCCCGGGTGACGCCGAGGAGCTCGCCGATCTTCTCGAGCGTGAGGGCCTCGCTGCCCTCCTCGAGGCCGTAGTACAGGTAGAGGATCTTCCGCTCGCGCGGCGTGAGGTAGCGGGTGAAGATGCGGTCGATGAACTCGCGCATCAGGCGCGCGTCGGTGCGCTCCTCGATGTCGCCGCCCTCGGTGCCGGCGAAGCGCTCGCCCATGGTGCCGCTGGTCTTGTCGCCCCGTTCCACCGGCGCGTCGAGCGAGAGCTCCGCGGACGTCATGCGGCGGGCGGAGCGGATGTTCTCGGGCGTGTCGTTGAGGGCGGTGGCGATCTCCTGGTCCGTCGGCTCGCGGCCCAGTTCCTGGGACAGGAAGGTCTCGGCCCGGGACATCTTGATCAGGGCGCTGTTCTGGTTGAGCGGGATGCGCACGCTGCGGGTCTGCTCGGCCAGCGCCTTGAGCACCGCCTGCCGCACCCACCAGACGGCGTAGGAGATGAACTTGACGCCGTGCTCGGGATCGAACTTCCGGACCGCCTTGAGCAGCCCCTCGTTTCCGATCGCCACCAGCTCGGAGAGGTCGAGGCCGTGGCCCTGGTACTTCTTCACGTAGGAGATGACGAAGCGGAGGTTCGCCGTGACCAGGCGTTCCGCCGCCTTCTCGTCGCCCTTCTGGGCCAGCCGCGCCAGCCGCTTCTCCTCGGCCGGGTCGGTGATCATGGGGAGCTTCTGGATGTCCTGCAGGTACTGATCAAAGGCACCGGTGGCCACGGGACGAAAGAAGGCCTTGGACCGGCTGGCTTGCGGCGACGGCATGACGGCTCCGCGTGGAGTAATGACCCGCAGGTTGTCGCTGGCTAGGTGCGGCCGTGGGGTGGCCGCTTGAGAAGGTGTGCGAATATAGGACGCGCCAAAAAACCGGTCAAGAAGAATTTTCTTTCCACATCACAAATCGTTTGTTTGCTTCCCGTTGCGGCGTTTGTCCACCGTCGGCCCGGCCCCGGGGCCACCTACCTGCAGGAAGGTAGCAGGTAAGCTATTGTCAAATAAGTTGTTAGGGGATAGCAGCCGGTGGGACCCGCAACCCCAGTGACGGAGAACCGGACTCAGGCGAGCCCGGCAACTGCCGCAGCCAGATGATCTTCCGTGACCGGTACCGTCCACCGGCCCTCGCCCTCGTGCATCGCGCCCAGACCGGTGGGAAGGGCCAGGCGAACCTGGCCGTCGCGGTTCTTCTTGTCGTGGATCATCGCCTCGAGCACCTGCGGGACCGAGACCCCGCTGCCGCTGCGCGTCGGCAGGCCCAGGGCGCGCAGCACGCCCAGGACCCGCTCGGCCAGGCCCAGTGGGGCCAGCCCCAGCCGCTCCGCGATCCGGCACTCCCCGACCAGGCCCAGGGACACCGCCTCGCCGTGGGGGAGCCGGTAGTGCGCCGCCAGTTCCAGCCCATGCGCGATCGTGTGGCCGGCATTGAGGATCGCGCGCTGGCCCCCTTCCCGCTCGTCGGCGCTCACCACGGCCGCCTTGATCTCCACGCTGCGATGCACGAGGTGGGTCAGCGCCTCGAGGTCGCGGGCCAGCAGCCGCCGCGCGTTCCCCTCGATCCACTCGAAATAGGCCGCGTCCGCGATGAGGCCATGCTTCACCGCCTCGGCCATGCCCGCCTTGTAGACCCGGTCGGGGAGCGAGAGCAGGGTCAGGGGATCGGCCACCACGATGGCGGGGGGATGGAACGCCCCGATCAGGTTCTTCCCCAGCGAGGTATCCACCCCGACCTTGCCGCCCACGGAGGCATCGAGCATGGCGAGCAGGGTGGTCGGCACCTGGGCGTAGGGCACGCCCCGCAGGAAGGTGGCGGCCACGAAGCCGGCCAGGTCGCCCACGACCCCGCCGCCCAGCGCCACGATGCCGGTCTGGCGGTCGAGCCCCTGGCCGAGCATCTCGTCGGAAAGCCGGATCCAGGTCTCGCGGGTCTTGCTCGCTTCGCCCGCCGGGAACGACAGCCGCGCCTCGCAGCGGAGCCGGATGCCGGCGTCGCTGGAGCGGGCGCCCAGGGCCCGGGCCTCCGCGGTGCCGCGGGTCCACTCGTCGTAGTAGCGCCCCACGATGTCGTCCGTGACGAGCACCAGCTTGCGCCGCCCCAGCGCGGCCGTGAGCAGCTCCGGCAGCGAGAGCAGGATGCCCGGCTCGATGTGGACGTCGTACTGGCCGGTGGCGTGCCGGACGGGGACGACCGGCATTACCAGGTCACGTCGCCGGCGCCCTCGCGGTGGTTCGCGAGGCGGGCCAGGGTGAAGAGGAGGTCCGAGAGCCGGTTGAGGTAGATCACGAACAGGTCCGGGATCGCGGCCTCGTGGGAGAGGGTGACCACGTTCCGCTCGGCGCGGCGGCAGACCGTCCGGGCCAGGTGCAGCGCGGCCGCCTTGGGCGTGCCGGCCGGCAACACGAACGCGCGCAGCGGCGGCAACTCCCGGTCGGCCTCGTCCATGACCCGCTCGAACAGGGTGACCCGCGCCTCCGTCAGCTCCGCCTTCTCCAGCGCCTTCTGCACCTTCTCCGGGTCGGGCGTGGCCAGCTGCCCACCCAGCGCGAAGAGGTCCCGCTGGATGGACTGCAGCAGGTCGTCGAAGAAGTGTACCGGCTGGGTGGCGCGCACCACGCCCAGCACCGAGTTCAGTTCGTCGACGTCGCCGTAGGCCTCGACCCGGGCGTGGTCCTTGAAGACGCGGCCGCCGCCGAAGAGTCCGGTTTCGCCCGCGTCGCCGGTCTTGGTGTAGATGGTCATGCGTCGGCCCCCGCTCGGATCTCGTACAGGAGCACGTCGTCGATCTCTTCTTCCCAGACCGTGCCCGCCACCCGCATCCCGACTTTCTCGGCCACCCGGCGCGCGGGGACATTGTCGGGGGGGATGCTTGCGCACACGCGGGCCACGCCGCGCTGGCCCAGCGCCCAGCGCACCAGCGCCAGCGTCGCCTCGGTGGCGAGCCCCTGGTGGGTGGCGCCCGGGTAGGTGGCGTAGCCGATCATGACCCCGCCTTCCCCGTCCGGGGGCCCGCCGAATCCCAGCGCGCCCGTCACCTGCCCGGTGGAGCGATCGATGGCGAGCCAGGTCCACCAGCCCGTGGTGGCCGGATGGCTCCGCAGCCGGTCGCGCACCAGCGGCAGCACGTCCTCCATCAGCGGCGGCGGGCGGAGGGGTCGGGGGAAGGTCCCCCCGGCGAGCTGGTCCGCGCGGGCGGCATCGCCCGCGAGCAGCGCATCGATCGCGTCGGCGCCGAAGGGGCGGAGCCGCAGGCGCGGGGTCTCGATCTCGAGCGTGTCGGGCATGGGGACCTCAGCGGTGCCGCGCCGCGACGGCGCGAAGGGTCAGCACGTTCCATCCATGTCGGCGGCGGCCACCACCGTGTTGCTGCGGGGCTCGAGGATCACCCACAGCACGCGGTCCGCCTCCACGTCCACCTGCTCCATCCAGAGGTAGTCGCGGCCATACGCGAATCCGCTCACCGGCACCAGCCGCCGCCAGAAGAGGGGCGGGGCGCTGCCGTGGCCGCGGACCAGCCGGTGGCGCCGGTACTCGAGGAGCGTGGGACGGAAGATGACCTGTTGCCACGCCCCTGTCGCGTCCCACGCCATGACGATGGCCGCCAGGACCTCCAGGCCCTGGGCGGTCCGGCGCCGTTCGCGCAGCGAGACGGCGTACCGGATGCGGCCATCGTCCAGCCGGAAGGGCTGCAGGTCGGCGGCGTCGTCGTCCCCGAGGCCGTTGAGGTCGAGCGGCGCGGCCGGCGCGGGGACGAGCGGCAGGTCGCGCGACGGGGCGCGGAGCGCCACGAGGGAATCCATGGCCCGCCGGGTCCAGGCGATGAGGCTGTCCTCGAGCGCGGGGGTGGGATCCGGAATGGGGTCGCGCCAGTCCCGGTCGAGGCCGGCGTAGTAGTCGTCGGGCGCGAAGAAGGCCCCGACCACGGGGCCCCGCAGCGAGGGTCCACGTCCCGGCCCGGTGCCGCTCACCACCAGCTCGGCCTGGGCGCCGAGCGGGCCGCAGCTCGCGGCGCGCAGCGTGATGCTCTCCAGGCGCACCGGCGTGTGGCCCTCGGGGGAGCCGACCAGGATGTGCTGGTCGCGCAGCGCGGAGTCGCGGACCGGGTCCGGGGCGATCACCACGGTGCGCCGAGCGGCGAGCCAGTCCCAGGTGTCGTCCCGGCGCTCGTCCGCGGGGCGGTAGCGCCGCGCCAGCGCGCCGATGAGGGCGGTGTCGCTGGAGAGCAGGTGCACGGCGCGGCTGGTGCCCTCACCCACGAAGCTCCCGACGATGCGGCCGCCGGCGTCCAGCCGCGCGTCGCTCGCGACCGTGGCCTCGTCGAGCGGGGCCGGCGGGCGCTCGCTGCCGAACTCGTTGAGGAGCCCGCCGAGCGCCGCGCAGCCCCCGAGCGCCAGCGCCAGCGCCAGCGCGGCCACCCACCACGCCCGCCGGCGCATCAGGCGCCGTCCAGGGCCGCGAGCATCTCGGCCACGCTGGTGAACTTGAGGCGGGGGCGGCCGAGCGCCTTCCCGCGGGCCTGCTCCAGCTGGTCCAGCCGCTGCCAGTCGGCCCAGGAGACCACCCGCACCCCGCGGCTGGCGAGCAGCCGCTCGATGCCGGCGCGGCCCGGCTCGGCCGCGGGGTTGAGCCGCCCCGCCGCGGCGTCCGCGAGCAGGTGGTCGGCACTCTCGACGGCGTCAGGCTTGTTGGTACCGATCACGCCGCTCGGCCCGCGCTTGATCCAGCCGGCGACGTACTCGCCCGGGGCCGGCGCGTCCGGACCGGCGAGCACGCGGCCCTGCTGGTTCGGGATGATGCCGCGCTTGCCGTCGAAGGGCACGCCGGGGATGCCTTCCCCGTAATAGCCGACTGACCGGAACACGAGGCCGGCCGCGAGGGTCTCCCGCTCGCCGGTCGCCTCTGCCCGGATCTCCCCGCTGGCGCCGCTCACCAGCCGGTTCTGTCCCAGGATCATGCGTTCCACCCGGCCGGCCCCCTGCAGCTCGAGGGGCGAGAGCTGGAACCGCAGGTGGATCACCTTGCGCTTCCCGGTGAGGGGGCGGGCCGCGAAGGCGCGCAGCGTCTCGATGTTCCGCTCCAGTCCCTTGTCGTCGCCCCGGGCCAGGATCGCGGCGCTGCCCGCGTCGAGTTCCAGGTCTTCCGGCCGCACCACGATGTCCGCGCCGGCCATCTCCCCCAGTTCCTTGAGCTCGGGGTTGGTGTACGCCCCCTGGACCGGGCCGCGGCGGCCGATCATGTAGATGTGGCGCACCCGGCTCTGCCGCAGCGCCTCCAGTGCGTGGCCTGCGATGTCGGTGCCGTGCAGTTCCTCCGGCGTCCGGGCCAGCACCCGCACCACGTCCACCGCCACGTTCCCCATGCCGATGACCGCGACGTGCTCCTGCGCGAGGTCGAACACCCGGTCGCGGTAGTCGGGATGGCCATTGTACCAGCCCACGAACTCGGTGGCCGCGTGGCTGCCGGCCAGCGACTCGCCGGGGACGCCGAGGGCACGGTCGCTCTGCGCGCCGCAGGCGTAGACCACGGCGTGGTAGTGCCGCAGCAGCTCCTCGCGCGAGAGGTCGGCGCCGATCCGCACGTGCCCGAAGAACCGGAACCCGGGGTGGGCCGCGATCTTCTCGTAGACGCGGGTGACCGACTTGATCTTCTGGTGGTCGGGGGCCACGCCGCCGCGCACCAGCCCGAAGGGCGTGGGCAGGCGGTCGAACAGGTCGAGCGCCACGCCGGGGAGGTGCTTGAGGAGGTGCTCGGCGGCGTAGAACCCCGAGGGGCCGCTGCCGATGATCGCGACGGAGCAGGTGGAAGTGGTGGACATGGCGGGGGAAAATACAGCGCCGTGGCGGCGGCGGCGACCGCGCCGGCCGCCTCAGCGGCGCCAGAAGAAGGTGAGCCGTGATCCCCCGGCCTCCAGCGCGCCGCTCTCCACCCCGAGGACCCCGCTCTTCGGGAAATCCACCGCGATGCCGGTCGCATTTCCGGTGAGCAGGAGCGAGGCCAGCTGGCCGAGCCAGGGCTCGTGACCCACCAGCGCCACGATGGCCTCGGGGGGTTGCGGGCCGATGGCCCGCGCGAGCGCGCGGAGGTCAGGAGGAGCGGCGAGCGCGGGGCAGGCCACCGGCGCGGGGCAACGGGTGCGCTCAGCGGTGAGCATGGCGGTCTGCCAGGCGCGGAGCCAGGGGCTCGCGAGCAGCAGGGTCGGGGCCAGCGAGCGCCGCCGCAGCCGGCGGGCCACGCGCTGGTGGCGCTTCCGGCCGGCGTCAGTCATGGGACGCAGGGTGTCATCGGGCCAGCGGGCCGGGTCGTGCTCGCCCGCGTCGGCGTGGCGGATCAGCAGCAGCTGCATGGGGTCACCGCCGGGTCACGGCGCGGGCCATCGCCGTCACGATCGCGTCGATCTGGCTGAGGGTGCGCCGGCCCCCCTGGACGTGGTGGTTGGCCTGCACGGAGAAGGTGAAGGTCCGGCCATCGGGCAGCTCGAAGTACCCCGACAGGGTGTTCACCCGGGAGATGCTGCCGGTCTTTGCCCGGACCCGCCCTTCGAGCGGCGTGCCGAGGAAGCGGTTCCGCAGGCTGCCGGTATTGCCCGACTGCGGCAGCCCGGCGGCGAAGCTCGCCGCGTAGTGCGGGTGCTGGCGGATGTAGCGCAGCAGGCCGGTGAAGGCGAGCGGTGCCACCAGGTTCGACGCCGAGAGGCCGGACCCGTCGGCCAGGGCGAAGAGCGTCGAGTCGATCCGCGCGGAATCGATGAGGAACCGGCGCTCCACCGCCAGGCCCCCGGCCCAGCTGCCGCCGCTGCCGAACTGCCGCCCCAGCTGCTTGAGCAGCATGTCGGCGTACCAGTTCTGGCTGGTGTTGAGGATCGGAAAGATCCAGTCGCTGAGCGGGCGGCTGCTGGTCTCCGCCAGCGGCGCGGCCTGCCGGGCGGCGAGGTAGCGGAGCGAGTCGGCGGTGCTGCGGGTGGTGCCGAGCACGCTGATTCCGGCCTCGGCCAGGGCGCGGCGGAAGGCGCGCGCGGTGTAGAGGCTCGGGTCGGGCAGGGCGAAGGACTCCATCCCCCCGCGGGCGTCGATCGCCACCGTCCCCTCGGCCCAGAGGTGCAGCGTTCCCGGCTCCCGGTACATGCGGTCCCCGATGTCGGTCTCCCCGCCGGCGGCGACCGTGCGGGTCCGGTTCTCCAGCGCCACATCGCCCAGGTCGGGATCGAGGGACAGCTCGGCCGGCGCGTCCTCGAGGGCGCCGGGCTTCCACGTGATGTCCACGCTGTTGTCGTTGAAGCCCAGGCCGGCCACCGGCGCGGCGTACCACCAGTTGAGGTCGTAGGAGCCCCAGTCGGGGTGGACCAGCTCGCCATCGAACCAGCTTCCGTCCCCGACGAGGTCGCCGGCGATCACCCGGATCCCGCGGTCGCGCAGGGCGCCGGCCAGGGCCCGCAGCCGGGTGAAGGGGTCCCGGTCGCAGACGCCGGCGCGGGTGGTGTCAGTGTGATAGCAGCGGCGCCCGAAGGTCGGGTCGCCCCGGCCGTAGAGCACCAGGTCGCCGTGCACGGTCCCGCCCTCGACGGGTCCGGCGGCGTACACGCTCGTCGGGATGGTCCACTCGGGCGGGAGGAGCGCCGCCGCCACGGCACTGACCACCAGTTTGGTGTTGCTGGCGGGGATGAACAGCCGGTCGGCGTTCCTGCCATACAGGAGCCGGCCCTGGTCATCCACCAGGGCCACGCCCCAGAGGTTGCGATCGAAGGGCGGCGCGTCGAGCAACGAATCGAGTTCCCGTACCGCCTTGCGTGGCAGCTGCGCCAGGAGGGTCACCGGCGCCAGCAGCAGCAGCGCCAGCAGGCCCCATCCGAGTCCCCGCTGCCGCCCACTCCACGCCCCACGCCATGTCGAAATCATGCAGTCTCCGGTATGCGGTCGTCGTCCGCGTTGACACCATCGTGTAACCCCGCCATCCTACAGCACTTGCAAGGTGTCGTCAATTCGGGAAACCGGGCCGCCGGGAGAGCGGGTCTCTGTCTGATTTTCTGACGCGTCGCGCCGGCCTGATGCTGGCCCTGCTGCTTGGCGGATCATGCGCTGCGCCTGCCGCGGCGCAGGACACCGTCGTGGTGCGGGGGCTGCACTTCGAGGGTAACCACGCGGTGGATGACTACACCCTCGGCGTGGCCATTGGCACCACGAACTCCAGCTGGTTCGCCCGCAGCGCGCTGGTGCGTTGGATCGGCCTGGGGGAGCGGCGGTACTTCGACCCGGTCGAATTCCGGCGGGACGTCCTCCGGCTGACCCTGTTCTACCGCCAGAGCGGGTTCATGGACGTGAAGGTGGATACCACCGTCCGGCGGCAGGGGCGCAACGTGGACCTGACCTTTCGGATCACCGAGGGCCCGCCGATCGAGGTCCGTTCGCTGCTGGTTGAAGGCCTCGATTCGCTCGCCGTGCGCGACGAGGTCCTGGCGGACCTGCCGCTCCGCACCGGCGCGCCGTTCAACCGGTTCCTGTTCCAGGCCACGGCCGACACGATCATCAACCGCCTGCGGAACCGGGCCCACCCGGGTGCCGAGGTCTACCGCAACTACGAGGTGGACCGCGAGGCGCGGACGGCGCGGGTGTCGCTCACGGTGGTGCCGGGGCCGTTCGCGCGGGTGGGGCCGGTGCAGGTGGCCGGTGCCACGCGGGTGGACTCGACCTTCGTGCGGCAGCTGCTCTCGGTGCGGGAGGGCCAGCCCTTCGCGCAGCAGGACATCTTCCAGAGCCAGCGCAAGCTGTACCAGACCGAGTTGTTCCGGCTGGCCACGGTCACCGTGGACTCGAGCCGCTACGCCGCCGACAGCACGGTGGTGCCGATCACGGTCCAGGTCTCAGAGGGCCGACCCCATCGGCTGCGCAGCAGCGTGGGCTTCGCCACCAACGAGTGCTTCCGCGGCGGGGTGGGGTGGACCGACCGGAACCTGTTTGGCACCGGGCGCCTGTTCGACATCTCGGCCCGGGTGTCGCAGGTGGGCGTGGGCACCCCGTTCGACTTCGGCCTCGAGTCGTCCCTCTGCAAGGGCCTCGCGGGCGACACGATCGGCTCCTCCCGGGCGAATTACAACATCACCGCCCTGGTGCGGCAGCCGCGATTCTTCACCCCGGACATCACCGGCACGGTGAGCCTCTACGGGGAGCGGCGCAGCGAGTTCACGATCTACCGCCGCGAGGAGGTGGGCGTGAGCCTGCTGCTGCTGCGGGAGACCGTGCAGCGGGTGCCGATCGCCCTGTCCTACCGGCTCTCCTTCGGCGGCACCACGGCCAACGCCGCCACCTTCTGCGCCTTCTTCAACGCCTGCAGTCCGGAGGACGCCACCCGGCTCCGGGAGGAGCGGCTGCTGGGCGTGGTGACCGCGGGCATCAGCTGGCCCCGGCAGAACAACCCGCTCGACCCGAGTCGCGGGCACCTGGTGAGCTTCGACGTGAGCCACAGCTCGCCGATCACCGGGTCCGCCCGCTTCCAGACCTTCACCCGCCTCACCGGCGACGCGGCGTGGTACCGCCCCCTCGGCGCTGGCGGCGCGGTGCTCAGCGCCCACCTGCGGGGCGGGATGATCTTCGCGCCCCGGGTGTCCATCGACAGCGCCAGCGGCAGCTTCATCCCGCCGGAGCAGCGCTTCTACGCCGGCGGCCCCAACGATGTGCGTGGCTTCGACCGCAACGAGCTCGGACCGGTCGTGTACGTGCTCGCGCGCGACACGATCACGCCCGAGCGGCAGGATTCCCTCGACCGCGGTACCCTGCGGCCCCGCTTCAGCGCCACCGGTGGCAACACCCTCGGGGTGGCGCAGCTGGAACTGCGCTGGCCCGCGCCGGTGTGGAGCTCCCGCCTGCGCCTGGCGCTGTTCGTGGACGCCGGCACCCTGTACCAGCGCGGCGAACGTGGGGGGACACCGCTGCAGGTGCGCGTGACCCCCGGGGCCGGGCTTCGCCTCAACACCCCGCTCGGGCCGGCGCGCTTCGACGTGGCCTACAACGGCTACGACCAGCCGCCGGGCGCCCTGTACCTGCAGAAGAGCGACGGCACCCTCAGCCGGGAGCCCAACGACTTCGTGCAGCGGCGGCAGAGCCGCCTGACGTATCACTTCAGCTTCGGGCAGGCGTTCTGATGCGCCGCCACCTGAGGCGCTTCCCCGCCGCGCTGCTGCTCGCGCTGGTGCCGACCGTCCTCGGCACCGCCACCGCGCTGCTCTACACCGAGGCGGGCCACCGCACGCTCGGGCGGGTCGCCAGCCAGGAGCTGACCCGGATGTTCCGGGGGCGCTTCACGGTGGGCCGGGTGTCCGGCTCGTTCCTCTCCGGGATCGAGCTGGAGCGGGTGGCCATCCAGGATACCCTGGGCGAACCCTTCGCGACCGTGGACCGGATGGCGGTGCGCTACCGGCTGTCCGACCTCCTCGCGGGCCGGATCGTCTTTGCGGGGGCCGAGCTCGATCATCCCGACGTCCGGATCGTGAAGCGGCAGAACGGGCGGCTGAATCACCAGGAGATCTTCCGCCTCGGCGAGGGCCCGGGCGGTGGCGCCTCGCCGCTCGTCGAGGTGCGCGACCTGCGGATCCGCGACGGCCGCGTCGAGCTCCGCCTGCCGTGGCATCCGCCCGACACGGCGCAGACGGCGGCGCTCGTGGCCGAGGCGCTGGCCCGGGACCGGGCCCGCCCGGGCCGGCGGGTGCTCGTCACCCCCGACGGGCTCCGCCGGGTGGTGGTCCTCGACTCGCTGAATGCCCGGCTGCCGCGCCTGGTCATCAGCACCCCGGACCATGCGCCGCTCACCTTCGACGTCGACAGCCTGCGCACCCGGGTGAGCGATCCGGCGGTGGCGGTGGTGGACCTCGCCGCCCACGCCTGGACCCATGGCGACAGCCTCGCCTTCACCGCCCACCGGGCTGCGCTCGCCCACAGCCGCCTGAGCGGGGGCGGCATCCTCACCTGGCCACGGGGCCCGGTGCTCTACGACTTCACCCTGACCGCCGATACCCTCGACCTGGCCGACCTGCGGTGGGTCTCCCCCGACTTCCCCGCGCTGAGCGGCCGGACGGTGATCACCGCCCGGTCCCGCTCGGACCAGCTCACCGCGTACACCCTGGAGAACCTCGACCTGCGCGGCGCGCCGGGCCGGCTCTCGGGGACCGTCACGGCGCTGGTGGACCAGCGGCGCGGGCTCGGGGTGGAGGCCATGACGCTCGACCTCGAGGGCCTGGACCTCGACGTGCCGCGGCCGTACCTCGACACCCTGCCGCTGCACGGGGTGCTCGATGGCCGGATCGCGGGCGCCGGCTTCCGCGACGGCCTCGACGTCACGATGGACCTCGCCTTCCGCGACGACAGCGTGCCCGGCGCGCCGGTCACGCTCCTCGCGGGCGGAGGGCACCTGGTGCTGGGCGGCCCGGCCGGCACGCTCTTCGACACCCTCGAACTGGTGCACGCCGACGTGGACCTGGGCACCGTGCGGCGTCTGGCGCCGGCGGTGGAGCTGCGGGGGCGGGTGCAGCTCGCGGGGGTGCTGCGGGGTCCTTGGCGCGCGGTGACCTTCGACGGCCAGTTCGCCCACCGGGACGGGGAACTGCCCGAGAGCCGCGGCGCGCTGCAGGCGCTCCTCGACACGCGGACCGACACGGTGCGTTTCGACGCCGCGTTCGACGCCGCGCCCCTCGCCTTCGACGGGATCCGGCCCGGGTACCCCGCGATCCCCGTGCAGGGTGCCGTCGAGGGCCCGATCGAGGTGCGGGGCACCACCGGGCGCTTCTTCACCCGTCTCGACGTCCACGGCGATCTCGGCCGCCTGGCCCTGGAGGGGACGATCGCCCGGGCGCCGGGACGGGTCGTCGCCGAGAGCCTCACCGCCCGGGTCACGGGGCTCGACCTGGCCCGCCTCCGCGGAACCGGTCCCGCCACCCGGCTCTCAGGATCCCTCCGCGCCGACGGCGCGCTCGACAGCCTCGCCGGCCCCGCGGGCAGCCTGGTGCTGGACCTCGGACCCACCCGCCTCGGGCGCTTCCGCCTCGACACCGTCCACGTGCGGGCCCAGGCCGCCGACGGCGTGATCGGCGTCGATACCCTCGAGGCGGGGTGGCGGGCCGGGCGCCTGGCCGGCGGCGGCCGCCTGGCCTGGCGGGGGGAGGAGGCGGGGAGCGTCACGGCGCAGTTCGCCGCCGACAGCCTGGCGGCCTTCGCCCCGTTCCTGGCCGGCGTCACCGTGCCGGGGGAGGACTCGACCGCCGCCGCCGATTCCCTCGACGGGACCGTCACCGGCGAGGTGCAGCTCGCCGGCACCGCGCGCGAGCCCCGGTTGCTGCTGCAGGCCCGGGGTACGGCGCTCGGCTGGCGCGGCGTCCGCGTGCCGAGTGCGGCCGCCTCGGTCGGCTGGCTGGGCGTGGCCCGGCCGGAACTCGGCGGCGGGATCCGCGCCGATTCGGTGCTCGTGGGGCGGTGGCGGCTGGAAGACCTCGACCTGGTGCTGGGTGGCTACCAGGACTCGCTCCGGTGGGGCGGCCAGGGGCGCCTCGCCGGGCTGGCGACGGTCGGCGCCGCCGGCAGCTTCCGGGCACCGCCCGATTCCCAGGTGATCGTGGTCGACTCCCTCGCCGCCGACCTGCCGCACCATGACTGGGCGCTCACCGGCCCCGCGACCGTGGTCCTGGCCGGGGGCCGGGTGGCGCTCGAGGGCGTGACCCTCGCCGCCAGTGACGGGACCGGCGCGCTGGCGGTGCAGGGCACGGTGCCGCGCACCGCGCCGGGGGAACTCACGGTGAGCGCCACCGGCGTGGACCTGCGCGACATCTACGCCCTGCTCGAGCGCGACACCGCCGGCATCGCCGGGGCCGTCCAGCTCGACGTCGCCGTCGGCGGCACCGCGCGCAATCCCACGCTCCAGGGGACCGGATCGCTGGCCGACCTGGCCGTGGGCGACCTCGGTTCCCCCTTCGTGCAGGGCATCATCAACTACGCCGACCGGCGCCTGGACGCCAACCTGCTGCTGTGGCGCACCGGCCAGCCGGTGCTGCGGCTCGAGGCCGAGCTGCCGCTCGACCTGGCCCTGCAGGCGGTGCCCCGCCGCCAGGTCGAGGGGCCGCTCCGGGTCCGTGCCATCGCCGACAGCACCGACCTCGGCGTGCTCGAGGCCTTCACCCGCAACCTGCGCCGCGTGCGCGGCACCCTCCGCGCCGACGTGGCCATCGAGGGGAGCTGGAATGCGCCGCGCCTGGCCGGCCAGCTCGCGATTGAAGATGCCTCGGCGCAGGTGCCCGGGCTCGGCGTCCGCTACACCGGCGTCCAGGCCGCGGCGCACCTCCTCGGCGACTCCATCGTGGTGGACTCCTTCCTGGCGCGGAGCGGCGACGGCACGCTGCGCGTGGGGGGGACCATCCGCCTGGAGCGGCTCACCCGGCCGGTCCTCGGCCTGACCCTCCGGGCCCGGCGCTTCCGGACCATCGACGTCCGGCGGTTCCTCACCCTCGATGCCTCCGGCACGGTGGAGCTGACCGGCCCGGTCTTCGGCGCGCACCTGACGGGCCGGGTCACGGCGGACGCCGGCAACCTCCACTTCGCCGACCTCATCACCAAGCGGATCGTCGACCTGGAGAACCCCGGCGACAGCGGCCTGATCGACCTCGACCTGGTCCGGACCGAGCGCCTCGGCGCCAACTTCCAGAGCCGCTTCCTCGATTCCCTGGCCATCGACACCCTGCAGGTCCAGATGGGCGAGAGCTTCTGGCTCCGCTCCAACGAGGCCAACATCCAGCTCGACGGCAACCTGGGCGTCGGCAAGGTGCGCGACCGCTACCGCTACGACGGCTCGCTCAACGCCGTGCGCGGCAGCTACACCCTGCGCATCGGCGGCATCGTGGCCCGGGAGTTCACGGTCGAGCGCGGCACGGTGCGGTATTTCGGGACCCCGGACCTGAACGCCGACCTCGACATCGAAGCCCGGCACACGGTCATCGCCGCAGAGACGAGCGAGGAGATCCCCGTGGTCGCCCGCATCACGGGCACCATGCTGCAGCCCAGGCTGGAGCTCTCGAGCCCGCCCACCTCGAGCCGCCCGGCGCTGTCCCAGACCGAACTGGTCAGCTACCTCATGTTCAGCCGGCCCACGTTCAGCCTGCAGGGCCAGGCGGGCCAGGGGAGCCAGTACGCCGCCGTGGAGACCGGGCTCTCCTACCTCTCGAGCGCGCTCTCGAGCGAGATCCAGCGCACCCTGATCAGCGACCTCGGCGTCCCGATCGATTACATCGACATCCGCGCCGGCGGCGCCGGGGCGGCGGGGCTCGGCGGCCAGGCGGGCGCGGCCCAGGTCGCCCAGCTGGCGGCCGGCTGGCAGATCGGCCGGCGCTGGTTCGTCACGCTGGTCGCCGACCTCTGCACCAACGCCACGCGGTTCTATCCCAACGCCGAGTTCCGCATGACCCGCCAGCTGCGGCTCAAGGCCAGCGTGGAACCGGCCTACTCCTGCCAGGTGGCGCTCAACCAGCCCACCCTGTCGGTCAACAAGTACCAGGTGGGCTTCGATGTGCTCTGGGACCGGGAGTACTGAGGCGTGACGCGCGCCCTCGTCATCACCAACCCCGCCGCGGCCCGGACCGAGGAGGTCTCGGTGCAGGCGGTGGTGCAGACGCTGCGGCGCGGCGGGTGGGACGTCGTGCTGCGGGCGACCGGGGGGCCCGGTGACGCCCGCCGCTTCGCCACCGAGGCGGTGCGCGACCGGTTCGACGTGGTCGCCGTCTTCGGGGGGGACGGGACCACCATGCAGGCCGCGGCCGCGCTGGTGGGCACGCCCGTGGCGCTGGGCGTGATTCCCGGCGGCACCGGCAACCTGCTGGCCGGCAACCTGCGCATCCCGACGCACCCGGTGCGGGCGGCGCGCGCGCTCCTCCAGGGCACGGTCTGCCCCCTCGACCTCGGGCGGATGGAGCGGGACGACGGGGAGCACTACTTCGCCGTGGCCTGCGGCGCGGGGTACGACGCGCGGGTGATGGCCGAGACGACCGCCCACGACAAGCACCGGTGGCGGCTCGCCGCCTACGTGGCGACCACCCTGCGCCTGATGCCGGAGCTGCGCAGCGCGCATCACCTCATCACCGTCGACGGCGTGGAGTACGAGGCGCAGGCGGCGCTGGTGCTGGTGGCCAACTGCGGTGAGGTGATCCCGCCGTTCATCAAGCTCCGGCGCGGGATCGCCCCCGACGACGGGCTGCTCGACGTCGTGGTGGTCCGGGCGGAGAACTTCACCGAGAGCGTGCAGGTGGTCTGGGAACTGCTCCGCGGCCAGGCCGACGCCGGCACCCACCCCGCCCGGGTGGCCTATGCCCAGGGCCGGGTGGTGCGGGTGGAGACGGCCCCGGTCGAGCCGGTGCAGCTCGATGGCGAGTCCCACGGCGCCACGCCGTTCGTGGCCGAAGTCGTGCCCGGCGCCATCCGCGTCATCCGGCCCCCGGCGACCTGATGCCCACCACCTACCTTGCCGCGCTGGGCCGCGTGGCCCGCGTCCTCGCCGGCACCGACGACGTCGGGGAGACCATCGCCGCGGTGGCGGCCGAGGGGCGCCGGGTGTTCGGCGCCGAGCGGGCCAGCGTCTTCCTGCTGCGCGAGGATGGCGAGGTCGTGCCGGTGGCCTCGGAGGGCCTCTCGGACGAATACCTGGCGGCCGTGGCCGCACGCTTCCGCCAGATGGCGGCGTGGCAGTCGGTGCTGCGCGGCGAGCCGTACTTTCTCGCCGATGCCCGGACGCTGACGGCCAGTCCGGTGCACGCGGAGGTGCTGGCGGAGGGCTTCGCGGGGCTGGCGGCCCTGCCCCTGTCGTACGGCGGCCGCGTCATCGGGTGGCTCGGCTTCTACCACGATACGCCGCGGGAGTACAACGAGGCCGACCGCCTGCTCGCCAGCGCCTTCGCCGACCAGGCCGCGCTCGCCATCGGCCGCGGCCGCCTGCTCGCCACGGTCACCCGGGTCAAGCAGGAGTGGCAGGCGGCCTTCGACGGGCTGGGGAGCGGGCTGGCGCTGGTGGACCTGCACGGCCGGATCGAGCGCGCCAACCGCTACGTCGCGGAGCTGGCCGGCGTGGAGCTGACGGCCCTGCGCGGCCTGCCGCTCGCCTCGCTGTTCGCCGCCTGGCCCGCCGACGGCGCCGAGCTGGCGACCCTCGCGCAGGCGGGCGGGCACCGGGTGAGCTGCTACCTCGACGGGCCCGACGGGCGGCACCTGGCCATCATGGCCTCGCATCGCGCCGAGGGCGGCTTCGTGGTCGGGATCACGGACGTGACGGACGAACTGGAACTCCGGCAGCGGCTCACCCAGAGCGAGAAGCTGGCCGCGCTCGGCACCCTGGTCTCCGGCACCGCGCACGAGCTCAACAATCCACTGGCGGGCATCAGCGCCATGGCCCAGGCGCTGTCGCTCGAGGCCCACGGCGACGAACTGGTACAGGGGCTGCAGACCATCCGCCGGGAGGCCATGCGCGCGGCGCGCATCGTCAATGACCTGCTTGCCTTCGCCCGGCTGCGGCCGCTGGATCGCCGCGACACCCACCTCAACCAGATCGTGCGTGAGACCTTCGCCGCCACCCCGGTGCTCTCCAGCGACGGCGCGGTCTGGATTCTGGGTCTCGACCCCACGCTCCCCGCGGTGAGCGGCGACCCGGACCAGGTCCGGCAGGTGGTCACCAACCTGCTGACCAACGCCGCCCAGGCCATGGCCGACGCCCCGCGGCGCGAGGCCCACGTTCGCACCGCGTGGGACAGCGACTGGGTCAGCTTCGAGGTGCTCGACAGTGGCCCCGGCGTCCCGGCCGACGTCATGCCCCGCGTCTTCGAGCCGTTCTTCACCACCAAGGGCCATGGCGAAGGCACCGGCCTCGGCCTGTCGATTTCCCACGGCATCATCCGCGCCCACGGCGGCGAGATTGCCGGCGAGAACCGCCCCGAGGGCGGCGCCCGGTTCGGCTTCCGCCTCCCCCGCGCCCCGACCCGACTCCCGAGGAACAGTCATGCCTGATTCCGTCCTGCTCATCGACGATGATGTCGGCGTGCTCCGCGCCGTCGGGACCGTGTTCGAGCGTGCCGGCTACGAGGTGGCCCGCGAGCTCGACGCCGAGAGCGGCCTCGCCGCGTACGACCGGCTCCGGCCGGAGGTGGTCGTGCTGGACCTGCACCTCCCCGGCATGGACGGGCTCGAGGCCCTGCGCCGCTTCCGCGAGCGCAACGCCTCGGTCATCCTGCTCACCGGCCACGGCGATGTCGCGACCGCCGTGCAGGCCATGCAGCTGGGCGCCGAGAACTTCCTGGCCAAGCCCATGGACGTCGAGCACCTGCTGGCCGCCGTGGCGCGCGTGGCCGACAAGGTCCGCCTCCGCCGGCTGAACGAGCTGCTGCTGCTCCGCTCCCAACCCGGCGAGGGACTCGAGGCGCTCGGCGATTCCCCGGCCATGCGCGAGTTCACCCGCCAGGTGGGGCTGGTGGCGCTCTCCGAGCGCACCCCCGTGCTGCTGATCGGCGAGGGCGGCGTCGGCAAGCACTGGCTGGCCCAGATGATCCACCAGCTCTCCCCGCGCGCCCAGGCGCCCTTCGTGGACGTCACCGCCTTCGGGAAGTCGGCCGCCGACCTCGACGCCGAGCTCTTCGGCACCGAGTCGGCCTCGGAGAAGGAGGGCCGCGAGCGCCGCCCCGGGCTGGTCGAGACCGCGGCGGGCGGCACGCTCTACTTCGACGAGGTCACGGATGTCGCCGCCGAGCTCCAGCCCAAGCTCCTGCGCCTGCTCGAGACCCGCACCTTCCGCCGGGTCGGCGGCACCCGCGAGCTGGCCACGGACGTGCGCCTGGTCGTCGCCAGCGCCGCGCCCCTGGAGGCCGGGGTCGAGGCGGGCCGGTTCCGCGAGGATCTCGCCTACCGCCTGAGCGTCATGCCCCTCCCCATGCCGCCCCTCCGGGAGCGGGAACGCGATGACCGCCTGGCGCTGCTGCTCGCGCTGATGAACGAGCTGCAGCGCGTCATCCCCGGCGCCCCCGCCGCCCTGGCCCCCGACGCCCTGGAGCGCTTGCTGAATCACGGCTGGCCGGGCAACGTCCGGGAGATGCGCAACGTGCTGGAGCGGGCGCTGATCCTCGGCCGGGGCCAGCCCGTCATCGGGCTCGAGCACCTGCCGGGGGAGTTCCGCAACCGTCCCGGCCCCGGCGACCGCCGCCATACCCCGATGACCCTCGACGAACTGGAGCGGGCCCACATCGAGCGCACCCTCAAGCACCACGGCGGCAACCGCACCCGCGCCGCCCAGGAGCTCGGGATCTCGCGCGCCACCCTGATCAACAAGATCAAGCGGTACGCCATCGCCGGCTGATGGCCCAGGAGGACGGGCAGATGAAGAAGGAAGACCTGAAGGAGAAGGACGCGATGGGCTGCCGCGCCTGCGGCCGCGAGGAGCGCGCGTCGGAGGGCTACCCCTGCGACAAGTGCGGCACGTTCATCTGCATCATGTGCAGCTTCAAGGGCATCACCCGCTGCCAGGCCTGCGTGAAGGAGTACGGCCCCGCATGACCACCTCCGCGCTGATCGGCCGCGCCGGCGTCACCCCGGTCTATCGCGAGCCGAACCTCCGCGCCGAGCAGGTGACCCAGTTCGTCCTCGGCGAGACCGCCCGGGTGCTCGAGGCCCAGGGCGACTGGCGGCGGGTCCGCCTGGACCTCGACCGCTACGAAGGCTGGGTGCACCGCGGCTACGTCCTCGAGACCGACCACGAGGTGGCCCGCGGCTGGCGGGACAGCGCCACCGGCTGGAGCGAGGGCGCCGTGGTGCGCACCGAGGACGGCGTCATCGTCCGGCTGCCCATCCGGGCCCGCGTCGGCCTGGCCCATCCCCGCGTGGACCTGCCCGATGGCAGCCGCGGCACCGTCATCGCCGGCGAGATCACCCCCTACGACCGGGTAATCGCCCGGGCGCGCGCGGTGACACCCGACCTCTGGGCCCGCCGCGCCTTCGCCGGCACCCCGTACCAGTGGGGCGGCGTCACGCCCTGGGGCGTCGACTGCTCGGGCCTGGTGCAGACCAGCTTCCTGGTGCGCGGGATCACCCTGCCACGCGACGCCGCGCAGCAGGCCACCGTCGGCGAGGCCGTGGCGCCCGGCTACCACCGTCCCGGCGACCTGCTCTTCTTCTCGGAGCGCGGCGAGCGGGTCACGCACGTCGCCCTCGCGGGCCCGGCTGACACGCTGGTGCATTCCACCGTGGCCTGCGGCGGGTTCGTCCTGGAGCCGTGGAGCCCGGGCACCCGCGCCATGCTGCTCCGGGCCCAGCTGGTGGCGTCGCGACGGGTGGAGTGACGAGATTGCCGCCCATGCGCAGCCTCGTCCTCTTCGACATCGACGGCACCCTCCTCCTGACCGCCGGGGCAGGCCGCCGCGCCATCACCGCCGCGTTGCAGGCGGAGCTGGGCGGGAGCGATGCCTTCGAACGGGTCCGCTTCGACGGCAAGACCGACCCGCAGATCGTCATGGAGCTGCTCGACCTGGCCGGCCACCCCGGCGCCGCCGATGCCGAGTTCGTGTGGAGCCTCTGCCGCCGGTACGTCGGGTACCTCGCCGAGGAGCTGCGGCACCCGCGCAGCGAGACCACGGTCATGCCCGGCATCACGGCCCTCCTCGAGGCCCTCGAGTCCCGCGACGACGTGATGCTCGGCCTGCTCACCGGGAACATGCGCGAGGGCGCCGCCCTCAAGCTGCAGGCGGCCGGCATCGCGCCTGACCGGTTTCCGGTGGGCGCCTTCGGGTCGGACTCCGCCCGCCGACCGGACCTGCCCGCCATCGCGGCGGAGCGCGCCGAGCCGCATTTCGGGCGGCGGCCGCACGGCCGCGAGGTGATCATCATCGGCGACACGCCCGCCGACGTGACCTGCGGCCGCGGGATCGCCGCCCGCGCCATCGGCGTGGCCACCGGCGCCTACCCGCTGGCGGCGCTGGCGGAAGCCGGCGCCGATCACGCCTTCGAGGACCTGAGCGACACCGTGCGGGTGCTGGAGGCCATCCTTGGCGAGTGAGCTGGAGCTCAAGGCGGTGGTCGAGGATCCGGCACGGGTCCGCGAGGCGCTGGTCGCCGCGGGCGCCCGTCCCGTCTTCCGGGGCCTGCTCCGCGACACCCGCCTCGACGCCGCGGGCGCGCTCACCGGCCGGGACCAGGTGCTCCGCCTCCGTCGCTGGATCCCCGACGGGGGCCCGGAACGGGCCGAGCTGGCCTGGAAGGGACCCACCAGCGTGAACCCGGCGGGCTACAAGCATCGCGAGGAGCTGGAGGTCGGGGTGGCCGACGGGAGCGCGGCCCTGCGGCTGCTCGCGGCCCTGGGCTACACCGTGACCCACGCCATCGACCGCGCCGTGGAGGTCTACCAGCTGGGCGCGACGGTGGCCCGCCTCGAGTGGTACCCGCGCATGGACGTGCTGGTCGAGATCGAAGGACCGCCGGAGGGGATCGAGCGGATGATCGCGGCCACCGGCCTCCCGCGGGCGGCGTGCACCGCCGACGCCCTGGTGGCCTTCACCGCCAGGTTCGAGTCGCGTACCGGGCGCCCTGCCGTCCTGGCCGTCGCCGACCTCGCTGGCGAGCCACCCGACTGGGAGCGGCGATGAGTCCCGCCACCGATCGCGCGACGCTGCTCGTGCCCGAACTGGGGCCCGGCCTCGGCCGGCTGGTGGCCCCGCCAGTGGCGCCCGCCGCCACGCCGCACTGGATCGCGCTGGATGACATCCGCTTGGCGCTCGTCACCCAGCTCTTCGACCTGGCCGGCGATGCCCGCCGCTGGGCGCGGGAGGGGGATCGGGAACTCGCGCTGGCCACGCTGGACCGCGACGCCTGGGAAACCGCCTGGCAGGTGGCCGTCGGCACCGTGGCGCAGCGCGCGGCGGCCGCGATCAGCGAGCGGCTCCTCGCCGCCGCGGCCGAGGTGCGCCTCCCCGCGGCCCGGGCCCGGCGGCTCCCGCTCGACCAGCAGGAGACCCTCGCGCTGGCCGGCCGGCTCGGGCGCGGGACCGCGGCGCTGCAGGCGGCCCTCGTGTCGCTGGAACAGGCCATCCCGGGAGCCCGCGCCGACCGCACGGCGGGCGCGGGCCAGCGGGCCTGGCAGGAGGCCCTCGGTGCCTGCGCCCGCCGGCTCGAAGCGGCGTGGATCGCGCTCGAGGAAGCGCTGCACGAGGAGTGGCGCCGCTGGGACGCGGAGCTCATCGACCTGCGCGCCTGGCGCCGACCCCGCTGGCCGCTGGTGCTCGCCGGGGCGTTGCTCTTCGGGAGCGCCACCTATCTCGGCCTGGTCCTCGGTGGCTACCTGCCGGCGCCGGCGGTCCTGCGTGACTTCGCGGAGGGGGTCTGGGCACGATGGAACTGATCGGCGTCGGCATCGACCTGGTGGACATCGTACGCGTGGAGCGCATGATGGCGCGCCACGGCGACCGGGTCATCGCCCGCTTCCTCACCCCGCGGGAGCGCGCGTACGTGGTCGGCAAGTTCCGGCCCGCCATGCACATCGCCGCCCGCATCGCGGCCAAGGAAGCGGCGTACAAGGCGTTCCAGACCCTCCCGGGCGCCCGGGCCGTCAGCTGGCATCACCTGGAGGTGGAACGGGAGACGGAGGGCCGGCCCTACCTGGTGCTGGGTGGCCTGGCGCGGGAACTGGCGGAGCGACATGGCCCGCTCGAGATCCAGCTCTCGCTTTCCCACTCGGACGCCACCGCGGGCGCGGTGGCGGTGCTGCTGCGCCGCCGCTGAGGCCGGCGCGCCCTACATCGGCCGCCGGTTCCGCATCAGTCGCAGGGCGCCCGGCGCCGCCTTGAGGCGCTCCCACCATCCCGGCGCAAACGCAAACCGGAGGAAGGCATCCCGCGCCGCCAGGCTCCCCGCCTCATAGCCGAACCACCAGGGCTTCCGGATCAGGTCCAGCCGGTCGCTTCCCACGAACCGCACCCGGCAGGTCTCGTGCAGCCCGTACTCGCCATGGGTGCGGCCGAGTCCTGACTCCTTCTCCCCGCCGTGCGGCACTTCGGCGGCACCCACGTGAAAGGTCGCGTCGTTGACCAGGACGGCCCCGGCCTCGATCCGTCGCGCCAGCCGCTCGCCCCGGGCGCGATCGCCGGTCCAGATGCTCGCGGAGAGGCCGTAGACCGTGTCGTTGGCGATGCGGATGGCGTCGTCCGCGTCGGCGGCCGGCACCACCGGCAGGACCGGGCCGAAGACCTCCTCCCGCCAGAGTGGCGAGTCGAGCGGGACGTCGGTCACCACCGTGGGCTGGAAGAAGGTCGGGCCCACGGCCGGCAGCCGGTGCCCGCCGGTGCGCACGCGGGCACCGCCGGCCACGGTCTCCGCGAGCTGGCGTTCGACCTCCCGCAGCTGGCTCTCGCGGATGAGCGGCCCCACCTCGACGTCCGGCGCCGCACCGGGGCCGACGCGGAGTCCGGCCACCTGCTGCACCAACCGCTCCACGAAGCGTTCGTACAGCGGCTGTTCCACGATCAGCCGCTTGGCTGCCACGCAGGTCTGTCCGCCGTTGGTGAATCGGGCCCAGATCGCGCCGCTGACCGCGCGCTCCAGGTCGGCGTCGGCCAGCACCACGCAGGGATCGCTCCCGCCGAGTTCCAGGCTCACGGGGATCATCCGTTCGGCCGCGGCGAGGGCCACCTTCCGCCCGGTGCGGGCGCTGCCGGTGAAGAAGACCTTGTCCGGCCCGGCCGTCACCAGGGCCGCCCCGACATCACCCCCGCCGACCAGCACCTGGCAGAGCGCGTGCGGCAGCCCCGCCTCGTGCAGCAGCTCCACCCCGGCGAGCGCTGTCCGCACCGTGAACTCGCTGGGCTTGAGCACCACGGCGTTGCCGGCAAGCAGGGCGGGGAGAAGCTCGCCGAAGGGAAGCAGGAGCGGGTAATTCCACGGGGAGATGATGGCGATGACCCCGAGCGGCTCGTGGTGCACCCAGCCCCGCTTACCGAGGAACGCCAGGTTGCCGTGCCGGATGCGCTGCGGGCGCAGCAGCCGCGCGCTGTGCTGCAGGTAGTATCGCGCCAGGTCCAGGGTGACCGCGATATCGGTGAGCAGCGCCTCGGCGAGCGGTTTCCCGTTCTCGCGCGTGATCAACTCGGCCAGGGCGCCGCGCCGGGTAAAGAGCAGCGCCTGGAAACTCCGGATGACCCGGAGCCGCTGGGTGATGGGCCGCGCGGCCCAGTCGCGCTGGGCCGCGCGGGCACGCGACACCGCCAGCGCCACCTCGGGGATCGGTGTGACCGGCGTCTGGGCGAACATCAGGCCGGTGGCGGGGTCGATGGCGGGAATCGCGTCCATGGAGGAAAGCTAGCAGGGCACCGTGTTTGGCCTCTAGCAATTCCGATGGGTGGACTCTAGAATATACGCAGTCTTCAACAGCGATTGAGAATGGTTCTCATTTCTGCGACGGGCCTTCTGGCGGTCCTGGCGGCCCTGCATGCGCCAGCCGGACCGGACCAGGGAGACCAGGCCCCGACTGTCAGGCGCATCGCGGCCACCGCCGCCCTCGCGGCGCAGGAGTATGACATCGGGGTCGAGGGCGGACGGGTGATCGCCGCCGCCGAGGTCGAGGAGGCCACCCTCTTCCTGACCGAGGCTCGGCGCACCGCCGGGTTGCTGCCCGCGATCGCGGCGAAGCCGGCCATCGCCGAGCTGGACCAACTGCTGGCGATGGTGGCGCGGGTGGCGCCCCCGGAATCGGTGACGGTCCGGGCCCGGCTCCTGGCGGAAGGCCTGGCCAGCCGCTTTCAGGTGAGCCTCGAGGATGTCCCGGCGCGGGCACCGCTCCTCAGTCGGGGTGCCGAGGTGTATCAGGCCCAGTGCGCCTCCTGCCACGGGACCGTCGGCCGCGGCGATGGTGCGGCCAGCGCCGGGCTCTCGCCCGTGCCCTCCGACCTGACCGACTTCCGCAACCTCGCCGACCGCACCCCGCTCGACTTCTACCGCCGCGTCACCATCGGGGTGGCGGGCACGGCGATGCCGGCCTTCGAGAGCCGGCTCAGCGCCGAGGAGCGATGGGCCGTGGCGCTCTACGCGTCAGCGTTGCGCCTGCCCGCCGCGCGGGGTGAGGTGCCCACCGGGTTGCGCGAGTTTCCCACTACCGCGCGGATGACCGACTCGGCCATTGCCGCCGCGGTGGCGCCGGGCGCCGACCCGGCCGCCCCCGACACCCGCACGCGGGTGGCTGCGGTGCGCGGGTACGGCGCCTCGAGCGACGGGGCCGTGGACGCCGGCCCGGTCTTCCTGGCGGTCCGGCAGCAGCTCGATTCCGCGCTGGCGCAGGCAGACCGGGGCGAGGCGGAGCGAGCCAGCGCCACCGCCTTCGACGCCTACATGACGTTCGAGCAGGTCGAGCGCGGCGTGCGCGCCAAGAACGCCGACCTGGCCGACGCACTGGAAGCGGCGTTCGCCACGATGCGGACACGGGCGGCCGGCGGCGCCACCCTGCCCGAGCTCCGGACCATCCACAGCAGTCTGCTGGGTGAACTCGAGAACGCCGAGCGGACCATCGCGGACCGGCTCTCGCCCCTCAACCTGTTCGTTCAGTCGTTCATCCTGCTGCTGCGGGAGGGCCTCGAGGCGATCCTCGTGGTCGGCGCGCTGATGGCGTTCCTGGTGAAAACCGGGGCGCAGGCGCGGCGGCGTGACATCCACATCGGCGTCGGGGCGGCGATCGGCGCGAGTCTCCTCACCGCGGCCCTGCTCGAGACCATGTTCCAGGTGAGCCAGGCCCGCCAGGAGGCGCTCGAGGGTGGCGTAATGCTCATCGCCACCGCGATGCTCTTCTACGTGAGCTACTGGCTGCTGTCGAAGATGGAAGTGGCCAAGTGGAATCGCTTCGTGAAGGGCCGGGTCCAGGACGCCGTGTCCAGCGGCTCGGCCCTGGCGCTCGCCTCGGTGGCCTTCCTGGCGGTGTACCGCGAGGGTTTCGAGACGGTGCTGTTCTACAAGGCCCTCTTCCTGGCCGGGGCGGATTCCGTCTTCCCGGTCCTGGCGGGGATGCTGCTGGGCGCGATCGCGCTCGCCCTGGTGTACTACGCCATCAACCGCTGGGGGGTGCGGATCCCGCTGCGCCCGTTCTTCGCCTTCACCAGCGCGTTCCTCTACTACATGGCCTTCGTGTTCGCGGGGAAGGGCATCGCGGAGTTGCAGGAGGGCGACGTGATCGGCACCACGGTGCTCGCCTGGGCACCGCGCTTCCCGGCCCTGGGCGTCTATCCGACGCTGGAGTCGCTCGCGCTCCAGGGGCTGCTGCTGGTGCTGCTGGCCGCCGGGCTGGTGTGGACCTTCGTCCTGGAGCCCCGGCGACTGCGCCTGACCGGTCACCTGGTGCCGGAACCGGCCGATGCCACGCCCGGTCCCACCGCTCCTGTCGGGGAGGGACCGATCCCGGCGGAACGGGCCCTCAAGCTCGAGGGGGACATGCTGCGGTCGCTCGAGCGCATGGACGCTGACCTGGCCGAATTGCGGTCGGAGGTGGAACGGCTCCGGGGTCTGCTGGTCCGGTCCGCCCGGCGCGTCGAATAATCCGCCGGCGGGGAGCGGTGAAAACACAAACGCCTGCCGTGTGGCAGGCGTTTGCGTTTGCGGGTGGCAGGTCGCCCCCTGAGTTGTGGACGGAGACGAACGGAGTGTTCGCTCCACTCTTCTTCGACCTGCCACTTGCGTGCACCGTCACGCCCGGCCCGGTGCGTCGGAGAGGTGATAGGCCGCCCCCTGAGTTTGTTCGGAAACGAACGGAGATGTCCGCTCCCACTCTTCTTCGGCCTATCACTTTTTGATTGGCGCCTCGCGCCGCTGGGTATTTTCATCGCACGACATGTGCCAAATATCACAAAATCTGTATCATGTTGTCGCACAATATTTTAGCAGCATGCGTGGTCGATGTCTGCACGGAAAAAAATGCCGGAACTGGAAGAAAGTTCCGGCACAAATTTCCTGGCTGGGTAATTCCTGCCGCTAGGGCTGGGCCTGCTTGAGGTAGGGGCCGGGGGAGAGATCGTCGTCCTTCCGGAAGCTGGCGAGGAGGAGCGCGCCGCCCACGCAGAGCACGATGCTGACCAGCTGCGCGATGGTCAGGGGACCGAAGAAGCGGTCGTCCTTGGCCCGGAAGATCTCGATGATGAACCGTTCGAGTCCAGCACACACGAGGTACACCCCGAAGATCCAGCCCACCGGCCGGGCACGCAGCCGCATCTGCCAGAGCAGCGCGAAGGCGCCAAGCATCAGGATCGCCTCATACAGCTGGGTGGGATGCACGGCGAGGACCGCGCCCGGGTCGGTGCCGGGCGGCAGGATGAGGCCGAACTGCTCCTGCAGGTTCTGGGCGGTGGAGGGGGGCAGGCCCTGCGGGAACTTCACCCCCCAGGGGAGGTCGGTGGGCCGCCCGTAATCATCGTTGACGATGAAGCAGCCGATCCGGCCCAGGGCGTAGGCCGCGGCGAGCGCCGGGGCGCAGAGGTGGAAGGTCCACCGGATCGGTACCTTGAGTCGCCAGCCGTTGAGCATCACCGCCAGGAAGCCGCCGACGAAGCCCCCGTACCAGACCAGTCCGCCGCGGGAGAACAGGCTGCCGCCGTTGAGCACCCAGTACCAGAGCTTGGCGCCGACGATGCCACCGACGACCGCGGCGACGGTGATGTCCGAGGCGTACTCCTCGTAGAGGCCGCGGCGCCGGAGTTCGAGGGCGATGAGCCAGCCGCCCACCAGGAAGCCGACCATCATCATGATGCCGTAGCCGGTCAACTCGACCGGACCGATCTTGACGATGAAGGGGTAGATGTTCATCGAGGGCTGCCCAGCGGTTCGGGGAAGGTGAGGAGGCCGGGAAAGGGGAGGTCCGCCCGGGCCTCGAGGGTGGCGTCATGCCCTTCCCCGAGGCTGAGCCGGTGCCATCCGGCGGCGCCGATCATCGCGGCGTTGTCGGTGTTGAGCCGGGGGGACGCGGAGACGACCCGCGCGGTCCCCGCAAGCCGGGCGGCGGCGGCGGTGCGCAGGGCCGCGTTGCAGGCCACGCCGCCCCCGATCACGAGGGTCGGCAGGGCGAGGGCGTCCACCAGCGTCGCCGCCTTCTCGACCAGCACCGTGATGAGCGCGTCCTGGAACCCGCGCGCCAGGTCGGCGCGATCGGCGTCGAGGTCGGCGCTGGCCTGCACGGCTCGGAGCACGGCCGTCTTGAGGCCGCTGAACGAGAAGGTGTACCGGTCGGTCCCCTCCCCGCCCAGGGTATCGAGCATGGGTCGGGGGAAGCGGTACCGGCCCGGGCGACCGGTGGCAGCGAGGCGCTCGATGGCCGGGCCGCCGGGGTAGCCCAGGCCGAGCAGGGTGCCGACCTTGTCGAACGCCTCGCCCGCGGCGTCGTCCCGCGTCGTGCCGTGCAGCCGGTACCGGCCCCACTGCTGGACCTCGAGAAGCAGGGTGTGCCCGCCGCTCACCAGCAGCGCCGCGAAGGGCGGCGCCAGGGTGGGGTCCTCGAGCGTGGGGGCGAAGAGGTGCCCCTCGAGGTGGTGCACGCCGAGCAGCGGCACGCCGAGCCGCCGCGCGAGGGTCTTGCCGTACATCACGCCCACGAGCAGCGCACCGACCAGTCCCGGACCCGCCGTTACCGCGATGGCGTCCACTTCCTCCAGCGCGACCCCCGCCTCGGCCAGCGCCTGGTCGACCACCGGGCCGAGGGTGGTCAGGTGCGCGCGGCTCGCGAGCTCGGGCACCACCCCGCCGAAGATCCGGTGCACGTCCTGCGACAGGATCACGCAGCTCGCGAGCGAGGGGCCCGCGGCCCCGCGGCGGAGGACCGCCGCGGACGTCTCATCGCAGGAGGTCTCGATGGCGAGCAACGTCCCCGGGGTGGTCACCGTGCGGCGGGGAGGGTGTCCGGCACCGGCGCGTCGGACGGGGCCCCGGCGACGGCGCCGGAGTCCCCGAGGAGCCGCCGGATCAGGGCGCGATTGACGGGGGAGACCCAGTCGTGGGCCCCGATGACCCGCTTCATGATGACGCCGTTGCTGTCGAGCAGGAAGCTCTCCGGCACCCCGGTGGTCTGGTAGGCCTGCTGAATGCCACCGGTCTGGTCGTGCAGGATGTCGAAGCTGAGCCCGAGGTCGCGGGCGAACTCCCGCACGACCTGCGGCCCCTCCTGGTCGATGCTCACGGCGGCGATCCGGAACCCGCGCGGGGCGAGGGAGTCGTACAGCTGCTGCATGGCGGGCATTTCCTGGCGGCAGGGCCCGCACCAGGTGGCCCAGATGTTCACCAGGGTGACGTGGCCCCGATAGGCCTGCCGCAGGCCGACACTGTCGCCCGTGGCCAGGTCGACTACCCGGAAGTCGGGCGCCTTGGCACCGACGGCCACCGGCTGCACCTCCGGCCCGTACCAGACCAGGAGGGCGCTGCCGATCACCAGCCCGCCGATCACCGCCAGCACCAGCACCCACTGCTTGGACATCGTCTACGCCCTTTCGGTGCAGCGCCGTCGCAGCGCCGCGATCGCCCCGCCGATGTCGGGCTGGCCGAAGACGGCCGTGCCGGCAACGAAGGTATCGGCCCCAGCCCGCCAGGCCGGTTCAATGGTCTCCACCGTGATCCCGCCGTCGACCTCGAGGACGGCCCGCGAGCCCGCCCGCTCGAGCAGGGCCCGGGCCCGGCGGATCTTGTCCGTGGTCCCTGGGAGGTACGACTGCCCCCCGTAGCCGGGATTCACGCTCATGATCAGCAGGAGGTCCAGGTCGGGCACGACCTCCTCCACCAGGGCGAGCGGACTCGAGGGATTGAGCGACAGCCCGGCCAGCATGCCACGTTCCCGGATGGCGGTCAGGTGCCGCTGCACGTGCACCGTGGCCTCGGGGTGGAAGGTGAACACGTTCACGCCGAGGTCGGCGTACTCGGTGATGTAGCGCTCCGGCTCCACCACCATCAGGTGGACGTCGAGCGGCGCGTCGGTGAAGCGTCGCAGGGCGCGGATGAGCGGCGCACCGAAGGTCAGGTTGGGCACGAAGCGGCCACCTGCTCGCGCAGGCGGCCGAGGTCGGCGGAGAGCAGGCTCGGGGCGATCCGGACGCTCATCAGGGTCCCTTCCTGGTCACGATCAGCTCCATCACGCCGCCACGCGGGCTGCGGGTCCCGCCGGGGGGGCGCTGGTCCACGACCATGCCCTCGGGCTGGCCCGGGGTGATCCGGTAGCCGACGCGTCCCACCACCAGGCCCGCCCCGGTGATCCGGTCGCGGGCGTCCGCGAGGGCCAGCCCCACCACGCCGGGGACGGTAAGCTCCGCCGGGCCGGAGCTGATGACAAGGTCCACCGGTGTCCGGGCGGGCCGCCCGACGCCCGCCCCCGGTCGCGACTGGACCACCATCCCCGCCTCACCGGCCGCGGGCAGGGTGTCCACCGTGCCGACGGCGAAGCCGGCCGCCTTGAGCACCCGCTCCGCGAGGGCGCGCGGAAAGCCGGCGACATCCGGCACCGGCACATCGGGGGGACCCTCGCTCAGGGTCAGGGACACGGGCGCATTGGGCGGCAGGATGACGCCCGGCGGCGGGTCCTGCCAGATCACGGTCCCGCGCGGCGCCGACGGGTCGGTCTGCTGGTCCTCGATCCGGGGCCGGAACCCCTGCTTCTCCAGCGTGGCCCGGGCCTCGGTCACGCCGACGTCCATCACGGTCGGGACCACATGCTCCCGCGACAGCAGCGGGGCGGGGAACAGGGTGAACATCGTGACCAGGTAGCCGAGCAGGAACGCCGCGATCACCACGAGCGCCTGCCGCCGCAGCCGCTGGCCGGCGATGGTCTGGAAATAGCCCTTGGTTGGCTGCGCCCCCGATGGCCGGCGGAACTGCATCAGTCCTGCTTCCGCAGGCGCGCGGCGTAGGCGCCATCGGTGCCGTGCCGCTGCGGCAACAGCTGGAGGTCACCGGCCGGGCTCAGGAGCCCGTCCGGCATGGGGGACGGGTCGCGGCGGAACTCGGGATGGCGGCTCAGGAATCCGTGCACCTGCTCCTCGTTCTCCTCGGGTTCGAGCGAACACGAGGCGTAAACTAACCACCCGCCGGGCCGGACGACGTCCGCGACGGACGCGAGCAGCCGGGCCTGCTCCCGGGCCAGCCGCTCGAGGGCGTCCGGCCCCACCCGCCACCGCGCGTCGGGGTGGCGGGCCAGGGTGCCCGTGCCCAGGCAGGGGGCATCGAGGAGCACGAGGTCCACGGGGCGGCAGGGCGGCGCCGCCGCCGACGCCACCACGGCGAATTCCCGCCCGCTTCCCGCGCGGGCCAGGTTCTCCGCCAGCCGCCGGGCCCGTTCGGGGCGCAGTTCCCCCGCGAGCACGCGGCCCGCGCGGTGGCCCACGCCGATGGTCTTGCCGCCGGGGGCGGCGCAGGCATCGTAGACCGTGCCACCGGGCGGGCACGCGGCGTAGCGTGCCACCAGGGCCTGGGCGGCATCCTGCACCAGGAAGGTGCCCTCGCCAAAGCCTGGGAGCTCCGCGGGCCGGACCCCCTCGACCATCAGCCCGGCATCGTAGGGCGCCGCCTTCGTGCCCACTCCGCCGGTCCAGAGGGATCGCCGCAGGTCGTCGAGGCTGCCCCGCGCGGCCTGCAGGGTGAGCGTCGGGCGCTGGTTGTCCCACGCAAGCAGTGCGGCGGTTTCCTCGGGCCCGAACCGGGCCAGCCAGCGGCGCACGAGCCACACCGGATGGGAGTGCAGGCTGGCCAGGCGCGCAGCGGGGTCGGTCTCCTCGGCCGGGGGCGCGGCGCGGCCGCCGACACCGCGGAGGATCGCGTTGGCGAACCGGGCGGCCTTCTCGCCCAGGACCGCCCGGGCCAGGTCCACGGTCGTGGACACCGCGGCATGGAGCGGCACCCGGTCGAGGGCCGTGAGCTGGTAGGCGCCGAGTCGGAGCACGTCCCGCAAGCCGTCGGGGACCGAGGCCCAGCCCCGGTGGACCAGCGGCTGCAGGCGCGCATCGAGGTCGGTGCGGCGCCGGAGGACCCCGGCGGCGAGTTCGTGGGCCAGCCGGCGATCGGCGTCGCCGAGCGGTGCCAGGCCGCGGTCGAGCGCCTGGTCGAACGGCACGCCGTCCTCGACCGCGCGCAGGATGTCCCAGGCGGCCCGCCGGGCGGGAAGGCCGGCGGGATCGCGATGGGTCACCCCGCCATCCCCGACGTCGGGCTGGAAGGCACCGCCACTTCGCGACGGGGCATGCGGCCCGCGAGGAAGGCCAGGCGGCCCGCCTCAACGGCGTGCCGCATTGCCGCCGCCATGGCCACGGCGTTGGTGGCCTCGGCGATGGCGGTGTTCATCAGGATCCCGTCGACGCCCTGCTCCATCGTGACACAGGCGTCGGAGGCCGTCCCGACCCCCGCGTCGACCAGGACCGGGACCGCGAGGCGCTTCTTGATGGTGCGGATGCTGTAGGGATTGAGGAGCCCGAGGCCGCTGCCGATCGGGGAGGCGAGCGGCATCACCGCCGCCGCGCCGGCATCCTCGAGGCGCAGGGCCATGATGAGGTCGTCGTTGGTGTAGGCCATGACCTGGAAGCCTTCCTTCACCAGGGTCCGGGTGGCCAGCAGCAGTCCGTCGGTGTCGGGGAGCAGGGTCTCCCGGTCGCCGATGACCTCGAGCTTGATGAACTCGTTGAACCCGGCCTCACGGGCCAGGCGCGCGTAGCGGACCGCCTCGTCGGCGGTGTAGCAGCCGGCGGTGTTTGCCAGGAGGAAGTAGCGGCGGGGGTCGAGATGGTAGAGCATGCCCTCCTCGCGCGTCCGGTCGAGGTCGACCCGGCGCACGGCCACCGTGACCACGTCGGCGCCCGAGGCCTCGATGGCCTGGACCATCTCCGCGTTGCTGCGGTACTTGCCGGTGCCCACGAGCAGCCGGGAGGTGAGGGTCCGGCCGCCGATCACGAGGGGCGGGTCGGTGAGGCCGTGGTTACCGGTACCGGTGGTGCTCATCGCAAGACTCCAGGACCTGCCGTGTAGGTTGGGTGCCGCGTCGCGCGGCACGCTGGGGCGCGGGGCCGCGGCCACCCTAGCCCCCGCCGACGAAGTGCACCAGCTCGACCAGGTCGCCCTCGTGCAGCACGACCTCGCCCTGTCGTACCCGCCGGATGATCTCGCGATTCACCTCCACCACCACCATGCGCGGGTCGAGCCCCAGGTGGTCCAGCAGGGAGGTGACCGTGGCGGGGCCGGGGACCCGGCGCGGCTCGCCGTTGACGACGAGCGTGAGGGTGCTCATGCCGCCTCGCGCCAGGGTGCCAGCATGGCGGTGGCGGCCGCAGCGGGATCGACGGCGTCCCAGAGCGCGCTGATCGCGGCAAGCCCGTAGGCGCCGGCCCGGTGCAGCTCCGTGGCGGACGCGGGAGTGATGCCCCCGATCGCGATGACCGGACGGCGGCCGCGGCTGACGTCCCGGAGCGCCGCCAGCCCGAGGCCGGGCCGACCCGGGTGCGACGCGGTCGGGAACACATTCCCCAGCACGAGCCAGTCGGCGTCGGCGGCGATGGCGGCGGTGGCCTCGGCGGCGGTGTGCACCGACACCCCGATCCCGCCGCCCCACCCGGACCCGAGCACGGCACGGGCTTCGGCGGGGGAGAGGTCGTGCTGACCGAGCTGGAGGCCGGGGGCGCCCGCGGCGCGGGCCACGTCGGCACGGGCGTTCACGACCAACAACGCGCCGGCGTCGCGGGCCACGGCGCCCAGCAGGCGGGCGTGGGCGAGCAGGGTACGGGCAGGGAGGGCATGGTCGCGAACGTGAATCGCGAGGGCCGCCCCGCCGCCGGCGGCCAGGCGAGCCGCCCGCTCGACGAGGTCGGGCAGGGCGAGGATCCGGGCGTCGGTGACTGCGTGCAGGCGGGGCAGGGCGTTCATGCGAAGCGCTGGCCGACGGCCACCCCCCGGCCGCGAACCCACGCCTCGACCGGCATCCGCTTCTTCCCCGAGGGCTGCACCTCGGTGACCTCGAGTGCGCCGACCTGGGCGGCCACCTGCAGCGTAGCGCCGGCGGCGAGCACCGTGCCCGGCGGGCCGCCGGCATTCGCCACCCGCCCGCCGAAGAGCTTGACCTCCTGTCCGTCGAGCTGGGCCCAGGCGCCGGGCTCCGGATCGAAGGCGCGCACCGCCCGCGCCAGGCTCGCGGCGTCGGTATTCCAGTCGAGGCGGGTAACGGCCCGGCCGATCTTGGGGGCGAGCGTGGCGCGCGCGTGCTCCTGCGGCACCGCCTGCGCGGCGCCGCCGTCGATCATGGTCAGGGCCTCGATGAGGGCGGCGGCGCCGAGTTCGGCCAGCCGTTCGGTGAGCTCGCCCCCGGTCTCGTCGGCGGCGACCTCGGTCTCGATCCGGTGGAACACCGGACCGCTGTCGAGGCCGGCCTCCATCTGCATGATGCTCACCCCGGTCGACTCGAGTCCCTGCAGGATGGCCCACGGGATGGGCGCCGCGCCGCGGAGGGCCGGGAGCAGGGAGGCGTGCACGTTGATCATGCCGAGGGGCGGGATGGCGAGGATCTCGGGACGGAGGATGTGCCCGTAGGCCACCACTACGCCGATGTCGGGCGCTGCGGCGCGGAGCGCGTCGGCAAAGGTGCCGACCGGTCGTTCCGGCTGCAGCACCGGCAGCTGCTCTTCGAGCGCCGCCTGCTTGACCGGAGGGGGAACCAGCTGGCTCCGCGACCGGCCCTGGGGCCGGTCCGGCTGCGTGACCACCAGCTGCACGTCGAAGCCTTCCTCGAGCAGCGCCCGCAGCGACGGGACCGCGAATGCCGGGGTGCCGAAGAAGGCGACGCGCATCAGCTGGAGCCCGCGGGGGCGGCGCGGACCGGCCGGGTGTGGCCGATGTCGTCGGCGTGCTCCTTCCGCCAGCGCGCCAGCAGCCGCTTCCGCTTGAGGATGCTCAAGTGGTCGAGGAAGAGGATGCCGTCGAGGTGGTCGATCTCGTGCTGCACCGCACGGGCGGCCAGCCCGGTGAGCTCGACCCGGTACGGCAGGCCCTGCTCATCCTGGGCCTCGAGCACCACGCGGTCGGGGCGGGTGACGTCGGCATAGAGGTCCGGCACCGAGAGGCACCCTTCCTCGCCGGTCTCCTTGCCCGACGCCTCGACGATGCGCGGGTTGACGAGGACCAGCCGCTGGTCCTCGGCGTCGACTACCGCGATACGGGTGGCCACGCCCACCTGGTTGGCCGCGAGGCCGACGCCCTTGGCGGCGTACATGGTCTCCCACAGGTCGGCGATGAAGCGCCGGACGGCGTCGTCCACCACGGGGACCGGCTTGCTCGCCTCTCTGAGCACCGGCGATCCCAGCAGGTGGAGGTCGAGCAGGCTCATCCCACGACTCCCTGCGCCGCCTGGTCCCCCACCTTGACGATGCGGGCGCGGTCCACGACCACCGCGGCGGTCCCGGACTCGATCGTCACCCGGTCTTCCTTGATGTCCTTCACCTTGCCCATCAGGCCGCCGACGGTCACGACCTCGTCGCCCTTCTTGAGGTTCTTGAGCAGTTCCTCGTGCTTCTTCCGCGCCTGCTGCTGGGGGCGGAGGATGAGGAAGAAGAATACCAGGCCGATCGCGCCGATCTGGAGCAGCAGCATGGTCAGGCCGGCGGACGAGCCGTCGGGGGCCGGGGCCATCAGGGCCAGCAGGGAAGGCGTCACGAGTCTCCTCGATGGTGATAGCGCTCGAGCCAGGCGGCCCGGAAGCGCTCGAAGGTGCCCTGGCGGATCGCCTCCCGCGCCTGCTCGGCGATCCGGATCAGGAACCGGATGTTGTGGATCGACACCAGCCGGAGGCCCAGCATCTCCTCCGCCATGAACAGATGCCGCAGGTACCCCCGCGGGAACCGGGTGCAGGTCTCGCAGTCACACGCCGGATCGAGCGGCGCCTCGCTCAGCTTGAGGTGCGCCGCCCGGATGTTGACCTTGCCCGCGCTGGTCCAGGCGCTGCCGTGGCGCCCGTTCCGCGTGGCGGCCACGCAGTCGAACAGGTCCACTCCCCGGGCGATCCCCTCCAGCAGGTCGTCAGGGAATCCGACGCCCATAAGATAACGGGGCACCTCGGCCGGGAGCGCCGGACCGAGCCCCTCCAGCACCCGATGCATGACCGGCTTGGGCTCGCCCACGGAGAGGCCGCCGATGGCGATCCCGGTCCATGGCCCCCGGGCCAGCGTGCCCTCGAGGGAGCGCATGCGGAGGTCGGCGTGGGTCCCCCCCTGCACGATGGGCCAGAGAGTCTGGGGGCTCGGCGCCTCGCCGGCCCGGCGGGGCACGGCGCCGTCGGCCAGCTCCGCGTGCCGCGCACGGCAGCGGTCCAGCCAGCGGAGGGTGCGCTCCATGCCTTCCTCGGCGAGCTCCCAGGTGGCCTGGCCGGGGACCACGTGGTCGAAGACCATGGCCACGTCGGCGCCCAGGGCCCACTGGATCTCCATCGAGGACTCCGGCGTGAGTGTGCGCACGGAGCCGTCGATGTGGCTCACGAACTCGACGCCGTGCTCGCTGATCTTCCGGAGGCCCTCGAGCGAGAAGACCTGGAAGCCGCCGGAGTCGGTGAGCATCGGGCGGTCCCAGGTGGTGAAGCGGTGCAGGCCGCCGAGCGCCGCCACCACCGACTCGCCGGGGCGCAGGTGGAGGTGATAGGTGTTGCCGAGGATGATCTGGGCGCCGGCGCGGCGGACCTCCGCGGGGTGGAGGCCGCGGACCGCGCCGTGGGTGCCGACCGGCATGAACGCCGGCGTCTCGACCTCGCCGTGCGGCAGGGTCAGGCGGCCGGCGCGGGCGGCGCCTTCGGTGGCCTCCAGCTGGAATTCAAACATGGGCAGATGGTAAGGGGACACGGCCGGGCGCGCCAACCGCCCGGGTCCTCATCGCAGCAGCATCGCGTCGCCGTAGGAATAGAAGCGGTAGCGGGCCGCCACGGCATGCCGGTACGCGGCCATCACCCGCTCGAATCCGCCGAAGGCCGCGACCAGCATCAGCAGGGTGGAGCGGGGCAGGTGGAAGTTGGTGAGCAGCCGGTCCACGACCCGGAAGCCGAAGCCGGGGGTGATGAGGAGCCGGGTCTCGCCGGGACCCTCGGGGACGGTGCCGTCGTCGGTGGCCGCGCTCTCCAGCGCGCGGACCACCGTCGTGCCCACCGCCCAGAGCTTGTCGCCGCGGGCGCGCAGCCTCCGGATGGCCTCCGCCGCCGGGGCCGGGATCTGGTACACCTCACGGTGCATCGGATGCGCGGCGGGATCCTCGACCTCCACCGGCTTGAAGGTCCCGGGGC